>DATNFI010000070.1:0-2946 GCA_035606475.1 Mycobacterium sp. | reverse complement strand
CGCTCGGCCAGGCCCACGGCGGCCTCGATCTCGTCGGGCATCGGCGGCACGATGGTGTTGAGCTGGTCGGGGCGGTTCAGGGTGATGGTCGCGACGGATCCGGCTGTGGAGTACAGCAGTGTCTCGAAATCGGTTGTTGGCATGCCTGAATGCTGACACTGTCGCGCTTCGGCTGGGAAGGGGCCGCCCGCGACGATGTGCGGCGTCAGTCTTCGGCGTGGCGCTGCTGATCCCACCGCTCGAGATTCGCTTGCAGCCTGAACAGACTGGCGCCGAAGAGCGGAGCGGCCACCGCAAGGACGCCGAATAACAGCAGGTGCATCGCGACCCCCTCAACCACGACGTTTCTTAGCTTAATCTAAGGTACACCTCAGGTTGGGCACATGAAAGTAAATAGCGGAGCCATTTTGGGAATGGATTCAGACCGGGCAACGTGCCCCGCTAGCCGCCGGCGGGCGGCAGCATCTGAAATCCCGTCAGGACGGTCCCGGTGTCGCGTACGTACACGGCGTTGTCGGGATCGGTGGACTGAACCGTGAGTGTCGCCACGTAGGTGGTGCCGTTGAAGGCGCCGGCGACCATGAGGGTCTTGATCTTGCGCGGGGGAATCCGTCCCATGCTGGGGGCGTCGTAATCGACCAGTTCCGCGTCGTCCCCGCAGCGGGTGGTCTCGGAGATGTGCAGACCGGTGGCGCCGAGGCGGTCGACCAACGCCGCCCGTTCCTGGTCGAAGATCGCCTTGTTGTCGGCGTCGCCGCCCGGGATGGATTCGAGCGTCACGACGGCGGTGGGCATGAAGGCGTCGGCCGCCAGGCCCTTGTTGCGCATCGTGAACCGAATGAGCTCGGAGTCGAGCATCGACGCGCGTTCCCAGCCGGGCGGCTGCGGAATCTTCAATTGCGGCTCACCGGCGGCGCGCGAGTCGATGGACGTCAGGGGAGCCGAAACCTCCTCGCAATCAGTGGGTTTGCGCGGTGGTGCATGTGAATCCCGGGCCGCAGTACCGGTGACCACCTTCGAGCAGCCCGGCACCGCCAGCAACGTCACGGCGGCGACCGTCGCACACAGCATGTACGGCACGCGCATTGCACCACACCACACCTTCATGAGTTTTGCTTTCGAGTACCCAACATTTGCCACAGGAACGCAAAGGCCAGCGCCGTCTTGAACGCGCTCTGGGCGTTGTCGGCCGCGCCCGCGTGACCGCCCTCGATGTTCTCGTAGTACCAGACCCGGTGGCCGGTGGCCTCCAGTGCTGCGGTCATCTTGCGGGCATGCCCGGGGTGCACCCGGTCGTCGCGGGTGGACGTGGTCATCAGCACGGGCGGGTAGTCGACGTCGGCCGAAATGTTGTGATATGGCGAGTATTCGGCGATAAATTTCCAGTCGTCGGGGTCGTCGGGGTTGCCGTATTCGGCGACCCAGGACGCGCCCGCCAGTAGCAGGTGGAAGCGGCGCATGTCCAGCAGCGGAACCTGGCACACCAGCGCGCCGAACAGCTCCGGGTATTTGGTCAGCATGATGCCCATCAACAGGCCGCCGTTGCTGCCCCCCTGCGCGCCGAGCTGCGGCACCGTGGTGATGCCGCGGTCGACCAAATCCGTTGCCACGGCGGCGAAGTCCTCGGCGACCAGGTGACGACCCTCGCGCATGGTCTGAGTGTGCCAGCTCGGCCCGTACTCACCGCCGCCGCGGATGTTGGCCAGCACGTACGTTCCGCCCCGGGCCAGCCAGAGCCGGCCCATCACCGGGCTGTAACCGGGCGTGTAGGAGTTTTCGAATCCGCCATAGCCGTACAGCAACGTCGGTCCCGGCCCGTTGGCCTCGCCCGGCCGGACGACGAAGTACGGAATCGCGGTGCCGTCCTTCGATGTCGCGAAATATTGTGCTATCGACAGGTTTTCGGCGTCAAAGAAGCCAGGGGCGGCCTTGATCTGCTCGAGTGGGCCGCTGCTGGTGCCGCGCAGCAGACGCGACGGGCTGTCGAAGCCGCTGGAATCCAGAAAGAACTCGTCGCTGGCGTCGTCGGCCGCGACGATCACGCTTTCGGTGGTGGGGGGAATGCCGGCCAGCGGTTTGCGCTCCCAACTGCCCGGTGTGACGATCTCGACGCGGCTCGCCACGTCGGCCAGCGTGACCAGCAGCAGTTGGTCGCGGGTCCAGGCGTACTGATGCAGGCAGGTGTGCGCGTCCGGTTCGAAGACCACGGCCAATTCGCGCCCGCCGTCGAGGAATTCGTCGTATTTGGCGGCCAGCAGCGAACCGGCGGGATAGGTGGTGGTGCCGAAGTCCCAGTCGGTGCGCGGTTCGATCAACAGCCATTCGCGATGGATCGAGACGCTGCTCGCATCGGAGGGAACGTCGAGGTGGATCAATTCCGTGCCCCGCAGTTGGTAGCGCTCGCTGTTCCAGAAGTCGGTCGATCGCGAGACGAAGGTGCGCTCGAAACCCGGTGTCCGATCGGTCGACCCGCCGACACTGACGTCGGTGCGCGCGCCTTCGAAGACCAGTTCCGCCTCGTCGAGGGGGGTGCCGCGCCGCCACCGCTTGACGATGCGCGGGTAGCCGGATTCGGTGAGCGAGTCGGGCCCGAAATCGGTGCCCACCAGCACGGTGTCGTGGTCGTCCCAGCCGATCTGCGTCTTGGCCTCCGGCAGCTCGAAGCCGCCATCGACGAATTCCTTTGTGTCGATGTCGAATTCGCGCACAATGACCGCGTCCGCTCCGCCGCGGGACAGATTGACCAGGGCGCGGTCGAATTCGGGTTCGATCACGATGGCGCCCGACCAAACCCAGTTCTCGTCGTCGTCGCGAGCCAACTGGTCGACATCGATCAGCACGTCCCAGTCGGTGGCGTCGCCGCGGTAGCTGTCCAGCGTGGTTCGCCGCCACAGCCCACGCGGGTTGGCCGCGTCGCGCCAGAAGTTGTACAGGTATTCGCCGCGG
>DATNFI010000069.1:0-3895 GCA_035606475.1 Mycobacterium sp. | reverse complement strand
CACTGCGTACGGTCCCGAGCAGATCCTGACCGAGCTGCTACCGCACGCCGGGCTGGCCGCCTTCATTCTGCTGCTGCCCATCATGGGCGTGATCCTGGTGATCCTCGCGCTGGTGGCCGCCTCCTACCGCCAGGTCGTGATTGCCTATACCAAGGCCGGCGGTTCGTACATCGTGGCGCGGGAGAACTTCGGGCCCAAGGTGGCTCAGGTGGCCGCGGCGGCACTGTTGATCGACTACGTCGTGACGGTGGCGGTGCAGTCGGCGGCCGGCACCGTCGCGGTGGCTTCGGCCGTGCCCGCCCTGGGGCCCTACAGCCTGGAGATCACCGTCGGGGTGGTCCTGATGATCTGTTATCTGAATTTGCGCGGACTCCGCGAGGCGGGGCTACCGTTTGCGCTGGCCACCTACTCCTTCGTGGCCATGCTCTTGGTGATGATCGCGACCGGCGTTGTCCGGCACCTGATTTGGGGCCTGCCGCAATACGATCCCGGCCACGCCGCAGGTGCGGTTCCGGTACATCACACCGGCGGACTGGTGATGGGCGCGACCGTCTTGGTGGTGCTGCGGGCGTTCGCCAACGGTGGTTCGTCGTTGACCGGTGTGGAAGCAATCTCCAACACCGTCAACGTCTTTCGTAAGCCGCAGAGCCTCAACGCGCGCCGGGTGCTGACCGCGATGGCCTGCATCCTGGGCATCCTGTTGGCCGGTGTCGGCTATCTCGCTTACGCCACTCACGCCGCGCCGTACCTCAGCGAGTACCCGTCGGTGCTGTCGCAGATCGCTCGAGCCGTTTTCGGCAACGGTGTCGTCGGCGACAGCATGTACGTCCTGGTCCAGGTGTCGACCGCGGCGATCCTCTACACCGGCGCCAACACCAGCTTCAATGGTTTTCCCGCGTTGGCGAGCTTCGTTGCCGAGGACCGCTTCCTGCCGCGCCAGCTGATGCAGCGCGGGTATCGGCTGGTGTTTTCCAACGGCATCCTGACGCTCGCCGCGTTGTCGGTGGCGCTGCTGGTGTTCACCGGTGGATCGGTCAACGCGCTGGTGCCGTTCTACGCGATCGGGGTATTCACCGGCTTCTCGATGGCCGGCTACGGAATGTCCAAATACCATCTGACGAAGCGCGAACAGGGCTGGAAACACCGGCTGGCGATCAACTTCTCCGCGGCGGTGCTGTCGACCATCGTCGTGGGGATTTTCGCGATCGCCAAGTTCACCGAGGGCGCCTGGTTGGTCGTCGTAGTGTTTCCGATTCTGGTATTCGTCCTGATCCGGCTCAACCGCGAATACCGCGCTGAGTCAGCGATTCTCGAGGCCTTCCGTACCGATCGTCCGCAGCTGACGAAATATGCGCGGCATCGCGTGTTCGTCTGCGTCAACTCGTTGGACCTCGCGGTGCTTGAAGCGCTGCGCTACGGCAAAGGGTTACGGGCCGACGAATTGGTCGCGGTGCATTTCATGATCGACTCGGACCGGGCAACCGAACTGCGAAAGCGTTGGGACGACTTCGAACTCGACACCCCGCTGCGGGTGATCGACTGTCCCGACCGGCAGATCGTCCGCGCGGTGCAGGTGCTGGTTGTCAAGGCGCGCAACGAATATCGCGACACCCACGTGACGGTATTGCTGCCGCGGCGAACGTATGCACCGGTGCTCGGACGACTGCTGCACGACCAAACCGCGGACAAGATCTCCCGCGCTGTCAGCCGCGTCCCGGACGCCGCGGCCACCATCGTTCCCTACGATGTCCAGTCCCGCATTCGCCAAGCCTTTCCGGACATCTTGGAGCAGCGCATTGCCGCCAAGATCGAGGAGATCGAGATGCGGATCTGGCGGGGCGAAGAGGAGCCCGCCGAGGACTACGAGCATCCGGAAAAGCCCGCGGCGGTGATCGAGATCAACAGTCTGATTCCCGGTCGCCGGGCGACGGTCGAGGGCCGCGTCAGCCAAGTCGAAGACATCACCAAGCGGGGCAAGACGTTCCGCTGGATCGTCGTCGGTGATGACAGTGGCGATGTCCGGGTCACGTTTCCGCCCGGTCACGGCGACGATATCGAGCCGGGCCAGGTCATTCGCGTCACCGGAAAGGCAAGCCAGAGCGGCAAGAAAGAAGTGGCGATAAACGATCCGAGATACACGGTGATCGAGACTCCCGAGGACGCCTAGCCCGGCGACGTAGGGTTTACCTCGTGCAGGTCCTTCCCGAGGTGTCTGACGCGCTGGCCGCCGGCCGGCCGGTGGTCGCCCTGGAAAGCACGATCATCAGCCACGGCCTGCCGCGGCCGGACAACCTGCGCGTCGCCCGCGAGATCGAGGCGGCCGTGCGATCCGGCGGCGCGGTTCCCGCGACGATCGCGATCATCGGTGGCGAGCCCCACATCGGACTGGACGACGTCGCGCTGCGTCATATCGCCGAGAGCGACACGGTAGTCAAGGTCGGCGTGCGCGATGTCGCGGTGCTGGCGGCCTTGCGTGGCGACGGCGCGACGACGGTGGCCTCGACCGCGCATCTGGCTGCGGCGGTGGGTATTTCGGTGTTCGCCACCGGCGGGCTGGGCGGTGTTCATCGCGGTGCGCGCGACAGCTGGGACGAGTCCGCGGACCTGATGACGCTGTCGCGGACTCCCGTGTTGGTGGTCTGCGCCGGGGTCAAGTCGATCCTCGATGTCGGTGCCACGCTGGAGCGGCTGGAATCGCTCAACGTCGGGGTGATCGGCTATCGCACCGACCGGTTTCCCGGCTTTTACCTGGCCGATTCGGGTCATCCGGTGGGCTGGCGGGTGGAGACGCCCGAGCAGGTCGCCGATGTGCTGCGAGCCAGGCGGCGGTTGGGCACCGACAGCTACGGGCTGGTGCTGGCCAATCCCATCGCGCCGGCCGACGAGATGGACCGTGTGTTGCATGACCGGGTGCTGGCCGACGCGCTGGCGGCTGCCGAGGCGGCGGGTGTGCGCGGCAAGGACGTCACGCCGTTTCTGCTCGACTTCTTCCACCGCGAGACGCACGGCGCGTCGGTGTCGGCCAACATCGCGCTGGTGTTGTCGAATGCCCGGCTGGCGGCGGAGATTGCAGCCGCCTACGTCAAGATGTAATCGTCGTCGTTCGGCTGAGCCAGCATGCGGGTCAACCGTTTTCGGTCGAACGGCCATAGGTCGATGTGGTTGTCGTCGGCGAAATACCAGGAGTTGCAACCGGTGTTCCACACCGTCGGGACCATCGCTTCGGCGATCTCGTCGGCGAACCGGTCGGTGGCCTGCTCGGTGACCTCGACGGCGGTGAATTCGCCGTCGCGAAAGCGGCTCAGCCACTTGGTGATATAGCGCGCGGTCAACTCGGCGACGTGCTGGAGCGAGATGGACCCGGTGGGCGAGTTGGGGCCCAACACCATGAACAGGTTGGGGAAGCCGGGGATGGCCGTCATGCCCCAGGCCCGCGGCCCCTTGGCCCAGGCGTCGTCGATCGACAGGCCGTCGCGTCCGCGCAGTGTCATCGGTCGCATGTAGTTGTGCGCCGCAAATCCGGTGGCCAGCACGATCGCGTCGAGGTCGTGGTGGACGCCGTCGGCGGTCCGCAGGCCCGTCTCGGTGACCTCGGCGATCGGCTCGCTGACAAAACTGGCATTCGGCTTGGCGATTCGCCGGTAGTAGTCCCCGGAGAGCACCTGCCGCTTGCAGAACGGCTCGTAGTCGGGAGTCAGTTTCGCGCGAAGATCCTTGTCCCGCACCAGAGTTCGCAGGCACATCCACCCGTAGCGCTGGGCCGCCCGGCGCCGCCAGGTGGGCCGGATGACTAGGTCGACCAGATAGTCGGAGCCGATGAACTGCGACAGCCTGACCGCCTTGTCCTGCCTTGGCAGGCGTCGCAGAATCCGGCCGACGATGCGCGGTTGCGGCA
>DATNFI010000068.1:0-20898 GCA_035606475.1 Mycobacterium sp. | reverse complement strand
CCTTGCAGGTTCATTGACCGAACCATAAACTCATGCAATGAGCTTTCACCGGGAACCGCACGGCATGACCCGCGTCGATATCGACACCGGCATCCCTTTCGAGCAGTTCATCGCGGCGCTGGAGGAAGCGGCACCGCCGGTGGACCAAACGACGTTGGAGCGCATCCGGGCTGCCGGCGGGACTTGGGACGACGTGCGTGCCGCCGCGGCCGCCAACGCTCCGCACGACTTGATGACCTACGCCAAGATCGATACGCGCGGATTCTTCGCCATCGCCGGACATCAGACTCCGGCGATCGAGTATCTGATCGGCAACCACGTCATCGCCGAGACCATGTTCCGGCACGATCCGAAGGCCTTGCTGTACGCGCCGTTGCGGATGCTGGTCCACGGCGATGCCGACGGGAACGCGATCTTCACGATGGATCGGCCCGGCCCGGCGTTCGGCAGCCTCGGCAGCGCCGAGGTGGCCGCGGTCGGCGCCGACCTCGACCGCAAGGTTGCGAACCTGCTCAAGGTCATCGGGGTCGCTGTCGGGCAGGCGTTCGACTGACCCGCCGAATCCGGTGAAGCCGTTGGGCTCCACCGGATTCGAGTGCGACTACTTGCTGATCTCGATGCGCTGCGCCTGGGTTCCGGCGTGGGCGCCGACGACCCGGACGGTCAGCACACCGGCGTCGTAGGACGCCTTGACGGCGTCGGCGGTGACGTGCGCGGGCAACTGGAACGACCGGCGGAACGATCCGTAGCGCACCTCGCGCAGCGTGCGGCCGTCCTTCTGCTCGGCGTGCTCGTCACGACGCTCGCCGTGAATGACCAAGCGGCCGTGCTCGATCTCGACGTTGACGTCCTTCTCGGCGTCCACGCCCGGGAGTTCGAGCCGTACCACCGCGTCCTCGCCGTCCTTGACGATCTCGGCGGCCGGGTTGAAACCGGCGGCTATCGGCTTGATCCAGTCGGTTGCCGCGGCCGGTCCGAAGAACTCGCGTACCAAGCGGTCCGCGGGGCGTGACCACAACGTCAGGTTGCTCATGTGTGTCTCCTCCTGCTCCATGGGTGCCGACGCTCTGCCGGCATCTACAGAGACAAACTTGAGTCGACCACGCTAAAGTTCCAGTCGCCGGTTCGCTGTCAGCGAACAGCTACCAGACGTCGCCGTCGCGCCAATCGCAGGTCAACCCCGCGGTGGGGTCGAGGTTGATCCCGAGCGGGAAGACGAACACCGAGCCGTCGTCGTCGGGCGTCCGGGTCGGCCCGGTGGGCGCCAACACCGACGTGGGCCCGAGCCACGGCAGCCAACCGCGCAGTGTGTACAGCCGGCGGCCGCGGTCCGAGGAACTCAGCGCGCCCAGCTGGTAACCGCCGCGGATTACCTGCTCGCACGCATCGAGTATCGCGATCGCCAGGCCCTGCCCGCGCCAATCCTCGCGCACGGCAACAGCTTCGACGTAGCCGCAGCGCAGCGCGACACCGCGGTAGAGCAGACGCCGCTGGGTGACCGCGCCGTGCGCGATGATCGCGCCGTGATGCCAGATCAGGGCATGCATGCCGCCCAGCGCATGCTCCCAGTCGGTGTCGGTGAAGTCGCCACCGAACGCCTCGTAGACCATGTCGCGGGCACGCTGCCGCGCGTCGCTTTCCAGATCGGCGGTGTGGACCAGGCGGGCGGTGTGAACCTGGGTGGGCACACTGCTGGTCTACCAGTTCGACTAGTGCGCCGCCACCGAACTCGACATGAAAGTCGCGGCGATTCTGGGACGCGACCAGTGCAACCGCACGTGCTGGCCCGGGCGCACCTGGGCAAGCCGGTCGATGTCTTGGTCGACGATCACGCCGACCACCGGGTAGCCGCCGGTCACCGGGTGATCGGGGCCGAGGATCACGGGTAATCCGTTGGGCGGCAATTGGATCGCGCCGCGGGTTGCGCCTTCGCTGTACAGCTGACGTCCCGGGTCGCGGTGCAGCAGCGGTCTGCCTTCGAGTCGCATGCCGACGCGATCGCTGCGGTCCGACGCCATCCAGATGGTGTGCACCAGGGCATCGGGATCGGCCAGCCAATGGTCGCGTGGACCGGGCGCGACCAAGAGGTCGACCAGTTGGTGGCCGATCGGTGCCACCGGCGCCTGATCGAGTTCGGGATACTCGGCGGTATGTTCCCCGATCGGTACCACGTCGCCGGGTTGCAACGGCAGCGGGCCGATCCCTGACATCACGTCGTAGCTGCGCGAGCCCAGCACCGGCGTCACGTCGAAGCCGCCGCGCACGGCCAGGTAGCTGCGCAGCCCGGAGCGCGGAATGCCCAGGGTGATCACTTCGCCGTCGCGAACATGCTGAATGCTGTTGGCGCCGAACATGGTTGGGCCAATCCGCGGATTGGTGTCGGCGCCGGTGACCGCGATGTCGACGTCGCCGCCGCGAACCCGCGCGGTGAATCCACCCATCGTTACCTCGATAGTGGCCCGGTCGTCGGGATTGGCCAGCAGCCGGTTGGCCAGCGTGTGTGAACGCCGGTCGGCCGCCCCCGATCGACTGACGCCGAGATGGGCGAGCCCGACCCGGCCGAGGTCTTCGATCAGGGCCAGCGGCCCGGTGCGCAGGATTTCCAGTGTCGTCATGATCGCCTCCCTACGCGGCCCGGAACTGGACCCGCATCCCGGGCGTCAGCAGCGCCGGATCGGGCCGGTCGATGTCCCACAGCACCGCGTCGGTGTGGCCGATCAGCTGCCATCCGCCGGGTGAGCGACGCGGATAGATGCCGGTGAATTCCCCGGCCAGGCCTACCGCACCGGCCGGGACCGATGACCGCGGCTCGGACCGTCGCGGCACCGCCAGCCGCGGGTCGCCGCCAGTCAGATACGCGAAACCCGGTGCGAAGCCGCAGAATCCGACGGTCCACGGGTCGGCGGTGTGGGCAGCGACGACCTGCACCGTGGTCATCCCGGTCAGTTCGGCGACCTCGGCCAGGTCGGCACCGTCGTAGACGACATCGATCACCGTGGGTTCGGCCGACGTGGTGGCTGCGGTGCCGGGCGCCACGTCGAGCGTGCGCAGCCGGCTGCGGATGGGGGCCTGTCGATCGGGGCTGTCGAGTTTGAGCAGCACCGTGCGGGCGGCCGGGACGATGTCGACGACACCGCGCAGCGAGGCGTTCCGCAGCGCCTCGGTCCACGCCAATACTTCGGCGGTGCTGTCGAATTGCAGCAGCAACGCCTGATCGCCGTAATCGAGAACGGGGTCGGCCAGGCTGTTCATTACTGGACGGTAATCCTGTGTGCGGCCAGTTGTCACACTTTCTGAATTTTCTAGTGCAGGACGTTGGCGATCAGCGGTGGCAACTGGTCCGCCACCAGCGGGTAGCTCAGCGGCGACGCGTAGGCGATGGCGCCGGCCTGGTCCTTGGTGGTGAACACCGTGCGCGAACGTTGTGCGGCCACATCGGGATTGGCCAGTAGGGCGGCCTGGTCCGCCTCACTCTCGGTGGTCCAGATCACGAGTTCGGCGTCGGCGAGGACGGACTTGATCCTGTCGCGCGGGATGAATGCGCGTTGCTGGTCGACGGCCAACCCGACGAGGCTCTCGGGGATGCCCAGGCCCATCTGCTTGAGGAAGTCGGTCTGCCACCCGGTGGTCGCGACCACAGTGTCGTCGTGCAGCTTGCCCTGTAGCAGCAACGCCCGCTTGTTCTTGAATTGCGGGTACTTGTCCGCCACGGCGGTGAAGGCCTTGTCAACACCGTTGATCAGCGAGTCGATCTGACCGGATTGAAAGACCGCCTGGCCGATGGCTTTTGCCTGATCCTTCCACGGTTCGAAGAATGCCTCGCCGTCGGACTGCGCCAGCGTCGGCGCGATCGCGGCCAGCTTTTGGTAGGTGTCCTGATCCAGGCCGGCGTCGGTGGCGACGATCAGATCGGGTTTGAGGCCGGCGATCTGGTGGACCTGAATTCCGTTGTCCAGGTTCAGGACAACGGGTTTGGCGGCCCCGAGTTTGGGCTGGGCCCAGGGCCACACCCCGAACGGCTGGTCGCCGAACCAGTTGGTCACCGCGATGGGGACGATCCCCAGTGCCAGCAGGTCGTCCTGCCCAGTGAAGCCCGCGCTGACCACCCGCTTGGGTGGGTTGGCGATCGTCGTCTCACCGAAAGCGTGCGAGATCGTCACCGGCCCGTTGCCGCCGCCACCGGTCGCGGCGGATGGCGCCTTGTCCGACGAGCAGCCCGCGAGGGCGAGCAGGCCCGCGGCCCCGCCGGCGCGCAGCAACCCCCGGCGAGTCCATTGCTGGTCCACGGCGCGAGCCTAGCCCGGCGACGATGCGGCCCGGAACGGGCGGCTGAGGAACCGGGCCATCAACCTAGCGCGACCAGCCGGTCGGCTTATTCGTCTCGCCCCTCCAAGGGCTGTAGTCGGCAATCAACTCCTCCTGCGGCGGCCGCTCACCGTCGGGCACATGCTGCAGGTTGATCCGAATCCGGTACCAGATCGAACTCGGTCCGCGCATGCCGTCGACCAGTACGTCGGCCGGCTCCAAACGCTCGGCCGCCGCGGGATGACGCTCCCGCCAGGTGTCCAGCGCGGCCATCGCCTCGTCCTTGGTCTTGGTGCGGGCGATCTCGATCAGCGGCATGACCGATTGACGTCGCCCCGACCCGTCGCGGCGCGCGCCTTTCGGCGCCTTCTCCGCGGGGCCGAGTTCTTCTGCCAGCGTGAGTAATTGGTCCAGCCCACCGGCTGACTCGTCGATAGCCGCCCACGGGTCGCCGATGTCGGCGTAGCGCCGCGGCACCGTCGCCACGGTGAAGTCGGCCGGGTCGCAGTCGGCGACCTCGTCCCACCGCAGCGGCGTCGACACCCGCGCATCCGGCGTGGCCCGCACCGAGTACGCGGACGCGACAGTCCGGTCTTTGGCGTTCTGGTTGAAGTCGACGAACACCCCTTCGCGCTCCTCTTTCCACCAGCGACTGGTGGCCAACTCGGGGGCGCGTCGCTCCACCTCTCGCGCGACGGTCTGCGCGGCCAGTCGCACCTGCCGAAACGACCAGTCCGGAGCGATGCGCGCGTAAATGTGGAAGCCGCGCGAGCCGGATGTCTTGGGCCAGGCGGTCAGCCCGTGGTCCTCGAGCACCTCGCGGGCCACCTGCGCGACGTCGACGATCTGTTGCCAGGTCACCCCGGGCATCGGGTCCAGGTCGACGCGCAGTTCGTCGGGATGCTCGAGGTCGTCGGCGAGCACCGGGTGCGGGTTGAGGTCGACGCAGCCCAGGTTGATCGCCCAGGCCAGGCCGGCCGCGTCATGGATGACCGCCTCTTTCGCCGAAGTGCCGCGCGCATATCGAAGTTCGGCGACGTCGACCCAGTCGGGCCGTTTTTCCGGCGCGCGCTTCTGGAACACGGCCTCCTGATCGATGCCCTTGACGAAGCGTTTCAGGATCATCGGCCGACCGGCGACTCCGCGCAGCGCGCCGTCGGCGACCGCCAGGTAGTAGTGGATCAGGTCGAGCTTGGTGTGGCCGGCCTGACCATCGCGATCAGGAAAGACCACCTTGTCGGGATGGGTGACCTCAACCCGGCGTCCGCCCACGTCCAGAGACACCGGAGCCATGGGCTCATGCTAATTCGCGAGAATTTTCCGGCCGCGGTGCGACGTACGTCACATAGTGTGAAAGCCATGCCTAATCTTTTCGATCTACCCGGGCAGGCTGCTGCCAAGGTTCAGCAGTACCTCGAACGTGGTGCGTCTGAACTGCACTATCTTCGCAAAATCATCGAATCCGGAACGTTCCGGTTGGAGAACCCGCTGAACTACGCCGCGATGGCCGCCGAGATCGCGAAGTGGGGCGAGATCGGCATGCTGCCGTCGTTCAACGCCAGGCGGACGCCGAACCGCGCGGCGATCATCGACGACGCCGGCGAGCTCACCTACAAGGAACTCGACGAGGCGGCGAACGCGGTCGCCCACGGCCTGCTTGCCAAGGGCGTGAAAGGCGGCGACGGCGTCGCGATCCTGGCGCGCAACCACCGCTGGTTCGCCATTGCGGAGTTCGGGTGCGCCCGAGTCGGGGCTCGCATCATCCTGCTGAACAGTTCCTTCTCCGGTCCGCAGATCACGGAGGTGTCGGAGCGCGAAGGCGCCAAGCTGATCATTTACGACGACGAGTACACCCAGGACGTCAGCAAGGCCGACCCGCCGCTGGGCAAGCTGCGAGCCTTGGACACCACCCCGGGGGGTGGGGACTCCGGCAGCACCGACGAGACGCTGGCCAACCTGGTCGCCGCCAACAGCAAGGCGCCCGCCCCCAAGGCCAGCAAGCACTCGTCGATCATCATCCTGACCAGCGGTACGACCGGCACACCGAAGGGCGCCAACCGCAGTACCCCGCCGACGCTGGCGCCGATCGGCGGAATTCTGTCGCACGTGCCGTTCAAGGCCAACGAGGTGACCTCGCTGCCGGCGCCGATGTTCCACGCACTGGGGTTCCTGCACGCCACCATCGGCATGTTCCTGGGGTCGACGCTGGTGTTGCACAGCAAGTTCAAGCCGGAGCAGGTGTTCGAGGACATCGAGAAACACCGAGTGTCGGCGGTTGTCGTGGTGCCGGTGATGCTGTCCCGCATGCTCGATGCGCTGGCGAAGATGGACAAGAAGCCCGACCTGTCCAGCCTGCGGATCATCTTCGCCTCGGGTTCGGCACTGGGCGCCGACGTCGCCGAGCGGGCATTGAAGGACCTCGGCCCGGTGGTTTACAACATGTACGGCTCCACCGAGATCTCGTTCGCCACCATCGCCGGACCCGAGCACCTCGAGTTCAATTCCTCGACGGCCGGACCCCCGGTCAAGGGTGTGAAGGTCAGGATCTACGACGAGAACGGCAAGGCGTTGCCGCAGGGCGAGGTCGGCCGGATCTTCGTGGGTACCAGCTTCCCATTCGAGGGCTACACCGGCGGCGGCAACAAGCAGATCATCGACGGCTTGTTGTCATCTGGCGACGTCGGCTACTTCGACGAGCGCGGCCTGCTCTACATCAGTGGGCGCGACGACGAGATGATCGTGTCCGGGGGCGAGAACGTGTTCCCCGCCGAGGTGGAGGACTGCATCAGCGGGCACCCAGACGTGTTGGAGGCCACCGCGATCGGCGTCGAAGACAAAGAATGGGGCCACCGGCTGCGCGCCTTCGTGGTCAAGAAGGGCGACGCGGACCTCGACGAGGACACCGTCAAAAAGCATGTGCGAGATCAGTTGGCCAAGTACAAGGTGCCGCGGGAAGTGGTCTTCCTCGACGAGTTACCGCGCAACCCCACCGGGAAGATCCTCAAGCGCGAGCTGCGCGAGATCGACGTCGAGTAGCTCAGCCCTCGAAACCGGTTCTGCCGTCTAGCTGTTCGCGCAGGATGTCGATCTGCCCGGTGTGGCGGGCGGTCTCCTGGATCATGTGGAGGTAGATCCAGCGCAGCGATACCGTGGTCTCGAGCCGGCCGTGCCGCAGCTCGTGGTCCAGCGAATACCGCGCGGCGATGCGGCGGGATTCCGCGCATTGCGCCTGGTATTCGGCGATCAGGGTCGGCAGAAATTCGTCGGGCGCAAGCTCGAATTCCCAGGAGCGCTGGTGGGTGCGACGGTTGTCGTCGAGCCGCCCCTGCAGGAACTGCTCGAACCAGCCGTATTCCGCCCAGCGCAGGTGCTTGACCAACCCTCCGACGGTCGTCGGTGACGGCACCAGCTGGCGGCGGGCGTCGGCGTCGGAGAGACCGGAAACCTTGCGTACCAGGATGTCTCGGTAGTCGTCGAGGAAGGCCTCCAGCGAGGCACGTTCGCCGCTTACTGCGTGTTCGCGACGATCGGGCCGCTGCGTCTCTGCCATGCGGGCGAAATTAGCACTGCTGGCTGGCAGTCGATGTCAGCGTCGCTCGCGGATGCGCCTGGTCACTTCGGCGGACAGCTTCGCGTCTTGCAAAAGCAGTTCGATGAGCGCGGTGATCACTTCCTGTCCGGTGACTCGGGCGTAGCCGAGTCGGTCGGCGGCCTCGCGCTGCCAGATGTCCAGGGCCCGATGGGTGGCGGGCGACAGGTCGACGGTGCGCCGGGTGCGCTGGCCACGTGACGGTTGCTCGGGCTTCTGACGGCCGTTGGTGTTCGGGACGCTCGAGAAGCGTTCGGTCCGCGCGGAGGCGTCGGCACGCGAGGGTGGCTTGGCTCGGAACGAGGGCGAGCTGGGGTCCATGCGACTGACGACCTTCGGTTGGCGTGGTTTTCAGTAGATCAGGAGTTAAGTATGGCGGTCAACGCACCGACGCGCAGTGGTGGCACGCCGCGCGGCCAGGCCGCCCACCACGTCACGTCGCGTGCGGCGGCCCAGAAAACGCGATGGACCCGAGATTGCTGCCGAGTAGTCTGGGTATAGCCTGACTAATCAGATTGCATAGTTGAATTGTTCGCTGTTGTGAGCTTGATATCGCGCGGATCCGCGTATATCAGAGAATGCATAAAGGCGTAGATCCTGAGTTCATGACCCGCGTATCCACTGATGTCAGTAGATGCGTAAAGTGGCTTTTAACTGCAAAGATATCGGTATCAGTGCCTACTGAAACCAGTAAACGCTGACCTCAGTACCTCCTGAGTGCAGTAGGTCATCAATGTCGCTATTTCGCAATAGCCCGCCCGGGCCAGATATTAGCTGGTCAAGGTTAAGAATTGCATTCTTAGGCTAATTATTAACGCAATTCAGCATTTGCTAAGGAACGGAACCTAGCGTTGTTTGGTGTCAGCCAGTAGATGACGAAGGAGGCGCAAAATGTCGTCATCACTCTCTTCAGCCCGCCGCATCGCCGCCGGCGCAGTCGGCGCGGGTGCGGTGGCAGGCGCAATGCTTTTCGGTGCCGCTCCGACGGCTGACGCCGCCCCGCAGACACCGATCCCGGCGGTAGTCGGCCCGATGCACGTTGCCCCGCCCGAGTGGGGCGGCGGCCACGGCGGGGGCGGCGGCCACGGCTGGGGCGGCGGCCACGGCGGTTGGGGCCACGGCGGTTGGGGCCACGGCGGCTGGGGCCCCGGCGGCTGGGGTCGCGGATGGCACGGCGGCTGGGGCCCCGGGCCCTGGGGCCACCCCGGATGGGGCTGGGGCCACGGCGGCTTCTGGGGTAACCCAGGCTTCTGGGGTCCGCACCACGGCTGGTGGTGACCCCCAATAACCAGGGGGAATAAGGTCGGCCTCGTTCTTGGACCAACGGGGCCGGCCGCCCCCGACCCCACAGCTGTTCACGCCGATCTGAGCTCCGTCAGGTCGGCGTGAACTTTTCGCCTGCGTTGGCTACGGATCGCGGGGCAGGCCCAGCAGCCGCTCGGCGATGATGTTGAGCTGCACCTCCGACGTGCCGCCGTAAATTGTGGTCGCGCGGCTGGCCAGCAGGTATTCGGCCCACTTCCCGGACGGCTCGTCGGGGTCGCCGATCGCACCCTCGGCTCCGAACGACGCGAACCCGAACTCGGCGTAGCCCTGTCCGGTGCGCATCGAGAGCAGCTTGGAGATGGCCGCCGACGGCATCGCGTCCCCGCCGGCCAGCGTCAGCAGCGTCGAGCGCAGATTGAGCACCTTGGCGGCGTGGCCCTCGGCGATCAATTGGCCGGCCCGGTTCTGCGCGATCTGATCGAACTGCCCGTCGCGGATGAACTCGACGAACTGATCCAAACTCGCCAGGAATGGCGCCTCGCTGTTGCCGATCGAAACCCGTTCTGCGGTCAGCGTGTTACGGCTGACCTCCCAGCCGCGGTCGACCTCGCCAAGCACCAACTCGTCCGGGACGAACACGTCGTCGATGAACACGGTGTTGAACATCGCGCCACCGGTGAGCTCACGCAGCGGCTTCACCTCGACGCCCTCGCTCTTCATGTCGAGCAGGAAGTAGGAAATGCCTTGATGTTTCGGCGCGCTCGGATTTGTGCGGGCCAGCAGCGCGCCCCACTGGGAGAACTGCGCCGCTGTGGTCCAGATCTTCTGGCCGGTGATCCGCCAGCCGCCGTCGACCTTGGTCGCCTTGGTGCTCAGGCCGGCCAGGTCCGATCCTGCGCCCGGCTCGGAAAACAGTTGGCACCAGATCATGTCGCCGCGGAACGTCGGCGGCAGAAAACGCTGTTTCTGCTCCTCGGTGCCGAACGCCACGATCGACGGCACGATCCACGCCGCAATGCCGATCGTTGGGCGCCGGACCCGCCCGGTGTTGAACTCCTGGGCGATGATGATCTGCTCGACCGGGTTCGCGTCACGCCCCCACGGCTTCGGCAGATAGGGCAGCACCCACCCGCCCTCGGCGATTGCGGCGTTGCGCTGCTCGCGCGGAATCTCCTTGAGCCCGGCCACTTCCGCGCGGATCTCGTCGCGCAGCTTCTCGGTGTCGGGATCCAGGTCGATGTCCAGAGCGCGCATCCCGGTGGTCGTGGCGGTGTCGACCACCCGCTGCGGGTACGCGGCTTTTCGCCCGAAGCCGGCGGCAATCACCAGCGCCCGTCGGTAGTACACGTTTGTGTCGTGCTCCCAGGTGAACCCGATGCCGCCGTGCACCTGGATGCAGTCCTGGGTGCAGCGCTGCGCTGCGGCCGGTGCGAGTGTCGCGGCTACTGCGCCGGCGAATTCGGCCTTGGAACCCGCGGTGTCCCAGCCGTTTTCGCGGGCCTCGTCGACGGCGCGGGCCGCATCCCACGCCGCGGCGGTGGCGCGTTCGGTGTCGGCGATCATTTCGGCGCACTTGTGCTTGACGGCCTGGAATTGGCCGATCGGCCGGCCGAACTGCTCGCGGATCTTGGCGTATTCGGAGGCGGTGTCGGTGGCCCACTTCGCGACGCCGATCGCCTCGGCCGACAGCAGCGTAGAGATCAGCGCCCGCGCGGTGACCGCGTCAAGGTTGCTCAGCACGACATCGTCGGAGACCTCGACCGCGTTGGCGCGCACATGCGCGATCGGCCGCAGCGGGTCGACGCTGGCTATCGCCTCGATCTCGAGCTGGCCGGCCCGCAGCACCACCCACTCTTCGCCACTGTCGATCGCCACCGGCAACACCAGCAGCGATGCCTGGGCCGCGGCGGGCACGGCGCGGACTTCGCCGCGAATCACCAGGGAGTTGCCCTGACGCGTCGCGGTCAGTCCCGACTCCAGCGCATAGGCGGCGATGGCGGCACCGGACGCCAGGTCGGCCAAGACTGTGGCGTCGGGGTCGTGCGCCGAGATCAATGCGCTGGCGATCGCCGACGGCACAAACGGACCCGGAACTGCGCCGTAGCCGAACTCGGCGAGCGTAACGGCCAGCTCGAGGATCCCAAATCCTTGTCCGCCAACGGATTCGGCGAGGTGAACGCCCTGCAGGCCTTGGTCGGCCGCGGCTTGCCAATACGGTGGCGGGTTGTCAATGGGTGTTTCCAGCGCGGCGTGCAAGACCTCCGACGGCGCTATCCGCGCCACCAGAGACCGCACGGAATCGGCCAGGTCTTGATGCTCAGGGTTGATCGCGATCGGCATTGGTCGCCTTCCTTGGAATTCCCGGGCTTGTTACGGCTCCACTTCCAAGCTAACAACCGGTGGGTTGGTTGACCACATGGGCCAGCGGCTGCCCGTCGCGGAGCCGACGGCAGTTGGCGACGGCCTCGACCAGATAGCGCCGCATGGTGTCCACGGTGTACCAGGTGACGTGCGGTGTGAGCACAACGTTGTCCAGCCCGAGCAGGGGGTGGTCCGCCGGTACCGGTTCGACGCCGAAGACGTCCAGGCCGGCCGCGGCCAGCCGGCCGTCGCGCAGCGCATCGGCCAGCGCGTCTTCGTCGACGATCGCGCCCCGCGAGGTGTTGACCAGTACCGCATCGGGTTTCATGGTGTCCAGCGCGGCCCGGTCGATCAGCCCGTCGGTGTCGTCCGTCAACGGTAGGTGCAGCGAGACGATGTCGCTGGCGGCCAGCAGTTCCGGCAGCGGTTTCCAGCCCGCTAGCCCGTCGTCGCGGGTGCTGGTGTGCAACACCGTGGCGCCCATCGCGGCGACGATGGTCTCGACCTGTTTGGCGATGTTGCCGTAGCCGACCAACCCGACCGTGCAGCCGCCGATGTCGCGGACGGTCTCGCCCAGCTGCGGATCCGACGGCCAGCCGCGGCCCTCGCGGGTGGCGCGATCGAGCGCCGGCAGCCGGCGCAGGGCGGCCAGCATGAGCAGCAGGGCGCCCTCGGCGACCGACGGCGCGTTGGCCCCGGGCATGTTGGCCACCGCGATGCCGTGCCGGGTGGCCGCGTCGACGTCGATGGTGTTGACGCCGGCGCCGAACTTGTGCACCAGGCGCGCGCGGGTGGCGCGAGCCACGTCGGTCGCTGACAGCGGCCGCAGCACATGCCAGATCACGTCGGCCTCGGGTAACTCGCGGTAAAACGTCTCGTCGTCTTCGGCGGAGTTCCCGCACCAGCGAATGTCGAGCCAATCAGTCTCCGGTGCAAGGAAATCCAGCACCTTCGGACCGGGAACGAAGTGAGCGAGGACCCTCAGCGCCACCTTTTGGCAATCCATTTGGCAATCGTGTCAGCTTGCTCGCTGCGCGCACCAGGCGTGGTGAAGTAGTGGTCGGTGTTGATCGAGCACTTGGATTTGTCGGTGCCGGCCAGCGCGTCGTAGATGCGCTGGGCATCCGAGGGGAAGACGCCGGTGTCTGCGTCGGCGTTGATCACCAGCGCGGGACAGGTGATCCGGGCCAGGTGCGGCTCCGCCCGAGTCTGGGCGGTGCGCAGGCTCCACATCGCCAGCCAGCCGCGCAATGTGCAGGCCGCGGCGATGCCGTGCGCCGACCGGTTGGCTTTAGCGGGTAACCCGGCGTAGCACATGTTGGGCTGACGCTGAGTCGGCTCGATCGTCGGATCAACCATCCGCGGATCGGCCCAGGTCCTCATCACGGTGAACGGTCGATCCGAAAAGCCTGCGGCCCGAACACGTTTCAGCTCGGTCTCGACCCAGTCGGTGATCGCGTGGTTGCGTGCCACCTGTGCCGAGCGGTAGCGGGTGAGGAAGTCCGGCGAGAAAGGCGGTCCGTTGCGCTCGTCGAACAGATCCAGCTCGGGGTCGGTGGCGACCGGATCGTTCTCGTCGACGACGGCGCCGTCCATCCACGCGGTCAGCACGTCCGGGCGGCCCGGGTGCGCCGCGCTGGCGACGTAGCCGTCGGCGGGCGGCAGGTCGGTGAGCCCCGCGGCGGCCCGCATGCCGGGCATCGGGGTCACATGCGGGTCGGTGGCCTGCGCCTGGTAGGCGGCCATCAACGAGCCGCCGCCGGAATTGCCCAGCAGCACAATATTTTCCACCGCCTGGGTATCACGCAGCCAGCGCACCCCCACGCCGATGTCGACCAGCGCATGATCAAGCAGGAAGCTGCTCTCGAAGCCGCGGAAGCGGGTGTTCCACCCGAGGAATCCGATGCCGCGGGTCGCCAGGTAGTCGGCAAGGTAATGCTCGGAAAAGTCGATTTGGTAATGGGCGGCGATCACCGCGACCTTCGGTTTTCGTCCGACCCCGCGGTAGTACAACCCTTGGCAGGGGTGCCCGCCCGCGCCGGCACGTCGGCCGGTCGGCGATGGCAGACCGATGAATTCGCGGACGACCCCGGGGGTGCCGGCGGTACGAGTCACCTCAGTAGCCCTCCTTGTGGTAGATCGCTCGATAAAGGATGTTGGCCAGTGTGGCAATACAGGCGTCCTCGTCGGGCTCACCGGTCGCGGTCAGTTGCAGATAGCAGAACTGGTTGAGCATCGCGACGATCGCCACCGCGACGAGCCGCGCATCGTCGCCCACGCAGTAGCCGTCGGCCTGGGCGCGTCGTACCGTCTCGGCGATGAATGAGGTTGGGATGGCGCATAATTCAGCCCAGTGCCGGGCGAAGTCGTCGTTGACCATCGCCAGCTGCGACATGCTGATTATTTCCGCCAGCCGATGTTTGTAGGTACGCCAGTGCGTAGCCGCGGTCTGATACGCACGCTCCCGCCTCGACAGGCCGTGCTGGGTAACCACCTTCGCTGCCTCGTCCAATTCGTCGCGGAACCGCAGCGCCCACTCGCGGACCATCGCCTCTTTGGAGTCGTAATAGTTGTAGAACGACGCCGTCGACCGGCCCGCCTCGGCGGCGATATCGGCGACCGTGGTGGTCAGGATCCCCTTG
The DNA here is from genome assembly GCA_035606475.1 of Mycobacterium sp. Taxonomy (GTDB): domain Bacteria; phylum Actinomycetota; class Actinomycetes; order Mycobacteriales; family Mycobacteriaceae; genus Mycobacterium. Next base: position 6,735 of record DATNFI010000068.1, on the reverse strand, counting down.
CGGACGATCACCGTCCGCGCTGCGGTATCGATGGCGGCCTGCGTTCGGCGGCCACGATTCGTCGGCAGCGGCGCACGGCGCGGCGGTAAGTCCGAAACGGTAGACACCGACCGGCCTCCTTGGTCGTGACCATGGGATCCAGTCGATCCCGCGTACGCCGGATTGTCTGGAATCGAGCTGAATCTGATGTTAGGTTCAGACCCAGATCTCCGCCACGGAACGGGAGCCCGGAGATGATCAAGCCGCATAACCGCAACTCCGAATTCGAACTCGGCGGCATCAACCATGTCGCGCTGGTGTGTTCGGATATGGCCCGTACCGTGGACTTCTACAGCAACGTCCTCGGCATGCCGCTGATCAAATCGCTGGACCTGCCGGGCGGGGCCGGACAGCACTTCTTCTTCGACGCCGGCAACGGCGACTGCGTGGCGTTCTTCTGGTTCGCGGACGCGCCCGACCGGGTCCCGGGTCTCTCGTCGCCGGCCGCCATTCCGGGCATCGGCGAAATCACCAGCGCCGTCAGCACGATGAACCACCTCGCGTTTCACGTGCCGGCCGAGCAGTTCGACGCCTATCGGCAGCGGCTCAAGGACAAGGGCGTGCGGGTGGGGCCGGTGCTCAACCATGACGAGAGCGAGCGTCAGGTCGCTGCCACCCTGCATCCCGGGGTCTACGTGCGCTCGTTCTACTTCCAGGATCCCGACGGGATCACGCTCGAGTTCGCCTGCTGGATCAAGGAATTCACGGCGAACGACACCCAGGCTGTGCCCAAGACGTCGGCCGATCGCCGCATCCCGGCAGCTCACTAGGCGCATCAATCGCGATACAGACTCGGGTCGGCAAGCCCGTCGAGCAGCGACGCGAGGTGGTCGACCAACTGCTCCGGGCCGAGGCGGACATCGCCGACCAGCCAGGCGCCAATCGTCTGACCCACGCCGCCGACCACGAAATGCGCGGCGGCCTTGATCCGGTCGTTCTCGGGCACTCGCAGCGCGTTCTCGACGTGTTTGCCGGACAGCATGGCGAACAGCGCGCTGGATTCGACCCGCTTGCGCACCACCACGGCGTTGGCCAGGTGCGCGCTGAACAGCAGCCGCCCGATGCGGGGATCGCCGCCGATGGTGCGGACGATGTTGGCCATACCGGCCCGGTTCTGCTCCTCTAACGGCGCGGCGGCGACCGCGGCCTGCGTGGTGGCGGCCAGGTCGGCGATCACCCAGTCGAACACCGCGGCGACGAATTCGTCTTTGTCGGTGAAGCTTTCGTAGAAGTAGCGGGCCGCCAGGCCGGCCCGCCGGCAGATGGCCCGCACGGTCAACTCCGCGGAGTCATCGGCACCGAGCAGGTCGAGTCCCGCCTCCAGCAGGCTGGCCCGGCGCCCGGCCAGCCGTTCGGCGGCGTCGACGCCGCGGTACGGCCGTGCGTTCGTCGTCGGCGCAGGAGTCACGGATCCCATCTTGACACCGGTACACGCCGCGAGGCAATATCAGGAAACACACGTTCTCACAATTTGCGGGCAAGGTGGGCGATGACGGTCAGCGAACCAATCAGGCATGTCGAGCGTGCGGTGAGTTCGCCGCCGATCAGCCGACCGCGGCGTACCCCTCGGCTCGACGACACGTTGATGGGCATGGCGTTGCTGCTCGGGCCGGCCAACGTGATCATGCAGCTGGCCAGGCCCGGCGTCGGCTACGGGGTGATGGAGAGCCGGGTGGAGAGCGGCCGCGTCGACCTGCACCCGATCAAGCGGGCCCGCACCACGTTCACCTATCTCGCGGTCGCGATGGCGGGCACCGACACGCAGAAGGCGGCGTTTCGGCGTGCGGTGAATCGTGCTCACGCGCAGGTGTATTCGACTCCTGACAGCCCCGTGCAGTACAACGCCTTCGACCCCGATCTGCAGCTGTGGGTGGCGGCCTGCCTCTACAAGGGCGGGGTCGATTTCTACCGGATGTTCATCGGCGAGATGGATGACCACGACGCCGACCGGCACTACAAGGAGGCGGTCGTTCTCGGTTCGACGTTGCAGGTGCCGCCGGAGATGTGGCCCGCGGACCGGGCCGCGTTCGACCGCTACTGGAACGACCAACTCGACAAGGTGCACATCGACGACGCTGTGCGCGACTACCTGTACCCGATTGCGGTGGGCCGGATTAAGAAGCTGCGGCTACCCGATGTGCTACGACGGCAACCGGAGAAGCTCAGTCTGCTGTTGACCGCCGGTTTTCTGCCGCAACGCTTTCGCGACGAGATGCAATTCGCCTGGGACGCCCGCACACAGCGTCGCTTCGACCGGCTGATCGCCACGCTGCGCACGCTGAACAACGCCATGCCGCGGTTTGTCCGGCGCTTCCCGTTCAACCTGTTGCTGTGGGATGTGGATCGCCGGATCAAAGCCGGCCGCCCGTTGGTGTAGCGACCAATACCCCCTACCCGATCGGGGTCTTGTATCTACGACGCACCGTCGTATTGAATGCCGTCGTGGCTGGATCGGGCGGGACAAGTGCGCTGTTGAGCGCGCGTAGGGTCGGTTGACGTGCGTACAGACGACGACAACTGGGACATCACTACCAGCGTCGGTTCGACCGCGTTATTCGTGGCGACCGCTCGAGCATTGGAAGCGCAAAAGCCAGATCCGTTGGCCGTCGACCCGTTTGCCGCGGTTTTCTGCCACGCGGTTGGCGGGTCGGCAGCCGACGTGCTGGACGGCAAGGATCCCGACCACCAACTCAAAACACCGGATTTCGGTGAGCATTTCGTCAATTACCAGGGCGCTCGCACTCGCTACTTCGACGACTACTTCCGGCAGGCGGCCGAGGCTGGGGTCCGCCAGATCGTGCTGCTGGCCGCGGGTCTGGACTCGCGGGCCTATCGGCTGCCCTGGCCGGATGGGACGACGATCTTCGAGCTGGACCAACCGCAGGTGCTCGATTTCAAGCGTGAGGTGCTTGCCGAGCAGGGCGCCACCGCCAACGCCGAACGCCGTGAGGTTGCCATCGACCTTCGCGAGGATTGGCCGCAGGCCCTGCGGGACAGCGGTTTTGACGAAACACAGCCGTCGGCATGGATCGCCGAAGGTCTGCTGATCTATCTGCCCGCCGCCGCGCAGGAGCAACTGTTCACCGGTATCGACGCGCTGGCAAGTTCGGGCAGTCATGTCGCGGTCGAGGACGGCGCGCCGTTGCCGGCCGACACGTTCAAGGCAGCCGTCGAAGAAGAGCGTGCGGCTCAGGCCGAGGGCGACGAGCGGTTGTTCTTCCAACTGATCTACAACGAGCAGCACGCACCGGCGCAGCAGTGGCTTGGCGAGCATGGCTGGACCGCGGTCGCAACGCCGCTGGCCGATTACCTACACCAGGTGGGTCGCCCCGTACCCGGGCCGGAGACCGAGGCCGGCCCGATGATCGCCCGCAACACTTTGGTCAGGGCGGTCAAGACGTGAGAACTAGATGGCGTACAGTTTTCCGCTAATGACACTCATTTTCAATAAGCTGGTCACGCGGGGGCGGGACGTACGTATCCGTCACCGCGCGGCAAAAGGCGCTGCCCGAACTCGGACACGCGGTTTGACGTGCAGCGCTTGTGCTTTGGCGGCGGGGTGATCCAGACCATGCGTCCGGCGAAGACGTGCGTCTCGACACCCAGCTTATGCAATGCTAACTTCGCCCAAAGTTAGCTTAGGCAACACTACGTCCGAAGGGGAGACAGAGGCGTGGAAATCGCTGACACCGGCGGTGTCGCCACCCGGCCGGCAACGGTCAGGGTGGACGACGACGTAACGAGTCGATTCGCGACCTGCTGCCGCGCGCTCGGGCTGACGATCTATGACCGCACGCGTCCGGCGGACCTGGCCGCGGCGCGGTCCGGGTTCACCGGCCTGGTCCGCATCGCGCACGACCAGGCCGATGCATGGGTCGGTCTGGCCGCCGCGGGTGACACGTCTTTGCCTGTGCTGGAAGCGATTTCACACAACACGGCCACGGCGGGCGTGTTGCGGCGCCAGGTCGAGCTGCCGGAAGGCGCGCTCGGCTTCCACTACGACACCGGGCTCTACCTCAAGTTCCGCGCCACCGAGCCGGACGATTTCCATCTTGCCTATGCGGTGGCGCTCGCCGGCGACGGTCGGTTTGCTGCGGCACACCAGCTGGCCAGTGACGTCAGCCGGCGTCGACCGAGCTCGCGGGAGGCGCGCTGGGTGATGTCGACGATCCACTACCGCGCCGAGCGGTGGGCTGACGTGGTCAAACTGCTCTCGCCGATCGTCAACGACGCCGACCTCGAACCGACCTTCGCGCACGCCGTCAAGATCGCGCTCGGGATCTCGCTGGCGCGGCTCGGCATGTTTGCTGCCGCGTTGTCCTACCTCGAAGAGCCGGACGGTCCGGTCGCGGTGGCGGCGGTCGACGGGGCGTTGGCCAGGGGGCTGTCGTTGCGGGCCGAGGGCGATGAGGACACCGCGCGCGAGGTGCTGCAGGACCTATATGCCGCCAACCCGGAAAACGCTCAGGTCGAAGAGGCCTTGACGGATTCCAGCTTCGGGATCGTGCCCACCACCGCCGACCGCATCGACGCGCGCATCGATCCCTGGGACGTCACCACCGAGCCCAAGCCCGGCGACTTCGTCGACCCCGGTGCGCAGGAGCGTAAAGCCGTTCTGCTGTCCGAGGCCGAGCGCGAACTCGACGAGTTCATCGGCCTGGAGAAGGTCAAGGACCAGGTCGCGCGACTCAAGAGCGCGGTGGCGATGGAATTGGTCCGTAAGGAGCGTGGGCTGGAAGTGGCTCAGCGCACCCACCACCTGGTCTTCACCGGCCCGCCCGGGACCGGCAAGACCACCATCGCCCGCGTTGTCGCGAAAATCTATTGCGGCCTTGGGCTTTTGAAGAAAGAGAACATCAAAGAGGTGCATCGTGCCGACCTGATCGGCCAGCACATCGGTGAGACCGAAGCCAAAACCAACGCGATCATCGACAGCGCCCTGGACGGCGTGCTGTTCCTCGATGAGGCTTACGCGCTGGTTGCCACCGGCGCCAAGAACGACTTCGGCCTGGTGGCCATCGACACGTTGCTGGCCCGGATGGAAAACGACCGTGACCGGTTGGTGGTGATCATCGCCGGTTACCGGGCCGACCTCGACCGCTTTCTGGACACCAACCAGGGTCTGCGATCACGGTTTACCCGCACCATCGACTTCCCGTCCTACCAGCCGGCCGAGCTGATCGAGATTGCCAACTTCATGGCCACTCGACGTGACAGCATGTTCGACCAGCAGGCGCTCGACGATCTGGAATCCTTGTTCGCCCACATGGCCAGTACCACCAAGGCCGACTCGGTGGGCGTCGAACGTCGCGGACTCGACATCGCCGGTAACGGTCGATTCGTTCGTAACGTCGTCGAAAAGTCGGAAGAGGAACGGGAATTCCGGTTGGACCACTCCGAACACGCAAAGACCGGTGAATTCACCGACGAGGAGCTCATGACGATCACCGCCGCCGATGTGGCCAACACCGTGCCGCCGTTGCTCGAGGGTCTGCGGCTGGAGATGCCGTCATGACCGGCCCTGAGCCGGCGACGATGCGGAGCGCAGCGATGCTGAGGAGTGGCGACCATGACTGAGCCGGACGATCGGCGCTCGTTCACGTCGCGCACTCCGGTCAACGACAACCCGGACAGGGTTGCCTACCGACGCGGCTTCGTCACTCGTCATCAGGTGACCGGTTGGCGATTTGTCATGCGCCGCATCGCTTCTGGTGTCGCGCTGCACGACACCCGGATGCTCGTCGACCCGCTGCGCACCCAGACGCGCGCGGTGTTGATGGGCGCCATCGTGCTGATCGCTGCGTTGGCCGGCTGCTTTGTGTTCTCGCTGATCCGTCCGAACGGGTCGGCGGCCAACAACGCGATACTGGCGGACCGGTCGACGGCCGCGCTGTACGTGCGGGTGGGCGATCAACTGCATCCGGTGCTGAACCTGGCATCGGCCCGGCTGATCGCCGGCAAGCCGGCCAACCCGACCATGGTGAAAAGTACTGAGCTGGACAAGTTTCCGCTCGGCAACCTGATCGGCATTCCGGGCGCGCCCGAGCGGATGGTGCAGAACACCCGCAAGGACGCCGACTGGACGGTCTGCGACGCCAACAGTGGCACCGCAAGCGGAGTCACGGTGATCGCCGGGGCCCCGGACAGTTCCGGCGCTCGAGCGGCGGCGGTGGACGCGGGCAAGGCCATTCTGGTCAGCAATCCCTCGGGCGCCTGGCTGCTGTGGGATGGCCGGCGCAGCCGGATCGACCTCGCCGACCACGCGGTGACCAGCGCGCTGGGCTTCGGCGCCGACGCGCACACGCCGCGCCCGATCGCCGCCGGCCTGTTCAACGCGATTCCCGAGTCGCCGCCACTGGCCGCGCCGGCGATCCCCGACGCCGGCAGCCCGGCCAAGTTCCCAGTGCCCGCTCCCATCGGCGGCGTCGTGGAATCACATGGGCTGGAGAACAATTCAGCCAACTACTACGCGGTGCTGCCCGACGGTCTGCAGCAGGTCTCGCCGGTGCTGGCTGCAATCCTGCGCAACGCCAACTCCTATGGCCTGGACCAGCCGCCTCGCCTGGGAGCCGACAAGGTGGCCAAACTGCCGGTATCCCGGCAACTGGACACCAGCCGCTACCCCGAGCAGCGCATCAGCCTGCTCGATGCCACGCACGACCCGGTGGCCTGTGCCCACTGGAGCAAAGCCTCCGG
>DATNFI010000067.1:0-3216 GCA_035606475.1 Mycobacterium sp. | reverse complement strand
GCCTGGTGGCCTTCTTGGCCAGCGGTTTGAACCGTTCGACGGCGCGGTCACCGGCTTCGATGTCCACCCCGGCCGATGCATAGGAGATGCCGTGTTGTTCGGCTTGATCCGTCATCGATAGCAAGGCTACCGTCGTTGCCCACACCTCGGTAACCGGCCGATCCCGAGTGGTTCCTCCCGATCACCCCGCATGATCCCGAACGGTGTGAGAGCGTGACCGACCATGAAAACAGTTCGCTGGTTTGCGCTCCTCGCCGCGGCTATCTTGGCTGCCTCGACGGTCCTGTGCGCGACCGCGTCCGCCACTCCGTCGGAGAACGCCGATGCGGTCATCATCTCGCAGGCGACGATCGACGGGGTCGACTACATTACCCGTGAGATCACCATCCAGCCCGGCGGCAGCACCGGATGGCACTACCACGACGGTCGGGTGTTCGGCGTTGTCCGGGAAGGCACGCTCACCCGCACGATGAAGGATTGTTCGGTCGTCGCCTCCCCCGAGGGCGCCGCGGTTACCGAAGACAGCGGGTCGGACCACACCCATATCGGCCGCAACCTCGGCCCCGGGCCTCTGGTGCTGTGGGTTGACTACATCCAACCGGCGGGTACCCCGCTGGCGGTGGACGTGCCCGATCCCGGCTGCGGGTAGGGCCTGACGACACATCCGGGGGTTCACCCGTGGACCGGACTGTCGACGGATGGAGGCCGGATGTCTGTGTGGGAAGTTCGCTGCCTGGTGACCGGCGCGACCGGCTACATCGGTGGCCGCCTGGCGCCGCGACTCCTCGACCGTGGTCTTGCCGTCCGGGCGATGGCGCGAAACCTCGACAAGCTCGACCGTCTGCCGTGGCGCGACCGCGCTGAAGTGGCGCGCGGCGACCTCGGCGACCCCGACTCGCTGACCACGGCGTTCGACGGCATCGATGTCGTGTACTACCTGGTGCATTCGATGGGCACGTCATCGGATTTCGTGGCCGAAGAGGCCCGGTCTGCTCGCAACGTCGTCGCCGCGGCGCGTCGGTCCGGTGTGAAGCGGCTGGTGTATCTGTCCGGTCTGCATCCACCGGGCGCCGAGCTGTCCCCGCATCTGCGGTCACGCACGGCCGTCGGCGACATTCTGCTGGAGTCCGGCATCGAGAGCGTCGTGCTACAGGCGGGCATTGTCATCGGTTCGGGTTCCGCTTCATTCGAGATGATCCGGCACCTGACCAACCGGCTCCCGGCGATGACGACCCCGAAGTGGGTGCACAACAAGATTCAACCGATCGCCATCGACGACGTGCTGCATTACTTGATCGAGGCCGCCACCGCGCGGGTGCCGGCGTCGCGCACCTGGGATATCGGCGGCCCGGACGTGCTGGAGTACGGCGAGGCGATGCAGGTGTACGCCGAGGCGGCCGGGTTGCGACGGCGGCTGATCGTGGTCCTGCCGTGGCTGACACCGACCATCGCGAGTTGGTGGGTGGGTCTGGTGACGCCGATCCCCGGCGCTTTGGCGCGACCGCTCGTCGAGTCTCTGGAATGCGATGCGGTGATGGCCAATCACGACGTCGATGCCGTCATCGCACCGCCGGCCGGCGGCCTCACCGGATATCGCGACGCCGTCGCGCATGCGTTACACAGCGGACCACTGCCCAGCGATCCGGAGTGGGCTGGGCCGCGCCGGCGCTAGGGTCTGCGCAGCGCCGAGACGTTGTCGTTGTCGGCCTGCACCGGGATGCCGGTGCGCGCCGCGGTGGCCAGCATCTGCTCGATCACGTTCTTGCCCAACGCCGTTTCGCCGGGCAGCTCGATCGGGTACTTGCCGTCAAAGCACGCGGAGCACAGCCGGGAGGCGGGCTGTTCCGTGGCCGCGATCATGCCCTGCTGCGAGATGTAGCCCAGCGTGTCGGCGCCGATGGCGTGGCGCACCGCCTCGAGCATCTCGTCTTCGTTCTCGACCGCGTTGGCGATCAGCTCGGCGGGCGTGGCGAAATCGATGCCGTAGAAGCAGGGCCACTTCACCGGCGGCGAGGCGATCCGCACGTGCACCTCGACGGCGCCTGCCTCGCGCAGCATCCGGACCAGCGCCCGTTGCGTGTTGCCGCGCACGATCGAGTCATCGACGACGATCAACCGCTTGCCGCGGATCACCTCTTTGAGCGGGTTGAGCTTGAGTCGGATGCCCAGCTGGCGGATGGTCTGTGACGGCTGGATGAACGTTCGCCCGACGTAGGCGTTTTTAGTCAGGCCCTGCCCGAACGGGATGCCGGACTCCTGGGCGTACCCGACGGCGGCGGGGGTGCCGGACTCAGGCACGCCGATCACCAGGTCGGCGTCGACCGGCTTCTCCTGGGCCAGCCTGCGCCCGATGTCAACGCGGGTCTTGTGCACCGACCGTCCCGCGATCGTGCTGTCCGGCCGGGCCAGGTACACGTACTCGAAGATGCAGCCTTTCGGTTCCGGGTTCGCAAACCGGGTCGAGCGCACGCCGTCGGCGTCGATGGCCAACAGTTCGCCCGGCTCGATGTCGCGCACGAACGACGCGCCGACGATGTCCAGCGCGGCGGTCTCCGAGGCGACCACCCAGCCGCGGTCCAGCCGTCCCAGCGACAACGGGCGCACCCCGTAGGGGTCGCGGGCAGCGTACAGGGTGTTCTCGTCCATGAACGTCACGCAGAACGCGCCGCGTACCGTCGGCAGCAGCTCCAGAGCCGCCTGCTCCAGGGTGGCGTCGGCGGCGCCATGTGCAAGCAGCGCGCCGAGGATGTCGGAGTCTGTGGTGGCGGCTGGAGCCCCACGGGTCGCGAGTAGCCCGGCCTCGCGGGCGCGGCTGGCCAGGTCAGTGGCATTGACCAGGTTGCCATTGTGGCCTAGCGCGACCCCGGTGCCTGCGGCCGTGTTACGGAACACCGGCTGGGCATTTTCCCAGGTGGTGGATCCGCTGGTGGAGTAGCGACAGTGGCCGATGGCGACGTGGCCCTCCATCGCGGCCAGTGTCTGCTCATCGAAGACCTGGCTGACCAGGCCGAGGTCCTTGAACACGAGGACCTGCGAGCCGTCGGCGACGGCGATGCCCGCCGCTTCCTGGCCGCGGTGCTGAAGCGCGTACAGGCCGTAGTAGGTGAGTTTGGCGACCTCTTCGCCCGGCGCCCAGACGCCGAATACGCCACACTCTTCGCGGGGTTCTTGATCGGTCTGCTCACCGGTCACGATAGGGCTGCTCCCAAGGCGGGG
>DATNFI010000066.1:0-3165 GCA_035606475.1 Mycobacterium sp. | reverse complement strand
TGATCGGACTGCCGAACTCGAAACCCTCGGCATGCGCCAATTCGACGACGTAGTCATATAACTCGGCGCCGGTGACGTCGGGATGGGTGTCGAAGTAGTCGCGCCCGCCCTGCCACACCCGCGGCAGCGCATCGCGCACGGCCAGCTTGTGCGGGTCGTCACCGAGCACGAAGGTGCGGCCGAAGTCGGCCTCCCACTCCTCGAAGATCGGCCCGAGATCCAGGAACGCGATATCGCCCTCGGCGATCACCCGGTCCGGCGGGTGCTCCTGGAACGGCTGCAAGGTGTTCTCACCGGCCCGCACGATGCGCCGATGCCAGTGGGCGGTGACCCCGAGCAAGTCGGCGGCCAGCTCGCGGATCTCGTCCGACAGTTCCTTCTCGCCCACACCCGGGCGGATCAGCCCGCGGCGTTCGATCTCGTCGAACAGCTCCGCCGCCTTGGCCTGTGCATCGAGTAGCCGTTCCGCGCGGGCGTTTTCGTCGACGATCGACTCGGTCACCACACCGATGCTACGGACGGGGCAGACTTGACTCATGTCGCTTGTGGTGCCGCCCTATCCCGAACCGCGCTACCTCAAAGACGAGCCGGAAGTCAGCGCCTGGATCAAGCGCGCCGACCGGCCCGCGGACTACGAGTCGTTCGGCGTCAAGTACCACTACTTGGCCAACCAGAAAGCGACCGGCGGCGACTACGGGCTGTATCGAGTCGACATCGCCCCGGCCGGTGGTGGACCCGGGCCGCATTTCCACCGCGCCATGTCCGAGGCGTTCTTCGTGTTGTCCGGAACCATGAAGCTCTACGACGGCAACGACTGGATCGACGGGCATCCGCACGACTTCCTGTACGTCCCGCCGGGCGGCATCCACGGCTTCCGCAACGAGGCCGACGAGCCGGCGTCGATTCTGATGCTGTTCGCTCCGGGCGCGCCCCGGGAGGCCTACTTCGAAGGGTTCGCCGCGCTGGCGGACATGACCGACGACGAGCGCCGGGAATGGTTCATCCTCCACGACAACTTCTTCGTCTAACCGTCAACCCACTGCGCGAAGTAGGGCCGGTCTGGCTTGCTCTTCTCGACGAGGATGAACACCACACCCCACGGGTCGACGAACCACGTCGTGCGGACGCGCGCCACATCGGCGATGCCGTCGACCAGGAAGCGGACCCCTTTGGCCTCGAGTTCGGCGCGGGTCGCGTCGAGGTCCGCGCAGATCAGCCCCACATGCGACAGGCCATGGTCGGTGAGGGCCGCGGCACTTCGCTGATCGCCGCCGTCGACGCCGAGGTATTCGATCACCTCGAGGACCCGATCGCCGTCGTCGTCGAATCCGACGATGGCCGCTTTCATGGTCGGATCGGAGACCAGCTGGCCCATGTCGTCGCGGATCGCGTCGCCGGCCATCACGTACGGCGGTGAGAGCACCCGCATGCCCAGCACGTCGCGGTAGAACGCCACCGCCGCTTCGCAGTCAGGCACGCACACGCCGCTATGGGCCAGTCCGGTGATCATCGACTGACGATAGTCCCGACACGTTCCAGGGAATATGCGTACGCCGATCTCCTTGCGCTAGAGTCCATCCCGATCAGATTGGAGTCTCGGGTGCGGGCAGTCGAAGCGCCCAGCACCCGGGCTTTGCGGGGCTGGCAACGTCGGGCTTTGGTGCGCTATTTGACCGCCCAACCGCGTGACTATCTGCTGGTCGCTACCCCCGGTGCCGGTAAGACCGCGTTTGCTCTGCGGATCGCCGGGGAGTTGCTGGCCGACCGCAGCATCGACGCGATCACCGTCGTGGTGCCCACCGAACACCTCAAGGTGCAGTGGGCGTCGGCGGCCGCCATCGACGGCATCGCCCTGGACCCGAAGTTCAGCAACAGCGCCGCACACACCTCGGCGGAGTATCACGGCGTCGTCGTCACCTACGCGCAGGTGGCCAGCCACCCCACCCGCCACCGGGTCCGGACCGAGGGCCGACGAACACTGGTCATCTTCGACGAGATCCACCACGGCGGTGACGCCAAGAGTTGGGGCGACGGGATTCGGGAAGCGTTCGGCGACGCCACCCGTCGGCTGGCACTGACCGGCACGCCGTTCCGCAGCGACGACTCCCCGATCCCGTTCGTGCGGTACGAGCCGGACGCCGCCGGCCTGATGCGGTCGCAGGCGGACCACACCTACGGCTACACCGAAGCACTTGCCGACGGTGTGGTGCGCCCGGTCGTGTTCATGGCGTACTCGGGCGAGACCCGGTGGCGTGACAGCGCCGGCGCGGAGTATGCCGCGCGACTCGGTGAGCCGGCCACCGCCGAGCACACCGCGCGGGCCTGGCGCACCGCGCTGGACCCGGCCGGCGAATGGATGCCCGCGGTCGTCACCGCGGCCGATACCCGACTGCGACAGCTGCGGGCCGGCGGTGTTCCCGACGCCGGCGGCATGGTGATCGCCTCGGATCAGCAGGCCGCCCGCGCGTATGCCGTTCTGCTGAAACGGATTACGGGCGAAGAACCGACGGTTGTGTTGTCCGACGACCCGGGCGCTTCGAAGCGCATCGCGCAGTTCTCCGCGTCGACCACCCGCTGGCTGGTCGCGGTGCGGATGGTGTCCGAAGGCGTCGACGTGCCGCGACTGGCGGTCGGCGTCTACGCCACCAGCGCATCCACCCCGCTGTTCTTCGCACAGGCCATCGGCCGGTTCGTCCGGTCCCGCCGGCCCGGGGAGACCGCGAGCGTCTTCCTGCCGTCGGTGCCGTCACTGCTGCTGCTGGCCAGCGAGTTGGAGGCGCAGCGCAATCATGTTCTCGGCCAACCACATCGGGAGAAAGACGAGCTCGAGGAGGCTCAGCGCCGCCGGGACGAGCCGTCCGAGATGGACAATAAATTCGAGTCGCTGGGCGCCGACGCCGAACTGGATCAGGTGATTTTCGACGGCTCGTCGTTCGGTACCGCGACGCCGGCCGGTAGCGACGAGGAGGCCGACTATTTGGGCATCCCAGGGCTTTTGGATCCCGGACAGATGCGCGACCTGCTGCGCCGCCACCAGGAACAGCAGCTCGACCGCCGCGCCGCCGCGCCTGAGCCGGTCACCCGGCACGGCCAGCTCCGCGACCTTCGTCGCGAACTCAATGCGTTGGTAACAGCGGCACACTATCGAATTGGCAAGCCGCACGG
>DATNFI010000065.1:0-3184 GCA_035606475.1 Mycobacterium sp. | reverse complement strand
CCGGCGTAGTTGCCGACGGTGTCCGGCGAGTACTGCACCATCCCGAACGGCACCGACGGGCCGGGGAAGTTGTTGATCTCGCCGACGGTCTTGCCGCCGCTGCCGGTGCCGATCAGGGTGTCGACGTGCTCGACCGGGTTGGCGACCAGCGGCGGCGGTTCGTAGGACGTGGGTGTAGCGCTGACCAGCATCGCGCTGATCAGCAGAGCTGCCGCAATGAGCGCAACGGCACCCCGGCGTGACCGCATGGTTCGAATTTTCCTCCTTCAGGTCGCTTGGTGTGGGAGGCGGGACGGTGGGGCGGGCGGGGAAAGCGCGCAGCTGACCGAACGCGTACATGAGTTACTAGGTCCCGTTGGCAAATCGACGGACGACCAATGACGCGAGAGGACTTGCGTCTGGCGATCATTGACCAATCCGCGGTCATGCAGGCTCTCGACTTGGTCGATAAGGGTGACTGGCATTCCTGGGCTGTCGGCCGCTCGGCGCTGTCTCTGCTTCCCCGCGCCACCCTGCTCGCCGAAATCTTCGCCCACGACGTGTAAGTGCTTGCTGCTCAGGTCTTTCAGCATCCCGTGCTGGCTCGAAGTGCCCGGCACGCTTGGTGCAGACGCGCCGGAGACAACCGCGTGATCCTGCGGCGCAACGCGGCGCGCGGCAGGGTGTGAATGTTGTCGAAGTTGACCACGCAATCGCTTGGCACGTGGTCGTCGGCGGCGGTCAATTCCAGCTCTGACACCAGTCCCCTGCGGGTCCGGGTCAGCGCCGCGACGACGACCGCGCCGATCCGATCGGCGACCGGATCCCTAGTAAGTATCAGCACCGGCCGGTCGCCGCCTGGTGTGGCCGCGAACCAGAGTTCACCGCGCCGCATCGGCCCAGTCGGCCCAATCCTCCGCGGGCCCCCATTCAGCTATCTGAGCGAGTGCCTTCTCGTCGTCCGTCATGGGCAGTTCGGCGTAGGCCTCGACGTCGTGGTCGGCCGCGAGCTCAGCCAGGTGGCGCCGCAATGCATCGCGAACCAGCTCAGATCGGTCAATGCCCAGACGCCGCGCCCACGCCTCAATGTGCGCTGCGTCCGCCGCATCGACACGAAAGCTGATCATCGTCATACATTCACTCTAACCTGTATGACAGGGCTCGCCACTCACTCAGATTTGATGATCGTTCAGACCGCTCGCGCCGCACTTGCGCGCTACTGTCAACCGTTCCAAATCCGCAGCGGAGTGCAGGTGGCGAGGCGGTCGAAGTCCGCATCCGAATGCAACAGGGGGACACCAGTACGCACACACGGCGCGGCGATCAAACAGTCGAGTGTTTTCCGGATAGTGACACCGGCACGTCGCGCCGCGCGATAGAGCCTAGCCGCTAGTACGAAGTCATCGAGCTCCGTCAGACGCAAGATGGGGAAGGCGCGCAGATGGCGTTCGACTCGAGCCGCCTCTTGGTCCGACCGCAGTCCCTGCAGGATCTCGGTCAGAATGACGTCGGTGAGCGCGACCGGTTGCCCGGATTCAATCAGCTCCACACATTGCACCGCCTGCGGCGCGGGAGTGTCGTTGAGGACGTCAATCCAGACGCTGGTGTCAACGACGATCACGGCCGGCCGCTACGGCTTTCCGCCAAGTCGCCGTCCCAATGCACCTTTCCGCGCAGTTGAAGGATCCCGACTTGGCGATGCCGGGCCACAAGTTCGCGCAACGCCAGGTCGACCGTGTCGCGCTTTGTCTTGGTACCGACCAGGCGCTGAGCCTCGCGCAGGATGTCGTCGTCGATGTCGATGTTGGTCCGCATACACATTAGGATACACACAGTGTGGTGTATTGGCAGTCGCGCGTCATAGGCCAAGCCGTGAAAGTATCCCGGTATGCGATCAGCCATCACACGGGCCGGCGTGCTGCTGGCCACCTTGATGATGATCACGTCGTGCGGCGGCAACGATCAGCCTGCCCCGCCGTCGAAAACGGCTGCGGCGCCGGGCTTGTCGCAGTCGGAGGCCACCGACATCGCGACCGAGGCCTACGCCTATGCCTATCCGCTCGTCACGATGGAGTACACCCGCCGCAGCTTCACCAACGTCCCTGCGCCCGAGGACACCAAGGCCCCGATGGGCCAGTTCGCCCGCCTGCGCACCTACCCCAACGCCGCATTCCGCGCCGCGACCGCGCCGAACGCCGACACGCTGTATACCCAGGCCTGGTTCGACGTGTCCAAGGAGCCGTGGATCGTCACCGTCCCGGACATGGGCGACCGCTACTTCCTGCTGCCGATGCTGGACGCCTGGACCAACGTCTTCGCCTCGCCGGGCACCCGCAACGGCGGCGGCAAGCCGCGGACGTTCGCGATCACCGGCCCCGACTGGCACGGCACCTTGCCGCCGGGCGTGCTGGACTACAAGTCCCCGACCGCGCTGGTGTGGCTGCTGGGCCGCATCTACTGCTCGGGCACCCCGGAGGACTACGACGCGGTGCACAAGCTGCAGGACGGGATCACCGCCACGCCGCTGTCGTCGTTCGGCAAGCCGTATCTGCCGCCGCTGGCTCCGGTCACCGCATCGATCGACATGGTAACCTCGGCGCGCAAACAAGTGAATGCCCTTGGCGCACCGGAGTATTTCAAGCTGTTCGCCCGACTGCTCAAGACCAACCCGCCGGCGCAGGCCGACGCGCCGATGGTGGCCAAGCTGGCCCGCATCGGCATCGTTCCCGGCCAGGACTTCGACCCGTCGAAACTGCCGGCCGCGGCCAATACCGGAATCGCGATGGCGCCAAAACTCGGTCAGGACAACATCTCTGGCTGGCGCGAAGAAGGCGTGGTCGCCGGCGACATCGTCGCCAAGAACGGGTGGTCCTACACCATCAAGGCCGGCACCTACGGGACCAACTACCGGCAGCGAGCGTTCGTCACCGAGGTCGGCGTCGGCGCCAACCTGCCCGAGGACGCCGTCTACCCGACCTCGGACGCCACCGACCGCAAGGAAAAGTACAGCGGCGCAACGAAATACACCATGCACTTCGACAAGGGCCAGCTGCCACCGGCGCGCGGCTTCTGGTCGCTGACGATGTACAACGGCGACTACTTCTTCGTCGACAACCCGCTGAACCGCTACACGCTCAGCGCCCGTGACAAGTTCGTCGCAAACCCCGACGGCTCAACCGACATCTACATCCAGGCCGACTCCCCC
>DATNFI010000064.1:0-6591 GCA_035606475.1 Mycobacterium sp. | reverse complement strand
GATCAGCGACATCGTCGCCATCGCCCATGACAGCGGCGTCACCGTCGAGGTGATCGTCGCCGTCGCGTGGGACTGCCCGTTCGACGGGCCCACCCCGCCGCAACGGGTCCTCGACATCGCCGCCGCCGCGCATGACCGCGGCGGCGACCGGTTCAGCATCGCCGACACGATCGGCACCACCACGCCGGGGCGGGTGCGCTCGCTGATCACCCAGCTGCGACCGGTGATCGGCAACCTGCCCCTGGGCGGCCATTTCCACAACACCCGCGGGGCCGGGCTGGCCAGCGCCTACGCCGCGGTCGAGTCGGGCGTCACCCGGCTGGACGCCTCGGCCGGCGGGCTGGGCGGCTGCCCCTTCGCCCCGGGCGCCACCGGCAACATCGCCACCGAGGATCTGGTGTACCTGCTGCGCGACAGCGGCATCGAGGTCGACATTGACCTGCCCGCCGCGATCGACGCGGCCGGTGTGGCGAGATCGGTTGTCGGCCACGACTTGCCGAGTGCCCTGCTGCGTGCCGGTGACCGGAAACAGGGCTGATGCGTACCGATGTCGTGACTGCGAAAGGCCGCCAGACCCGGGCGGCCATCGAGCAGTCCGCCCGCAAACTCTTCGCGGAGCGCGGTTTTCACGGCACCACGCTGGCCGAGATCACTTCCGCCGCCGGCAAGTCCGGCGCGGTGTTCTACCGGTACTTCGACGACAAGGAAGATCTGCTCGCGGCCCTGGCGGAATCGTTTCTGCGCGAGGTCTTGACGCCGTCCGGGCTGAGCCTGCACCTGCCGGACTCTCCCGACGATGAAGCGTTCTTTACGACAGTGGTGACCGGCTACTGGAACATGTTCAAGCAGAATATCGGCATCATGATCGCGATCGACCAGCTGGCGACCACCCAGCAGCGATTTGCCGCCCTGCAGAACGAATTTCGGCGGTTCGGCATGGACATCGTCGCGGACTCGGTGCGACGCGCGCAGCGGCAGGGTTACGCCGCCGAGCTCAACCCCGAGCACATCGCGGCGGCGATCGCGTTGTTGTTCGAGAACTTCACCACGGTATTTGTCGGACGCTCCGGTCTGGGCATGCAGATGAGCGATGAAGACGCGATCGCGACCCTCGCTACCGTGTGGAAGAAGACCCTGTACGGCACCTAAAGGAGAAATCACCGTGGATTTCACGTTGCCCGAACACCTTCCGGGCGTGCTCGCCGACATGGACGCGTTCATTGAACGCGAGATCGCCCCGCTGCAGGCGGAGAACATGCAGTACTTCGACCAGCGTCGGGAACACGCCCGCACCGACTGGGACAACGACGGGATCCCCACCCGGGAGTGGGAAGACCTGCTGTCCGAGATGCGCCGCCGGGCCGACAAGGCCGGCTGGCTGCGTTACGGTCTGCCCACGTCGCTCGGCGGGCGCGACGGCACCAACGTCGACATGGCGGTCATTCGGGAGCATCTGGCGCACAAGGGCCTTGGCCTGCACAACGACCTGCAGAACGAATCGTCGATCGTCGGCAACTTCCCGCAGGTGATCATGATGGAGCGGTTCGGCACCGACGAGCAGCGCGCCGCCTGGTCCGAGGCGCTGATCACCGGCGAACGGTCGATGGCGTTCGGTCTGACCGAGCCGCTGCACGGCTCCGACGCGACCTGGCTTGAGACCCATGCCAAACCCGATGGCGACAGTTGGATTATCAACGGCTCCAAGCGATTCAACACCGGTGTACACCGGGCCACCCACGACTTGATCTTCGCCCGCACCTCCGGCGAGCCCGGTCAGGCCCAGGGCATCACCGCGTTCCTGGTGCCCACCGACACACCCGGTTTCGAGGTGCCGTACTACTGGTGGACGTTCAACATGCCCACCGACCACGGTGAGGTCGAGTTGACCGACGTGCGGGTGCCCGCCGACGCGGTGCTCGGCGAAGTCGACCGCGGACTCGACGTCGCCCAGACCTTTCTGCACGAGAACCGCATCCGTCAGGCGGCCAGCAGCCTGGGCGCGGCGCAGTACTGCATCGACCGCGCCGCCGAATATGCCGGCACACGAAAGGTTTTCGGCAAGTCGCTGTCGACGAACCAGGCGGTGCAGTGGCCACTGGCCGAACTGCAGACCGAAGCCCAGATGGTCCGACTGCTGGTGCAGTACGCGGCCTGGCACCTCGACCGCGACCATCACATGGAGGTCTCGGACAAGGTGTCCATGGCCAACTACCGCGCCAACCGGCTGGTATGCGACGCCGCCGACCGCGCGATGCAGATCTTCGGCGGGCTGGGCTACAGCCGCCACGAACCCTTCGAGCACATCTACCGCCACCACCGCCGCTACCGAATCACCGAGGGCGCCGAGGAGATTCAGATCCGCCGGGTGGCCCAGCGACTGTTCAAGTTCGGCCGCAAGTGACGTCCGCCGACGAGCTGGCGCCGAAACTCGTCGACGTTCTGGAACCTGCACTAGGCGCCGGCACCACCGTCGAGAACCTGGTGACGCTGACCGGCGGGGCCAGCCGAACCACGTGGGCGTTCGAGGCGATCACCGGCGGACAGCGACGGTCGCTGATCCTGCGCACCGGCCCGCCCGACGAGGTGCACGCCGGCATGGAACTCGAGGCCAGCGCGCAACGCGCCGCGGCCGCTGCCGGCGCGCCGGTCCCCCACATCGTCGTCGCAGCCGATTCCGTTGTCGCACTGGGCAACCCGTTTCTGATTTGCGACGCGATCGCGGGCGAGACGATCGTCCGTCGTATCCAGCGTCAGCTCGACGACGTGGGTCGGCAACGATTGCTGCGCCAGTGCGCCGAAGCGCTGGCCGCCATCCACCAGGCTGACGCGGATCTGCCCGGCATCAGCGACGAGGACCAAATGGCGGGGTGGCGCGAGCAGCTCGACACCATGGGCGATACCACGGCCACCTTCGAGTGGGCGTTTCGCTGGCTGGCCGACAATCGGCCGGCCCCATCGCCGCCACGGCTGGTGCACGGCGACTTTCGGATGGGAAACCTCATCGTCGACGGATCCGGCCTGGCGGCCGTGCTGGATTGGGAGCTGGTGCACATCGGCGAGGTCTACGAAGACCTGGCCTGGTTTTGTATCCGGGCCTGGCGGTTCGGCGCGCCACTGGGTCTCGCCGCCGGCGGGCTGGGCAGTATCGAGGATTTCCTTCACGGTTATGAAAAGGCCGGCGGGGCGACGGTCGACCGGGCCGCGTTTCACTGGTGGTTGGTTCAGGCCACGCTGCGCTGGGGAATCATCTGCCGCTACCAGGCCGAACGCCACCTGAGCGGGCAGGCTCGCTCGGTCGAACTCGCGACGATCGGTCGCCGCGTCTGCGAGACCGAGTGGGACTTGCTCAACTTGCTCGATAAGGCAGTCGCGCATGCCGGTTGAGAGCCTAGGGTTGTGCTGTGGTCACTCCTGATCAGGCAATCGACGCAATCCGCGCAACTGGTGGCGCCCAACCCGGCAATCGGGCGCTGCACGCCAAGGGCAAGCTCTACCGGGGCACCTTCACCGCAACTCCGGAGGCCGCCACGCTTTCCCGCGCCGCGCACCTGAGCGGCGAACGAGTGCCCGCCCTGGTCCGATTCTCCAGCGGCTCAGGCAATCCGCAGCAACCCGACAACGCGCCGGGCGTGCGCGGGATGGCGGTCAAGTTCACCCTGCCGGACGGATCGACAACCGACGTGTCCACCCAGACCGCCAAACTCTTCCCGGCCAGCACACCCGACGGCTTCATCTCGCTGCTGCGGGCGATGCGTCCCGGCCCCACAGCTCCGCTGCGGCTCATCGGATACATCGCCACCCATCCGCGTTTCGTCAAGGCGCTGCCCGTCGTCAAAGAAGCGAACAAGGTGCCGGCCAGCTACGGCACCGTCGCGTATCACGGGTTGCACGCGTTCCGCTGGATTGCCGCCGATGGCAGCGAGCGATTCGTGCGCTATCACTTGCGGCCCGCCGCCGGCGAGGAGTTCCTGCCGGCGGACGTCGCGAAAGCCAAGGGCGCTGACTTCTTGGCCGCCGAACTCGACGAACGCCTTGCGTCCCAACCGGTTCGGTTCGACTACCAGGTCCAGATCGCGGCGCAGGGCGACTCCACGGTCGACCCGTCCAAACCCTGGCACAGCGACCAGATTGTCACCGTCGGCACGCTCGAAATCACCGGCGTCGAGACCGAACGCGAGCACGGCGGCGACATCGTCGTCTTCGACCCGATGCGCGTCACCGACGGCATCGAGCCCTCCGACGACCCGGTGCTGCGGTTCCGGACGGTGGCGTACTCGGCGTCGGTCAAGCTGCGCACCGGCGTCGACCGCGGACCCGAGGCTCCCGCGACCTGATGACGTCCGCATACGGTCGTCCCACCGCGGCGGAGCTGATCGCCGCGGTGGCCGAGTTTCTCGAGACCGATGTGCGGGAGTCAACCTCGGGTCAGGTCAACTTCCATTCCCGGGTCGCGGCCAACGCGCTGCGCATGGTGGAACGGGAGCTGCTGGCCGACCCCGAGGACGGCGTGAGCGAGGCGTTGGCCCGACTCGGTTACAGCGACGAAGCCCAGCTGGCGGCCGCCATCCGCGCCGGCGACGTGGATGGGGCCGGCGAATCCGTGCAGGCGGCGTTGCGCGCGCTGGTCGGCCGCCGACTTGCCGCCGCACACCCCGGTTACCAGGACGAATAGGGAGATACCCGATGCCCGCTGCCGAAGCCGTCGTCGACGTGGCCGATGTGCTGTTCGCGGCGATCGAGCGCGGTGACGAGCCGCGACTCGACGACCTCTTCGCCGACGACATCGCCGTGTGGCGGGCGGGAGCGGAACGCGACGACGACAAAGTCCGGGCCCTGAAGGTGCTGAGGTGGTTCATCCGCGTCACCGCCGAGCGCAGCTACGAGGTGCTGGACCGTCGGTTGTTTCCCGGCGGCTTCGTCCAGCAGCACATCCTGCATGCCACCGGAACGAACGGCGGATTGATCGCGCTGCGGGTCTGCATCGTGATCACCGTGAATGCCGACAACCTGATCAATCGCATCGACGAGTACTTCGACCCGGCCGATCTCGCGCCGATTCTGAACTGAGAGGAGTGGCGCCATGACGTGCGCCGACGACGATGCAGAGCGAAGCGATGAGGAGGAGTGGCGCCATGACTAACGTCGACAACCTGCTGAACGATCCGGACACCGCCGGGGTGTGGACCCTGGATCGCGACCGTTCCAGTGTGGGCTTCAAAATCAAGAACTTCTGGGGCCTGCTCAACGTCAAAGGGCGGTTCACCGACGTCAACGCCGACGGCCAAATCACCGGCAAGGGCGCCATTTTCGGCCGGCTGGACATCCAGGTGGCGTCGCTGCGCACCGGCATCGGCAAGCGCGACCAGCACCTGCGGTCGGCTGACTTCTTCGAGGCCGACCGCTATCCGGAGATCAGCGTGGAGGTGACCGGCATCGAGCCCGGCGCGGACGATGCCGCCAACCTTCAGGCCACGTTCACCATCAAAGGCGTCACCGCGCCCGTGCCGCTGCCCGTCCAGGTCAGCGCACTCGGCGGCGGCGCCGTACGGGTGACGGCCACAACCCAGATCGACCGCTATCAGTTCGACATCGGCTGGAACCAGCTGGGCATGGTCGCGAAGACGGCAACGGTGACGGCCGAGGCGTACTTCGTACGGGCGCCGCAGTAGATCTCGCCGGGCAGTACGATCTGGATCGTGTCTGCCGCCAGCCCCTTGCGGGTTCTCGTCTACAGCGACAACGCCAACACCCGACAGGCCGTCATGACGGCGCTGGGCAAACGGGTGCATCCCGACCTGCCCGAGCTGAGCTACGTGGAGGTCGCGACCGGACCGGTCGTGGTTCAGCAGCTCGACGCCGGCGGCATCGATCTGGCCATCCTGGACGGTGAGGCGACCCCGGAAGGCGGCATGGGCCTGGCCAAGCAGCTGAAGGACGAAATCGACCAGGGACCCCCGATCGTGGTGCTGACCGGTCGCCAAGACGACGCCTGGCTGGCCAGCTGGTCACGCGCCGAGGGCGCGGTCCCCCACCCGATCGATCCGATCCGGCTGAGCAGGACCGTTCTCGAATTGCTGCGCACCCCGGCGCGGTAGCCGGGAAACCCACTCGGCCTTCGAGCGTGAATCCCACGACAATTTCACGGCGTGTCGCGTCGTGTGGTCCACACTCGCGGACGTGATCCGCTTTACGGCCACCAGCAAAGTTGTTGTGGTTGAGGTCACATCTGACCTGCTGAGCGTGCGGCCACACACGGTCGCTAGGCTGTGGTTGCGCTCACAATCCAGCCCATACCAGAGTGAGGAAGCGTCGTCGCGGGATGAATCTCTACCTACCCATTCTCGTTCTCGGAGGGATCGCCGCAGCCTTCGCGCTCGGTTCGGTCGCACTCGCACAGATCACCGGCCCGTCCCGCTACAACCGGGCGAAGCTGGAGGCATACGAATGCGGGATCGAGCCCAGCGATCAGCCGGCCAACGCTCCCCACGCAGGCAGCGGGCAGCGGTTCCCGGTGAAGTACTACCTGACCGCGATGCTGTTCATCGTCTTCGACATCGAGATCGTGTTCCTGTACCCGTGGGCGGTCAGCTA
>DATNFI010000063.1:0-29032 GCA_035606475.1 Mycobacterium sp. | reverse complement strand
TGCTGCGGGCCAAGTCGCAGCTGATCGTCATCACCCACCAGAAGCCGACCATGGAGGTCGCCGACTCGTTGTACGGCGTGACGATGCGCGACGACGGCATCACCACGGTGATCTCTCAACGGATGCGCGGTCAGCAAGTCGACGAGCTGGTCACGACTAGGTAGCTGCGGCCGCGAGTGTGAACGCGGCGACGCGACACGCCGAAAACCAGTCGCACAGTTCCCAGTCGAGCCCGCCGGCGCCGCCCGGTGACGGGCATGCGGCGTCACGCCCCTGGAACAATGGCTTGGTGTGTGAAGGTCTCTGGGTCACCCATCGCGATAGCCGCCGCGTCGTGCATGCCTTGATTCCGGACGACACGCCCTAGCGGCCAGTCAACGCATCCAGCGTGAACTCCATGTCGGTCGGCTCGTCCACATGGACGCGGTCTCCGTCGAGCGCCGCGACCGGTCGCCGGCTTGGGCGTACTCGTGCACCTTCATGACGTGGTCCATTCCGCGCGAGCCCGGCGAGACGATCTCGACGACGAGTACCACATCGGTTGCCGGAACCCGGACGGAGCGCCGCTTGAACGCGCGGTCTCGAATCACAACGATGTCCGGGTCACGCACGCTCGGCGGGAACGATGCGCTCGTCGTCACCTCGATCTCGGGAAGCACTTGCAGCCCGTCCGGTAGGTGATCATCGAGGAGGCGGGTGAGCCTTTTCGAAATCCGCTGATGCATGAGCTGCGGATGCGACGACATGATGAGGGTCCCCTCACTGAGCTCCCACCGTCGCGTGTGGGCGACCTCAAGCGCATCCCACTGCTCGAGGCTCAGTAAGCCACGCGGCAGGTCTGCCAGCTCGGACACAGCGCACCCCCTTCCCGATGGGAGCTCGGATTGTTGCAGATTACGCGCTGAGGCGTTCGACTTCCGAGTCTGACAGGCACCACCGACGATCGATGCGCGCGAATCCGTCCCAAGGCGCCCTCGGCTGCATCTTGCGGCACTGGAACAATGGCGGCGTGTCGGAAGCCCTGTGGATTGCAATTGCGGTCGTCGCCGCGCTCGTCGTCGTCGCCGTCCTGGTCCTGGGGCTGGTGCGATACCGGCGACGGCAGATCCGCTTGTCGGCCCCCGAGCAGACCCCCACTCTGGATCGCTCCGGCGGGTATACCGCGTCATCGGGAATCACGTTCAGCCGCAGCGAAACTCCCGAGCGGATCGACACCACCGGGCTGCCCGCTGTCGGCGACGACGCGACCATTCCGCGCGATGCACCGCGGCGCACTGTCTCCGATGTTCAACTGCCCGAGCCCGATACGACCACACCCCCGGCCGAGGCGCCGGCACCCGCACCCCCCGCGGAGCCGCCCGCCACTGAGGAGATCGCCCCGCCGGAAGGGCGCTTGGAGCGGCTACGCGGTCGGCTGGCCAAATCGCAGAATGCGTTGGGCCGCAGCCTCTTGGGACTCATCGGTGGCGGAGACCTGGACGAGGATTCCTGGGAGCAGATCGAGGACACCCTGCTGATCGCCGACCTGGGTCCGACCGTGACCAGTTCGGTGGTGGCTGAACTACGCAACCAGCTCGCCAGCAGAGACGTCCACACCGAGGCCGACGCGCGCGCGGTGCTGCGAGACGTGCTGATCGCCGAGCTGCAACCGGGTCTGGACCGTTCGGTACGTGCACTTCCGCATGACGATCACCCGTCGGTGCTGCTGGTCGTCGGCGTCAACGGAACCGGAAAAACCACTACCGTCGGCAAACTCGCGCGGGTGCTGGTCGCCGACGGCCGACGCGTCGTGCTGGGCGCCGCCGACACGTTCCGCGCCGCGGCCGCCGATCAGTTGCAGGCCTGGGGTTCTCGGGTGGGCGCCGACGTAGTGCGCGGGCCCGAGGGTGCCGATCCGGCGTCGGTCGCGTTCGACGCCGTCGACAAGGGCATCGAGGCGGGGGCCGATGTCGTGGTGATCGACACCGCCGGCCGGCTGCACACCAAGACCGGCCTGATGGACGAACTCGGCAAGGTGAAACGAGTGGTGACACGCCGGGCCGCCGTCGACGAGGTGCTGCTGGTGCTCGACGCGACCATCGGGCAGAACGGGCTGGCTCAGGCGCGCGTGTTCGCCGATGTGGTCGAGATAACCGGAACCGTGCTCACGAAACTGGACGGTACCGCCAAGGGCGGCATAGTTTTTCGCGTTCAGCAGGAGCTCGGTGTACCGGTCAAGCTGGTTGGGCTGGGTGAGGGGCCCGACGACCTGGCGCCGTTCGAACCCGCCGCGTTCGTCGACGCGCTGCTGGGCTGATCGGCGGCGACGCGCCGCGCGCGGCCTTGCCGCGCAGATGTAACACCCCTGAAACCTGTCAGCGCCGCGTTTTGTAACAACCGCTTTGCAAGGTTCTCGTGCAGGCCACAGGCATTTGTCTGACGGCCCTTTGTGCCTGACCGGAGGTGGTGGCGAGTGAGTTTCCCGACAATGGGTCAGCCGGATACCGGCGATACCGCTTGGATGCTGGCAAGTTCCGCATTGGTGCTGTTGATGACCCCGGGACTGGCGTTCTTCTACGGCGGGATGGTGCGCGCCCGCAGCGTGCTCAACATGATCATGATGAGCATCAGCGCCATGGGCGTGGTGACCGTGTTGTGGGTGCTCTACGGCTATTCGATGGCCTTCGGCAACGACACCGACAGCATCGTCGGCGACCCGATGGAGTATTTCGGCCTGAAGGGGCTCATCGGCGGCAACTCCGCCGCCGCAGCCGCGGGCAAAGCCGCCATTGACATCCCGCTGGCCGGCACGCTGCCGATGAACGTGTTCGTCGCATTCCAGTTGATGTTCGCGATCATCACGGTCGCCCTGATCTCCGGGGCGGTCTCCGACCGGCTGAAGTTCAGCGCCTGGCTCGTCTTCGCCGGACTCTGGGCGACGTTCGTCTACTTCCCGGTCGCGCACTGGGTCTTCGCGTTCGACGGTGTGACGGCCGAGCACGGCGGCTGGATCGCCAACAAGCTGAAAGCGATCGACTTCGCCGGTGGAACCGCAGTCCACATCAACTCCGGTACGGCCGGTTTGGTGCTGGCCATTGTTCTGGGCAAGCGCAAGGGTTGGCCTACGACACTGTTCCGTCCGCACAACATGCCGTTCGTGATGCTCGGAGCCGGTTTGCTGTGGTTCGGCTGGTACGGGTTCAACGCCGGTTCGGCGACCAGCTCCAACGGGGTGGCCGCGTCGACTTTCATCACCACCACCGTTGCCACGGCCGCGGCGATGCTGGCCTGGTTGGCCACCGAACGGATCCGCGACGGCCACGCCACCACCCTCGGTGCGGCCTCGGGGATCGTGGCTGGCCTGGTCGCTATTACGCCGTCGTGTTCGTCGGTGAATGTGCTGGGTGCCCTGGTGATCGGCGCGGTAGGTGGATCCCTGTGTGCTCTGGCGGTCGGGCTGAAATTCAGGCTCGGTTTCGATGACTCACTGGACGTGGTCGGTGTCCACCTGGTCGGTGGTCTGGCGGGCACGTTGTTGATCGGTCTGGTTGCCGCGCCCGAAGCTCCCGCCGCCGTGAAGGGGTTGTTCTACGGCGGGGGTTGGGATCAGCTGGAACGGCAGGCGATCGGCGCGTTCAGCGTGCTGGCCTACTCCGCTATCGTGACCCTTATCCTTGCTCTGATACTCAAATACACGATCGGGCTGCGGCTGGGTCCTGAGGGAGAAGCCGCCGGTATCGACGAGTCTCAGCACGCGGAAAGCGCCTACGACTTCGCGCCAGCGGGCGGCTCTGTCCCCGTTCTTCCGCACGCGAGTCTGCCGGAGAGCACCTTTGGCCATAATCGAGTGGGCGACAAAGTAGAGGCGGAATAGGAATGAAGCTGATCACCGCAATCGTGAAGCCATTCACGCTCGAGGACATCAAAGCCAGCCTGGAGCAGGTCGGAATCCTGGGGATGACGGTCAGCGAAGTTCAGGGGTACGGGCGCCAGAAGGGGCATACCGAGGTCTACCGGGGCGCCGAGTATTCCGTCGACTTCGTGCCCAAGGTCCGGGTCGAGGTGCTGATCGAGGACTATGACGCCGACAAGGCCCTGGACAGCATCGTGCGGGCCGCCCGCACCGGCAAGATCGGCGATGGCAAGGTTTGGGTCAGCCCGGTGGAAACCGTGGTGCGGGTGCGCACCGGCGAGCGCGGAGCCGACGCGATCTGACAAGCGCATGAAGACGGCGTCGGCGTGGCCGATCCGACCAGGATGGGAATGAAGCAACGCGACCAAGAGTCACCCGATCCGCCGGCACAGGGTGTTGTGGTGGGCAAACTCTCTGGTGCGGCAACGGATCTCGCGGGCGCCCGGGCGAAGCTTCTTGCGCGCGGCCCGAATGAGCTCGACTCGGCCGCCCTGCGTGAAGCGTGGGGCGAGCTGCATGAATTCTGGTTGACCACAAAGGCTTCCGAGATCGGAATTATGCCCGCCAGCGGCTTCGCGATCGTCGCAACGGGTTCGCTGGGCCGTCGCGAACTGGTGCCCTACTCCGACTTGGACTTATTGCTCCTGCACGACGGCATGAACACCGACGCCGTCCGTGACGTCGCCGATTCGCTGTGGTACCCGTTGTGGGACGCCAACATTCGCCTCGACCACAGCGTTCGGACCGTGGCCCAGACGCTGAAGGTCGCCAGCGCCGACGTCTCCGCCTGCCTGGCGATGCTCGACACCCGGCACATCGCCGGCGACGAAGAGCTGTCCGGCCGCCTCATCGAGGGCATCCGCCGACAGTGGCGGTCGGGAATCCAGTCCATCTTCGGCGAAGTCGTCGACGAGACCCACGCCCGGTGGCGACGCTTCGGGGAGATCGCCCACCGGGCTGAGCCCGATCTCAAAGCCGGCCGCGGTGGCCTGCGTGACATCCAACTGCTCGACGCACTGGCCATCGCCCATTTGACCGACCGCCTGGCCGTCGGGGAGACCGATGACCCGCTTGGGTCGCTGACCGGCGCCCACCTGACCCTGCTCAACGTTCGTACCGAACTGCACCGCGTATCCGGTCGCGGTCACGACCAGGTGCTGGCCCAGTTCGCCGACGAGATCAGCGCAGCGTTGCACGTCGGCGACCGCTTCGACTTGTCGCGGTTGTTGTCCGACGTGGGACGCACGATCAGCTACCGCGTCGACGCGGGGCTACGCACCGCCTCCAATGCGCTGCCGCGGCGCGGGATGTCGGCGATCCGCCGTCGCCCGCGCCGACCGCTGGACGAGGGCGTGGTGGAGTACGCCGGCGAGATCGTGCTGGCCCGCGATGCCCGACCGCAAAGCGACCCCGCGCTGCTGCTGCGGGTGGCCGCGGCGTCGGCCGTTGCCGGATTGCCGATCGCGGTGTCGACGCTGACCCGACTGGCCGATACGGCGCCAGAACTGCCGAGCCCGTGGCCGCGCGACGCGCTGGACAACTTGCTGGTGATGTTGACCGCGGGCCCGGACACCATCGCGGTGATCGAGACGCTGGACCGCACCGGATTGTGGGGCCGGCTCTTCCCGGAGTGGGGCGCAGTTCGGGACCTTCCGCCACGCGACGTGGTGCATATCTGGACCGTCGATCGCCATCTCGCCGAAACTGTCTCGCGGGCAAGGATTTTCACCACCCGGGTGGCCCGGTCGGACTTGTTGATCCTGGCCGCCCTGTTGCACGACATCGGCAAGGGCCGCGACACCGACCACTGCGTGCTGGGCGCGCAGCTGGCCACCCAGATCGGCACCCGGCTGGGGATGTGGCCGGCGGACGTCGAATTGCTGTCCAAGCTGGTGTTCCACCACCTGTTGTTGGCCAAGGCCGCCATCCGGCAGGACCTCAACGATCCGCAGACCATCGCCGCGGTGTGCGAGGCGCTGGACGGCGATCCGGTGCTGCTGGACGTGCTGCATGCGCTGACCGAGGCCGACTCGCTGGCCACCGGGCCGGGGGTGTGGAGCGACTGGAAGGCCTCGCTGATCGGTGATCTGGTGCGGCGCAGTCGGATGGCAATGAACGGCGAGGCGTTGCCGCAAGCCGACCCGCTCGACCCCGAATACCTGGCGCTGGCCGCCGATCGCAAGGTGCATGTCGAGTTGCGGCCCGGCGCCGATCAGCGCCTCCATCACGCGGTCGTGATCGCACCGGACCAGCGCGGCCTACTGTCGAAATCTGCTGGGGTGCTGACGCTGAACTCGCTGCGGGTGCACTCCGCGTCGATCAACGTGCAGGACGGCGTCGCGATCAGCGAATTCGTGGTGTCACCGCACTTCGGCAGCCCGCCTGCGGCGGGTCTGTTGCGTCAGCAGCTGATCCGGGCGCTGGGCGGGCAGACCGACGTGTTGGGCACGCTGGGGCAGCGGTCGGCTGAAACCAAACCCAAGCCGGTCGGCGATGCGCCGACCGCGGTCCCGGTCCATCAACCGTCGGCGCCGCCGCGAATCCTGTGGTTCGACGGCGCTCCGGGTCGACTGATCATCGAGATCCGGGCCAACGACCGGCCGGGTCTGCTCGCATTGCTGACCGGTGCGCTGGAGCGTGCCGAGGTCGACATCGATTGGGCCAAGGTCAGCACCCGCGGGTCGATGGTCGACGATGTGTTCTGTATCGCGTTGCCGGAGCGCAGCGCCGCGTCCAGGGCGACCGGCGAGCCCGGCT
Organism: Mycobacterium sp.; assembly: GCA_035606475.1. Lineage (GTDB taxonomy): Bacteria > Actinomycetota > Actinomycetes > Mycobacteriales > Mycobacteriaceae > Mycobacterium. The sequence goes on along the minus strand of DATNFI010000063.1, from coordinate 22,383 downwards.
CGAGCACCCGGTCGGCCATCGAACATCACCTGCGGGCGGTACTGGACGACTCGCCGGCGGCCGCCGCGGTCTAACTCAGCGGCTGAAGCCACCGGTCGATGCGTTCGGCGACGCCGACCCAGCCCGGCTCCTGCATCATGTTGTGCCCCATGTCGGGAAAGAACTCTGCCTCGGTCCGGTAGGCCCGCGCCGTAGCGCGCACCTCCGCGTTGGTGACCATGCCGTCGTCCGCGGCGCCCAGGACCAACATCGGGGTGTTGACCCGCGTCGTCTTGACCCGTCGAGTCAGCGGATCGACGAGCGAGGCGCGGACTGCCTCGGATTGCACACTCGCAGCGCCTGATTCGACGATGTCGTCGGGCGTATGGGCGCTGAAGAGGTGCTCGCGAACCAGTGGCGTGGTACCGATGAAACCAGTCAGGTTGCCGACCGGCAGCGAGCGCATCGAAATCCACGGGTGGCGAGTCCAGATCCGGGTCGCCAACCCCAGGACACCCTTCGGCGGCACCGATGCCACCAGCACCGCCGCCGGAGCGTCGTGATTCTCCAGGTAACGCTGCACGACGAAGCCGCCGAGCGAATGCGCGATGAGTATCGGGTGGCCGCCGAGACTGTCTGCGGTGACGCGGACGTCGTGGACGTAGTCGGCGATCGAGCAGGTGTGGAAGGGCTTGCCGGCCGGGCTGCCGCCGTGCCCGCGCAGGCTCACCGCCACCGCGCGGTAGCCGGCGTCGGCGAAGAAGTCGACGAAGTTGCTCCAGCAGGACGCCGAATGCCACCCACCGTGCACGAACAGCAGCGGTATCGGATGGGCGTCGTCGCAGGATCCCTTGTCGATCACCTCGAGCATGCGCTGATCATCTGCCAAACTCTCGGCGAATATGCGGCTAACCGCAGTCTGGGCCTCGAACCTGAAGCTAGCCGCAGCATCGCGCTGCGCGCTCTGCATCGTCGCCCGGCTGGGCTGCATTGCCGGCCTCCTCCGCATCGCGCTGCGCGCTCTGCATCGTCACCCGGCTACGCTGGGCCTCGTGTTTGAATCGCTGTCCGATCGGCTCACCGGGGCCCTGCAAGGACTCCGCGGCAAGGGCCGGCTGACCGACGCCGACATCGACGCCACCACCCGCGAGATCCGGCTGGCGTTGCTCGAAGCCGACGTCTCGCTGCCCGTCGTCCGGTCCTTCGTCGGCCGCATCAAAGATCGCGCCAAGGGCGCGGAGGTGTCCGGCGCGCTCAACCCGGCCCAGCAGGTCGTCAAGATCGTCAACGAGGAACTGGTCGCCATCCTCGGCGGCCAGACCCGCCAGCTGGCGTTCGCCAAGACGCCGCCGACCGTGGTGATGCTGGCCGGTCTGCAGGGGTCCGGTAAGACCACGCTGGCCGGCAAGCTGGCGCTCTGGCTGCGCAATCAGGGCCACACGCCGCTGCTGGTCGCCTGCGACTTGCAACGGCCCGGCGCGGTCAACCAGTTGCAGATCGTGGGGGAGCGGGCCGGCGTCGCGGTGTTCGCGCCCCACCCGGGCACCTCGGCGCAGACTGATCAAGCGGCGGCCCCGGGTGATCCGGTCGCCGTCGCCGCCGCGGGTCTCGCCGAGGCACGGGCCAAGCACTTCGACGTTGTGATCGTCGACACCGCCGGACGGCTGGGTATCGACGAGGAGATGATGGCCCAGGCCGGCGCGATCCGCGACGCCGTCACTCCTGACGAGACGATTTTCGTCTTGGATGCGATGGTCGGGCAGGACGCGGTGGCGACCGCGCAGGCGTTCGGCGAGGGCGTCGGCTTCACCGGTGTGGTGCTGACCAAGCTGGACGGCGACGCGCGCGGTGGTGCCGCGCTATCGGTCCGCGAAATCGCCGGTGTGCCAATCCTTTTCGCGTCGGCTGGCGAGAAGCTGGAGGACTTCGACGTCTTCCACCCGGACCGGATGGCCAGTCGTATTCTGGGCATGGGCGACGTGCTGAGCCTGATCGAACAGGCCGAGCAGGTCTTTGACGCTCAGCAGGCCGAAACCGCAGCGGCCAAGATCGGCTCCGGCGAGCTCACGCTGGAGGACTTCCTCGAGCAGATGCTGGCAATCCGCAAGATGGGCCCGATCGGCAACCTGTTGGGCATGCTCCCCGGTGCCGGGCAGATGAAAGAGGCCCTGGCCGCCGTCGACGACCGGCAACTCGACCGGCTGCAGGCCATCATTCGCGGCATGACGCCGCAGGAGCGGGCCGACCCGAAGATCATCAACGCCTCCCGCCGGCTGCGCATAGCCAATGGGTCGGGCGTGGCGGTGTCCGAGGTCAACCAACTGGTCGACCGTTTCTTCGAGGCCCGCAAGATGATGTCCTCGATGGTGAGCAGCATGGGCATCCCGGGGCTGGGACGTAAGTCGGCAACCCGTAAGGCCGGTAGGGCGAAGGGGGGCAAAGCCAAGAAGGGCAAGAAGCAGCGCGGCCCGACGCCGCCCAAGGCCCGCGGTCCGCTCGGCGCCGGCATGCCGGCCGGGTTCCCCGACCTGTCCAACATGCCCCAGGGTCTGGACGAATTACCGCCCGGCCTGGCCGATTTCGACTTGTCCAAGCTGAAATTCCCGGGCAACAACTAGTGCCGCAGCACGTTCGAGGGCTCGGGCTTCCCGACGAAGAGCCCATCGAACTGTGGATCGTGGAAGGCCGGATCAGCCGCGAACCGATCAGCGGCGCCGATACGATTTTCGACGGCGGCTGGATTCTGCCCGGACTGGTCGACGCCCACTGCCACGTCGGGCTCGGCCCGGGCGGCGGTGTCGAACTCGACGAGGCGATCGCGCAGGCCGAAACCGAACGCGACGCCGGCGCCCTGCTGCTGCGCGACTGCGGGTCGCCGATCGACACGCGCAGCCTCGACGACCGCGACGACCTGCCCCGCATCATCCGGGCCGGACGGCACCTGGCCCGCCCCAAGCGCTACATTCCCGGTCTGCCGATCGACATCGAAGACGAATCCCAGCTACCCGAGGCGGTAGCACTCCAGGCCGAGCGTGGCGATGGCTGGGTCAAGCTGGTCGGCGACTGGATCGACCGTGGCACAGGCGATTTGGCGCCGCTGTGGTCCGACGATGTGCTGACCGCAGCCATCGACGCCGCCCACGACAACGGCGCACGGGTCACCGCGCACGTCTTCGGCGAGGATGCGCTACCCGGCTTGATCAAGGCGGGAATCGACTGCATTGAACACGGCACCGGACTGACCGATGACATCATCGAGTTGATGCTCGAACACGGCACCGCGCTGGTGCCGACCCTGATTAACGTCGAGAATTTTCCCGGAATCGCCGACGCCGCGGGGAAATATCCGACGTACGCCGCGCACATGCGCGACCTGTACGCGAACTGCTATCCGAGGCTCAGCGCCGCGCACGAGGCCGGCATACCGATCTACGCCGGCACCGACGCGGGCGGGATGATCGCCCACGGGCGCATCGGCGATGAGGTCGAGGCGCTGACCCGCATCGGGATGTCTCCCACCGAGGCGCTCGGCGCGGCCTGCTGGGACGCCCGCAACTGGCTCGAACGGCCGGGACTGGATGATGGCGCTTCGGCAGACCTGTTGTGCTACTACGACGATCCGCGTTACGGCCCCGAGGTGCTGCAGCGTGCGGACGTGGTTGTGCTGCGCGGCCAGCTGCACTGAGAGACCAGGCCAGTCAGGCCTCGATCGAGTTAGGGTCGAGTCGATCGGTTGGTACGCCATTGATGTAGGTGGCCACGCCATTGCCCATGGAAAAATCTGGCGGATCGACGGTCATGAGGTTGAAGAAGACGTCCTCCTGCCGTACCTGAAGCTTCTGGTGCAAGTCGTCCACCACGGCTCTATAGAACGCGGCTTTTTGCTCAGGACTCGCGACATCGAGAAAAATCAGCTGAATGAAGATGCAGTTTTCGGACCGGTAGAGGCCGAGGTAGTCGCGGTCGAAAAAGAAGTTCTCCGCCTTGTGTTCAGTGACGGTCTGAAACCGGTCCTCGGGCACGCCTAGACATTGGATCATTTTGTCGTACACGACGTCTGCGATGGTGCGGCGGTATTCCAGCGACTTGCCCTCGATGAGGTCGATCCGCGCGAGTGGCATGACGGCTGTCCTTTCCGGGTTTATGTTAGATAGAGACTATGCCGATCCCCGAATTCATCGTCGAGCTTCGACAGCACATCGGCCACGCGCCATTGTGGTTGCCCGCCATCACCGCGGTGGTCATTCGCGACCGTCGGGTGCTCCTGATCAAACGGTCCGACAATCACGCGTGGACACCTGTCACCGGGATTGTCGACCCAGGAGAAAACCCCGCGGATTGCGCAACCCGAGAAGTGCTGGAGGAGAGCGGTATTCAAGCGATCCCGCGACGACTGGCCTGGGTGCACGTAACCCGGCCGATGGTCCATGTCAACGGTGACCACGCGCAATACCTCGATCATGTGTTCCGGATGGACTGGCTGGATGGCGAACCGTTTCCCGCCGACGACGAGAGCATCGAGGCCCGCTGGTTCGATCTCGCCGAGATGCCGGACATGACCGACGACATGCGGCGGAGAATCGACTACGCGAAAGATGGCAAGCTCACTGCACCAACGATTTTCGAGACGACAGCATCATGAAGTACGCCGTCGAGCAGCTCGCCGAATTCGTCGTCGGCGCGGGCCAATCGGACATCAGCGGGCCGGCGCGGGCGACACTGCAGCGCAACGTACTCGACAGCATCGCCTGCGCGGTCGGTGCCCTCGATGGGCAGTTGATTCCGTCAATCCGCGCCCACGCCGAACAGTTCAGCGGCCGTCCCACAGCGACATTCGTCGGCGGTGGCCGCGCATCAGTCGATCAGGCGGCCTTCTTCAACGCGGTGTTGGTGCGTTATCCCGATCTGCTCGACACTTACCTGACGCCCGGCGGCCTGTGTCATCCGGCCGACAACTTCGGCGCGGTGTTCGCCGTCGCCGAACACGTCGATGCCAGCGGGGCGGATTTCCTGCTCGCTCTCGCGGTCGCCTACGAGATCCAATGTCGTTTCAGCGCACAGGTTCCGGTGATGGGCCGTGGGCTCAACCATGCGCTGCAACTGGCGATGTCAGCGGCCGCCGGCTCGGCCAAGCTGCTCGGACTCGACGCCGCCCGAACTGCCGACGCTATTGCCGCGTCGACGGTCGATAACGTGTCGTTGGCCGCGGTGCACACCGAACCGGTGTCGACGTGGAAGGGCATCTCACCGGCCATCACCGGAATGCGCGCCGTGTACGCGACGATGCTTGCCGGCCGCGGAATCACCGGCCCGCGGGCCTTTTTCGACGGACCCAATGGCCTGGAGCAACTATTTGACCAGCCGATCGACCTGCGTCCATCCAACCGCTCCCTGAACGTCGTCGAGCAGACCTACCTCAAGCAGTACTGCTCGCTGATCCACGGCCAGGTGGTCATCGACGCCACTCTGACGCTGCGCGACGAGCACGCCATCGAAGCCACCGACATCGAGTCGGTGCGCCTGGAGGTGTTCCAGGGCGCATTCGACATCGCCGGCGGCGGCCGCTACGGCGACAAGGACCATCCGTCGACCAAGGAGCAGGCCGACTACAACCTCAAATATCTGGTGGCGGTTGCGCTGCTGGACGGCCAGGTCGGCCCCGAACAGCTTGAGACCGAACGGGTCTGCCGCAGCGATGTGCAGGACCTGCTGGCGCGCGTCGACGTACAGCCGGCGGCGGACCTGACCGAGGCCTACCCGGAGCGCACCGCGGCCCGCGTGCATATCGCTCTCGGGGACGGTCGGGAGTTTCACCGTGAGCAATCCGACTTCGAGGGGTCACCCACTCGGCCGATGTCCTGGGACCGGGTTGTCGAGAAATTCCACTGGCTGGCCGAACCGTTCGCGGATGCCGCGCTGCGCGACGAGATCGTCAACGCCGTACACCGGCTGGATGAGATCACGGTGGCCGACCTCGCGTCCCTGCTGGCGGCCGTCAGCCCGGGCGCACAGCGCGCCCGAACAAGGGGAAGGCTGTAAGGCGGGCTAAGAAAAGATTGCGAGTACTTACTCTCTATGTCCTTCGCATCACCCCAATGATGCGGAGGACAGTAGTGAGCTACGACGTGATCATTCGCGACGGATTGTGGTTCGACGGAACCGGCGCGGCGCCACAGACTCGCACGCTAGGCATCCGCGACGGCGTCGTGGCCACGGTGTCTTCCAGCCCGCTCGACGAGGCCGGCTGCCCCGAGATCATCGATGCCAAGGGCAAATGGGTGGTTCCCGGATTCGTCGACGTGCACACCCACTACGACGCCGAGGTGCTGCTCGATCCCGGATTACGCGAGTCGGTGCGCCACGGTGTCACCACCGTGCTGCTGGGCATGTGCTCGCTGTCGACGGTCTACGCCGAGGCCGATGACGCCGCCGACCTGTTCAGCCGGGTCGAGGCCGTGCCGCGCAAGTTCGTCCTGGGTGCCCTGCAAGGCAAGACGTGGTCGACGCCCGCGGAGTACGTGCAGACCATCGACGACCTGCCGCTCGGGCCGAATGTCAGCTCGCTGCTTGGTCATTCGGACCTGCGGACCGCGGTCCTGGGCCTGGAACGCGCCACCACCCGTGACGTCGAGCCCACCGATGCCGAGCTCGACAGGATGGCGGCGCTGCTCGACGATGCGCTCAAGGCCGGCATGCTCGGCATGTCGGGCATGGACGCGGCGATCGACAAGCTCGACGGCGACCGCTTCCGGTCCCGCGCCCTGCCGTCCACGTTCGCGACCTGGCGTGAACGTCGCAAGCTGATCAAGGTGTTGCGCAAGCGCGGCCGGATTCTGCAGAGCGCACCCAACGTGGCCAAAGCCGAATCCGGGTTGCTGTTCTTCCTCTCCAGCAGCCCAATGTTTGGACTGCGCAAGGCGGTTCGAATGAGTCTGCTGGTGTCCGCGGACGCCAAGTCGATGCCGTTGGCCGTTCACGTCTTCGGCCGGGGCACCCGGCTGATGAATTTCCTGCTGCGCTCCAAGGTGCGCTTTCAGCACCTGCCGGTACCGTTCGAGCTGTACTCCGACGGCATCGACCTTCCGGTCTTCGAGGAATTCGGCGCGGGCACCGCGGCCCTTCATCTGCGAGACCAGTTGGAGCGCAACGAATTACTGGCCGACGAGGAGTACCGTCGCCGCTTCCGTCGCCAATTCGACCGCGTCAAACTCGGTCCGTCTCTGTGGCACAAGGACTTTCACGAAGCGGTGATCGTCGAATGCCCGGACAAGTCGTTGATCGGCAAGAGCTTCGGTGCGATAGCCGACGAGCGCAAGCTCCACCCGCTGGACGCATTCCTCGACGTCCTGGTGGAAAACGGTGAGCGCAATGTGCGCTGGACCACCATCGTCGCCAACCATCGGCCCAAGCAACTCAACAAGCTGGCCAACGAGCCGAGCATCCACCTCGGCTTCTCCGACGCCGGTGCGCATTTGCGCAACATGGCCTTCTACAACTTCCCGGTGAAATTCCTCAAGCGCACCCTGGACGCCTACCGGGAAGGGCAGCCGTTCATCACCATCGAACGCGCCGTGCATCGCCTCACCGGCGAGGTGGCCGAATGGTTCGGCCTGGACGCCGGCACCCTGCGGGAAGGCGACCGCGCCGACTTCGTCGTGATCGACCCGGCCGGTCTCGACGACTCGGTGGACGCCTACCACGAGGAAAAGGTGCCGTTCTACGGCGACCTGAGCCGCATGGTCAACCGCAACGACGCCGCAGTGATCGTCACCGGTGTGGCCGGCGCAATCGTGTTCCGCGACGGGGAATTCCGCGAAGGCTACGGAACGACCGTGAAGTCCGGCCGCTACCTGCGCGCGGGCGCGCGGCAGCGGCAACTCGCCGGCTCGAGCGCATAGGTCTCGACGATGGCACGGACCCAGCAGCAGCGCCGCGAAGAGACGGTGGCGCGTCTGCTCGAGGCCAGCATCGCGACCATCATCGAGGTCGGCTACGCACGGGCCTCGGCCGCGGTGATCACCAAGCGCGCCGGGGTGTCGGTCGGCGCCCTGTTCCGGCACTTCGACACCATGGGCGACTTCATGGCCGCCACCGCATACGAAGTGCTTCGGCGCCAACTGGATTCGTTCACCAAGCAGGTCGCGGCGATACCGTCCGACCGGCCGGCGTTGGAGGCGGGGCTGACCATCCTGCGTGACATCACCAGCAGCCCCACCAACGCGGTGCTCTACGAACTGATGATCGCCGCGCGCACCGACGAAAAGCTCAACGCGACCTTGCAACACGTGCTCGAGCAATACACCAGCAAGATCTGCGATGCCGCGCGTGCGTTACCCGGAGCCGACGATCTCGCCGAGGACACCTTCCCGGTGATGGTTGCGCTGCTGACCAACACCTTTGACGGAGCGGCGATGTTGCGGGCGGTGCTGCCTCAACCCGAGATCGAAGAACGGCGCATTGCTCTGCTGTCGTCCCTGCTGAGCGGAATCGGCCTGCCGGGCTGATCGTCAGCTGTCGGTGAGCTTGATCACCGCGTCATCGAGCCTGCGGCACAGGCTCATCAGCTCGTTGATTCCGAGCAGGGTAAGCGGGCGATGAGTCGCCGGCCCGTCGGCGACCACGCAGAACGGGGTGGCGTCGCCCAGGGTGTCGCGGGCCTTCATCAGCACACTGATGCCGGCCGAGCCCAGGAACTCGACCTTGGACAAGTCGACGATCAAGCCCTTCGGCTTCTTGGCCAGTGCGCCATCGATGGCCTCGGACAGTCCGGGGGCGGTCAGCATGTCCACGCTTCCGCCGACGGACACGACTGCCAACCCGTCCAGCTCGGATTCGTGCGCGTAGAAGTCGTCCTTGTCGGTTTGAGGTGGTGAACCGGGTGCTGCGTGTTGGTCTTCGGCCATTATCGATCTCTCATTCCTCACGGACACCTGCGTTGACGGTTCGCAACGCAGACATCGTTGGTAATGGCTGGCGACTCAACCCACGGACGATGTCGACGTGTGTCGACTTTAATGCCGCGAACCGCTATTGAACTCCTGAGCAATAGACTGCCACGGCACTGGAAGAGTAGCCGAACCCACCGACGCTGTCGCGCAGCCCTACAGCGTGCCGATTCCCGATTGCGGGTTGAGCGCAAAGCCCCAGTCGAGCAAGCTACCGGCCTGATCCCAGTAGGTCGGCCCGCCTTCGCGCACCAACCCATACATCATGGCTACCACCAGACGGCGTCCTCCGCGAGCGGCAGCCCCGACGAAGGTCTTGCGTGCAGCATCGGTGAACCCGGTCTTGCCGCCGATCGCGCCCGGATAACGCATCAGCAGCTCGTCCCGGTTGGCGATCGGGTGGTCACCGTTCTCACCGGGAAAGACGGCCGACGGCTCGGCGGTGATCTGGGCGAACACCGGGTTGGCCATCGCCGCGCGGAAGATGACCGCCAGATCGTGGGCCGTCGACCAGCCCGATCCGCCGGGCCCGTCCAGGCCGGAGGGCGTCGAGGCGTGAGTGTTCACCGCGCCCAGTGCGGCCGCCTTGGCGTCCATCTTGGCCACCGCGGCGTCCACGCCGCCCAGCATGTGCGCCAGTGTGTTGGCCGCGTCGTTGCCGGACACCAGCAACAGGCCGTCGAGAAGCTGGCGCGCCGTGTAAGTGTTGCCCGCTTTCACCCCGACGCAGCTGCACTCGACGTGGCTGTCGGCCGCATCGGCGACCACGGTCGAGTCCAGGTTCAGCTCGTCGAGCGCGACCAGCGCCAGCAGCACCTTGATGGTGCTCGCCGGCGGGTGACGAAGATTCTCGTCACGCGCGGCCAGCACCTGACCCGAGTCGAGGTCGGCCACCAACCAGGTCTGCGCTGGACCATCGGGGATCGGCACCGAGCCGACCGGCTGCACGCCGGCGTCCGCCCAGGAGATCGGGGTTGCGCCGGCGGCGGCGACCGTAAGCAACGCAGCGGCTGTGGCGATGAGCTTTCGCATGGGCGCAAAGTTTAACTCCGGCGCCTGACGCCCCCAGTTTCCACGGCGTGGATCAACGAATGGTGGACTTGGAAGGTATTTTCGCCGCCGCACGTTGGCCAAAGGTATTCACACCTGTACGGCATGGCCGTTTCATCGATCTCGGAGACAGCGATGGCTGAACGAATGGACTACTCGCAGGTGGCTCCGCGGGGCGTGAAGGCGCTTGGCGGTGTACATGCGTACGTCGCCCAATCGGGTCTGCCACCGGTGCTGCTGACCCTTGTCTACCTGCGGGTGTCGCTGATCAACGGCTGTGCGTATTGCATCGACATGCATTCGCGGGAGTTGCGCGAATTGGGCGCCTCGCCGGAAAAGATTGCGTTGGTTCCGGCGGCAGGGGAAGCCGGTGAGTTGTTCGACGCCCGGGAGCGGGCCGCCTTGGCCTGGGCGGAGGTCGTCACCCGAATATCGGCCACCGGCGCGCCCGACGATGCCTATACGCAGGTGTCGGAGCATTTCGACGACAAGGAACTGGCCGACCTGACGATCGCGATCGGGTTGATGAATGCCTATAACCGGTTGGCCATCAGCTTCCGGACGCCACCGGCTGCCCTCGCCGCGAAAACCCAGTGAAAGCGCTGAAACGCAGGGGAACTGGATGAGCATTCATGAATCGCCGTGCCGGTCGTGTTCAATCACATCATGTTGAGCCACGCCGAAATCTCGGACCGCTTGGAAATCCAGCAGCTGATCACCGATTACTCGACGGCGATCGACACCCGTCGCTTCGACGATCTCGACGCCGTATTCACCCCGGACGCCTACATCGACTACACAGCTCTTGGCGGGATCGAAGGCCACTATCCCGAGGTGAAGGCCTGGCTGGCGGAGGTGCTGCCGAACTTTCCGATGTACGCGCACATGCTGGGTAATTTCTCGGTCCGCGTCGACGGAGACACCGCGTCGTCGCGGACGATCTGCTTCAACCCGATGGTGTTGGGCGGTGAGAAAGACCAGATCATGTTTTGCGGGCTGTGGTACGACGACGAGTTCACCCGGACCGCTGATGGCTGGCGGATGACGCGCCGGGTCGAGACCAAGTGCTTCCAGAAAATCATGTAGCCCGGGTGAATTTCTGACTCAAGGCCTGGTTCTGGCACAATGGGCGGCTGTCCGCCGCGCGACCCACCACCACTGCGGTGCTTGTTCGGCGGTCACACACGCGAGGCAAAACCGGATCCGGGCATTCCCGCCCGAATCGCTGAATTGCCGCGTGACACCCCTAGGAGAAGTCGCTTCACCATGGCTGTAAAGATCAAGCTCACCAGGCTCGGCAAGATCCGCAATCCGCAGTACCGCATCGCAGTCGCCGACTCGCGGACGCGCCGTGAAGGCCGCGCCATCGAGGTCATCGGCCGGTATCACCCGAAGGAAGACCCGAGCCTGATCGAGGTCGACTCCGAGCGCGCCCAGTACTGGCTGTCCGTCGGAGCTCAGCCCACCGAGCCCGTCCTCAAGCTGCTCAAGATCACCGGCGACTGGCAGAAGTTCAAAGGCCTGCCCGGGGCCGAGGGCCGACTGAAGGTGGCCGAGCCCAAGCCGAGCAAGCTCGACCTGTTCAACGCGGCGCTGGCCGCCGCCGACGGCGGACCCGACACCGAGGCCGCCAAGCCCAAGCAGAAGAAGGCACCGGCGAAGAAGGCCGCCGAGAAGCCGGCCGAAAAGGCCGCAGCGGCTGAGGCGCCCGCCGAGGATGCTGCGCCGGCTGAAGCCGCGGAGCCGGCCGCCGAAGCTGAAGCTACCGAGAGCTGACCGCGGCCATGAGCACCGTCGTCGTTGACGCCGTCGAACACCTGGTCCGTGGGATCGTCGACAATCCCGACGATGTCCGCGTCGACATGGTCACCAGCCGGCGCGGCCGGACCGTCGAAGTCCACGTCCACCCCGAAGATCTCGGCAAGGTGATCGGTCGCGGTGGGCGCACCGCGACCGCGCTGCGTACGTTGGTCGCCGGCATCGGTGGCCGCGGCATTCGCGTCGACGTGGTGGACACCGACCAGTAGCGGAGAGCTCGGCGTGGAGCTAACAGTCGGGCGCGTGGTCAAAGCACACGGCGTCACCGGTGAACTCGTCGTCGACATCCGCACCGACGATCCCGAGCTTCGTTTCGCGCCGGGATCGACGTTGCGCTTGCGCGCCAAGGGATCTGATCACCGCGAGCGCAGCTACACCATCGACACGGTCCGCCCGCACGGCGGCCGCCTTCTGGTGCGGCTGTCCGGCGTGGCCGACCGCGGCACGGCCGATGCACTGCGCGGCAGCGTGTTCGTCATCGACTCGGCGGACTTGCCGCCGATAGACGAGGACGATACCTACTACGACCACCAACTTGAGGGTCTGCGGGTGCAGACGACGGCAGGCCTCGAATTAGGCACTGTCACAGAGGTTTTGCACACCGCAGCCGGTGAGCTGCTGGCGGTCAAGCGCGAAGATGCCCCCGAGTTGCTGGTGCCGTTCGTCAGCGCGATCGTCACGTCGGTGTCGCTGGAGAACGGTGTCGTCGAGATCGATCCGCCGGATGGTCTCCTGGACTTGGAGAACTGAGGGCGCCGAAATGAGAATCGACGTCGTCACAATCTTCCCGTCGTATCTGGATCCGCTGCGGCAGTCGTTGCCCGGCAGGGCGATTGAGTCTGGTCTCGTCCAATTCGACGTGCACGACCTGCGCCGGTGGACGCACGACGTGCACCACTCGGTCGACGACTCGCCGTACGGCGGTGGGCCGGGGATGGTGATGAAGGCGCCGGTCTGGGGCGAAGCCCTCGACGAGATCTGTTCAAGCGAAACGCTTCTCGTTGTCCCGACGCCGGCCGGCCGGTTGTTCACCCAGGCGACCGCCCAGCGGTGGGGCGGTGAATCGCATCTGGTGTTCGCGTGCGGCCGCTATGAGGGAATCGACCAGCGGGTAGTCGAGGACGCGGCCACCCGGATGCGGGTCGAAGAGGTGTCGATCGGGGACTACGTGCTGCCGGGCGGTGAGTCCGCGGCTCTGGTCATGATCGAAGCCGTGCTACGGCTGTTGCCGAACGTGCTCGGCAATCCGCTTTCCCACCAAGATGATTCACATTCCGATGGGGTGCTCGAGGGCCCGTCGTACACCCGGCCGCCGACCTGGCGGGGGCTCGACGTCCCCGAGGTGCTGCTGTCCGGCGACCACGCCCGCGTCGACGCGTGGCGGCGCCAAGCCGGCGAGGAACGCACCCGCGAGCGCCGGCCCGACCTGTGGCGGAATCGGACCTAGGACTAGGCCCCGATTGCCCGACTTCTCCTCAGACCGCTGCGCGGTCTGCATCGTCGTCGGCCTAGGCCCCGATCCGCCCGGACGGGAACATCGTCTTGACGGCCTGGGTGATGGTGTCCCGCGCGGTGGCGTCGTCGGAGGCCTGCAGCGACTCGATCACCATGACGTAGCGCTGGTCGGCGCCGATGATGCCGGTGGACAGGTGCATCCAACTGCCGCCGTCCAGGCAGCACATCCAGCCCTGCTTGACGGCGACCGGTTCGCCATAGAGCCCATCGGGAATGCCGAATCGCTGCGGGTAGCCGTCGGCTCCGGTGGCCGTCGATCCGGTGAGGTCGTCGACGATGATCTGGGCGCGGTCGCCCGCCAGGCCGCCGGCCCCGTTGAGCAGCGTGTCGTAGTAGTGCACCAGGTCCGCGGCCGAGCTCATCGTGTTCCACCACTGCCCGTCGCTGGGCGGGGTGGTCGACGACAACCCGTACCGGCTTGCGACGGCGTTGATGATCGTGTCGCCGCCGCGCGCGGCCCAGAACGTCTCCGCCGCGCCGTCGTCCGAGGACCGCAGCATGCGGTCCAGGGCCTGGCGATCGGTCGACGAGAGCGGGACGCCGGACCCTTGCGACAGCAGATCGTCGGCGATGAACAGCTTCGCCACCGACGCGATCGCGGCCAGCTGGTTGTTGCCGCCTGCCAGCTGCTGACCGGTCGCCCGGTCGAGGACGGCCACCGAGAGCGTGGCGCCCTTGGTGGCCGCGTCATCGGTGGCCTGGGCGATGCGCGTGGCCAGCCCGTCGAAGGAGGCTGCGGGCGGCGAATCGATGCCATCGGGCGAGCCGTACGCCGTTGCGGCGCCGGCGCTTGACAACATGAGCATCGCCGCAACACCGATGACCAGCCACGGAAGGCGTGTTCGCATGCGCATGTGTACCACTCGCGCGCGGCACGGATGGGTAGGGGCAAGCGGCGATTCGCCGTGATTTCGCCGCGTGGGCCCGATCTGGCACAATTGACCAGTTGTCTCCAGCGGTTGTCGGCCGGCCGGCTCGCTTCCGCCCACTGTGAGACTCCCAGATGTCCGAATCCATCGGCCAAGTTGCCTGCTCACGCGCCTGCGGCGGTGAGCAGCAGCACTGGCCGCGACCCGCAAGGAAGTGTCTGTCGAAATGAACACGCTGGACTTCGTCGACAAGACGTCGCTGCGCGATGACCTCCCGGCCTTCAGCCCCGGCGACACGATCAACGTGCACGTGAAGGTCATCGAGGGTGCCAAGGAGCGCATCCAGGTGTTCAAGGGCGTGGTGCTGCGCCGCCAGGGCGGCGGGGTCCGCGAGACCTTCACCGTCCGCAAGGAGAGCTACGGCGTCGGCGTCGAGCGGACCTTCCCGGTGCACTCGCCCAACATCGACCACATCGACGTTGTGACCCGCGGCGATGTCCGTCGCGCCAAGCTCTACTACCTGCGCGAGCTGCGCGGCAAGAAAGCCAAGATCAAGGAAAAGCGCTGATTTTCCGGGCGGTCGGTGTTTCTCCGGCGGCCCTGCAGGACCGGGCAGCGACGCTGGCTACGCTGAAGCGGTGACTGACACGACCGACTCGCCTGAGGGTCAACCCGATTCCGGTCCGGCCGATCCAGAAGTCGCGGAAAGCTCTCACGAAGACGAGCACGTAGACAAAAAGCGTGCGGCGCTGCGTGAAACCGTCGTTCTCGCGGTGATCGCTCTGGTGCTCTACTACGTGATGTTGACGTTCGTGGCCCGTCCCTACTTGATCCCGTCGGAATCGATGGAACCCACCCTGCACGGCTGCTCGGGGTGCGTCGGCGACCGCATCATGGTCGACAAGGTCACCTACGACTTCGGCTCGCCGCACCCCGGCGACGTCATCGTGTTCAAGGGACCGCCGCCGTGGAACGTCGGCTACAAGTCCATTCGCTCGCACAACGCCGCGATCCGCTGGCTGCAGAACTCGCTGTCGTTCATCGGCTTTGTGCCGCCGGACGAGAATGACTTGGTCAAGCGCGTCATCGCGACCGGTGGTCAGACGGTCCAGTGCCGCAACCACACCGGGCTGACGGTCGACGGCAAGCGGCTGAGCGAGCCGTACCTGGATCCGGCCACGCTGAGCGCCGACCCCGCCGTCTACCCATGTCTGGGTCCTGAATTCGGGCCCGTCCATGTGCCGCAGGGACGGCTATGGGTGATGGGGGACAACCGCACTCACTCGGCCGACTCGCGGGCCCACTGCACCAGCACTCCCGGCGATGCGATGAACGGACTGCTGTGCACCGGCGACCCGTTGGCCGGCACCGTGCCGGTCGACAACGTCATCGGCAAGGCGCGGTTCATTGTCTGGCCGCCCTCGCGTTGGGGTGCTGTGCGATCGGTGAATCCGCAGCAGAATCATTAGGTATGGCTACCACCTGGCCGCCTCGGACGGTGATCCGTAAATCGTCGGGGCTGCGCACCCTGGAGTCCGCGCTGTACCGCGGCGGTCTCGGGCCGGTGGCCGGCGTGGACGAGGTCGGGCGCGGGGCGTGTGCCGGGCCGCTGGTAGTCGCGGCGTGTGTGCTCGGGCCAAATCGACTGGAAAGTCTTGCCGCCCTTGATGATTCGAAGAAGCTGACGGAAGCTTCGCGGGAGCGGCTCTTTCCGTTGATCCGTCGGTACGCGCTGGCCTATCACGTGGTGTTCATCCCGTCGACCGAGGTCGACCGGCGCGGTGTGCACGTGGCCAACATCGAGGGGATGCGTCGGGCGGTGGCGGGGTTGCCCGTGCGACCCGGCTATGTGCTCAGCGACGGGTTCCGGGTGCCGGGACTGGCGGTGCCCTCGTTGCCGGTGATCGGCGGCGACGCCGCGGCCGCATGCATCGCGGCGGCCAGCGTGCTGGCCAAGGTCAGCCGGGACCGACTGATGGTGGCGATGGAGGCGGACCATCCGGGGTACGGGTTCGCGGTGCACAAGGGCTACAGCACCCCGGCGCACTCGGCGGCGCTCAACGAGCTCGGGCCCTGCCCGCAGCACCGGTATTCGTTCATCAACGTGCGACGCGTGGCGTCGGGGTCCGGCGTTCGGACCCTCGTGGAATGCCCGCCGGAGGCGCAAGACCAGCCGGGTCAGCGGATCGAAGACGAGTGGGGAAAGATGGATCCGGTCAATCAACCACGGGACGAAGAAGGACGGTTGAGCTGATGAGTGCCGAGGATCTCGAAAAGTATGAAACCGAGATGGAGCTCTCGCTGTACCGCGAATACAAGGACATCGTGGGCCAGTTCAGCTACGTGGTGGAAACCGAGCGCCGGTTCTACCTGGCAAACAGCGTGGAGATGGTTCCCCGCAACGCCGACGGCGAGGTCTACTTCGAGCTGCGGCTCTCCGATGCGTGGGTATGGGACATGTACCGGCCGGCTCGGTTCGTCAAGCAAGTCCGGGTCGTCACGTTCAAAGACGTCAACATCGAAGAGGTCGAAAAGCCCGAGCTTCGCCTGCCCGAGTAGCAGGGCGCCGCGCTAGGCTCGGTCGCCCCCGCCGAACGCCGGCTTGCCACGGCTCTCGATCACGGTGCGCGCCACGTCGGCCAGTTTGATGTTCAGCGCCTGCGAGTAGCGACGCAGGATGTCGAACGCCTCCTGCTCGTCCACGCCGTGCAGCATCATCAGCATTCCCACGGCCTTGCCGATCTCACGGTTGGACAGCAGCCCGCGCCGCAGGGTCGAGACGTCCTCGCCCTGGGCGACCGCGTTGATCGCCACGCTGGCGAACGACGCCAGCGTGACGGCCTGGCCCGCCGACTCGGTGTCGAAGACGCCTGCCGTGTCGCTGAACAGGTTCAGCGCGCCGGTTTTGCGCTTGTCCACCAGGATGCGGAACCCCATCGCCCCGCGCACCGGCGTTTCGGCGACCATCCGGGCCGCCAACCGCGGCCACTGGCTGGGCGTGGTGAGATCGGTTTCGATCTGCGGCGTTTCTTCCTGGATCGCGTCGACGCACGGCCCATCGCCGGCCGCGCGCTCCATGTCGTCGATGCGCTGGGCGATGTTGTCGCTGGCACCGACGGTGACGTAGCGGCCGTCTCGGCGTACCAACAGGCTCGCGTGATCGCACCCGGTGACAACGAGCGTCGCGGCGACACAGATCGCCGCGTAAATCTGGCTCGCCTCCGAGCCCTGGTAGATGATCTCGGCCAGCGCGGAAAAAACCGTGGCAGGGTCTGCTGCCGTCGGCCCTGCCCCGGAACCGCTCTTCGCCTCGTCCGTCACGTCCACATCATTTCAAGGCAGTTGCCCTGGGTGTCACCGTATCGACGTTTCAGTCGACTTCTGAGAGACGCCGCCTACCGATGGGGCGGGCGTCAAGATGCCGTAAGGATAACGGCAGCGCCCGCATTGAGTCCGGCGTGGGCAGCTGCCATCGGTTAGGAATGGCTGGTGACCGGTCCGGCTGCCGACGACAAGATTGCACCGTCATTCGTTGACGTGTGGAAGCGGTTCGCGCTCGGCAAGCCAATGATCACCGACGAGCTACGTCATGAAAAGCTATCGAATCCCGTTGCGCTGGGTGCACTTTCGCCGGATGCGATCTCGTCGACCGCATATGGGCCCGAGCAGATCATGGTCGAGTTGCTGCCGGCCGCGGGGATGGCGGCGTTTGTGTTGCTGCTGCCGATCACCGGTGTGATCCTGCTGATCCTGGCGCTGGTCGCGGCGTCCTACCGCCAGGTCGTGATGGCCTACACCCGGGCCGGCGGGTCGTACGTCGTCGCGAGGGAGAACTTCGGACCACGGATCGCCCAAATTGCGGCGGCGGCACTGCTGATCGACTACGTGGTCACGGTCGCCATCCAGTGTGCCGCCGGGACGGTGGCGGTGGCTTCGGCTATTCCGGCGCTGGGTTCCTACAGCCTCGAGATCACCGTCGGGTCGGTGCTCATCTTCTGTTTCGCCAACCTTCGTGGTCTGCGCGAGGCCGGCCGGATGTTCGCGGTGCCGACCTACTGGTTCATCGCGATGCTGACGTTGATGGTCGTGGTCGGGGTCGTACGCGAGGTGTTCGGGGGTCTGCCGACCTACGACCCCGCCCACGTGGTCGGGGCGGTGCCGGTGCATCAGGGCAACGGCCTGGTGATGGGCGCGACGATCCTGGTCGTCTTGCGGGCGTTCGCCAACGGCGGCTCGTCGCTGACCGGGGTGGAGGCAATCTCCAACACCGTCAACCTGTTTCGGAATCCGGCAGGTCGCAACGCGCGTCGGGTGCTGACCATCATGGCCTGGATCCTCGGGTTGTTGCTCGCGGGCGTGGCGTGGCTGGCCTACGTGACTCATGCGACGCCGTACTCCGCGGGATACCCGTCCATGCTTTCCGAGATCGGCCGTGCAGTGTTCGGCAACGGATTGATCGGCAACATCCTGTATTTCATGCTGCAGGCGGCCAGCGCGGCGATCCTCTACAACGGTGCCAACACCAGCTTCAACGGCTTTCCTGCGCTCGCGAACTTCGTCGCCGAGGACAGCTTCTTGCCGCGCCCGCTGATGAAACGTGGTCACCGGCTGGTCTTCTCGAACGCCATCCTGCTGCTGACGGTCCTCGCGGTCGTGTTGTTGCTGGCCACCGGGGGCTCGGTCAGCGCGCTGGTGCCGCTGTTCGCGATGGGCGTCTTCAGCGCGTTTTCGATGGCCGGCTACGGAATGACCAAACACCATCTGACACAACGCGATAGCGGTTGGCGCTACAAGATGGTGATCAACTTCGCGGCCGGGATCTTGTCGACGATCGTGGTGATGATCTTCGCGATCGCGAAATTCACCGAGGGCGCTTGGCTGATCGTCGTGGTCTTTCCGGCGCTGGTCTTCGCTCTGATCCAACTCAACAAGCAGTACCGCGCGGAAGCGTCGGTGCTGGAGTTGACGCGCTTCGAGCGGCCCGACTTGTCCCGGCATCCGCGGCATCGGGTGTTGCTGTTCGTCGATTCCCTCGACCCGGCCCAGGTCGAGGCCCTGCGTTACGCCCGGGGACTGCACGCCGACCGGCTGACCGCCGTGCACTTCGTGATGGACGACGCGCGGGCCGCGCGGTTGCAGGTTCGCTGGCCACGCTTCAGCCAGAACGTGGAGCTGCGGATGGTCGATTGCGAGGACCGGAACCTCAATCGTGCCGCACAGGAACTGGTCGAGCAGGCCAAGTGCGACTACCCGGACACCATGGTGACGGTCTTGTTGGCGCGCCGGATGTATTCGCCGCTGGCGGACAGGCTGCTGCATGACCGCACGGCCGACAAGATGGCCCGGGTGATCAGCCGGATCCCTGGTGCCAGCGCCCAGATCCTGGCCTATGACATCGGCTCGCGGGTCGCACAGGCGATTCGGGCCGGCGACATTGCCGACGGTGGCCGTTCCCCCGACACCAGCGGAAAGACGCAGGCCGCCACCCCGGTGAACTGACCTTTATCCTGTTTGCCAGGATGCGTTGACCTGGTAATTGGCTGAGAATAACCCCTGGTGGGGCCCCCTTGGGTCGGCCAAACCCTAGTAGAGCAGCTAACGTTCTGCAGCGTAAGTTTTGCGTAAGTATTGCGAACGTAGAGGGCGGGGAAGAGCATCACCGTGGTAGAGCTGGCTGACGAGCAGAAAGCCCCGTCGAACTTTGTCGACGCGTGGAAGCGGTTTTTTCTTGGCAAGCCGCTGATCAACGAGGACCTCGAACACGAAGCCTTGTCGAATCCTATTGCCCTGGGCGCTCTTTCGCCTGACGCCGTCTCTTCGACGGCGTACGGTCCCGAGCAGATCCTGATCGAGCTATTGCCGGCCGCCGGGCTGGCGGCGTTCACCCTGATCCTGCCGCTCGGCGGCGTCATCCTGTTGATCCTGGCGCTCGTCACCGCGTCGTACCGACAGGTGGTGATGGTCTACACGCAGCGCGGCGGATCGTATGTGGTGGCGCGCGCGAATTTCGGACCCAAGATTGCGCAGTTGTCGTCGGCCGCACTGCTGATCGACTATGTGGTCACGGTGGCCATCCAGTGCTCGGCGGGCACCGTGGCGGTGGTCTCCGCGGTTCCCAGTCTGGGGCCGTACCACCTGGAGATCACCGTGGGCGCGTTGCTGCTGCTCTCGTTCGGCAACCTGCGCGGCATGAAGGAGGCCGGCCGGCTTTTCGCGGTTCCGGTGTATGCCTTCGCGGCAATGATGACGGCGCTGATCGTGACCGGTGTGGTCCGCGAAATAATGGGAAGCCTGGCGAAATACGATCCGGAGCACATCCCCGGAGCCGTGTCGGTTCACCAGGGCAACGGCATCGTGATGGGCGCGACGATCTTGGTGCTGCTGCGCTCGTTCGCCAACGGTGGTACATCGTTGACCGGCGTCGAGGCGATCGCCGACGCGGTCAACGTCTTCCGGCAGCCGCAGGGCCCGAACGCCCGCAAGGCGCTGACGATGATGGCCTCCCTGCTCGGATTCCTACTCTTCGGCGTGATCTGGCTGGCTCACGTCACTCACGCGACGCCGTACGCCGCCGGATACCCGTCGATGCTGTCCGAGATCGCCCGGGCGGTGTTCGGCACAGGGGTAGTGGGAAACATCTTGTTCGCCCTGCTGCAGGCGGCCAGCGCAACAATCCTGTTCTTCGGCGCCAACACCAGCTTCAACGGTTTTCCGGCGCTGACCAGCTTCGTCGCCGAGGACAGCTTCCTGCCGCGGCCGATGATGAAGCGCGGGCACAAGCTGGTGTTCTCCAACGCGATCATCGTGCTCACCGTGGCCGCGACGACCTTGGTGCTCGTCACCGACGGCTCGGTCGACGCCGTCGTCCCGCTCTACGCCATGGGCGTCTTCATGGGCTTCTCGATCTGTGGCTACGGCATGACGAAATACCATCTCGGCCATCGTGACCCCGGCTGGCGCGGCAAGTTGGCGATCAACCTCTCGGCGGCGATCTTGTCGACGATCATTGTGCTGATTTTCGCGATCGCGAAGTTCACCGAAGGCGCCTGGCTGGTGTGCGTCGTGTTCCCGATCCTGGTGGTCGCGCTGATGCGGCTCAACCGCGAATACCGCAGCGAGAACGCGGTTCTGGAGATGCAGTTGACCGAACGTCAGCACGTGGTCAAGCATCCGCACCACACCGTCGTGGTCCTGGTCGACCACTTCGACTTCGCGACGGTCGAGGCCCTGCACTACGCGAGCGGACTGCAGCCCGACAAACTGCGGGCCGTGCACTTCATCATCGACGCTCGCCACGCGCAGCGACTGCAAGACCGCTGGCAGCATTTCCAGGACGACATCCCCCTGCAGATGATCGAGTGTCCGGACCGCTACCTCAGCCGTTCGGCGCAGGAGTTGGTGAAGCGGGAGATCGCCGACGACCCCAGCACCAAGGTGACCGTGCTCTTGCCGCGCCGCACCTACGCCCCGCTGGTGGGCCGGCTGCTCCACGACCGCACCGCCGACAAGATGGCCGGAGCCATCAGCCGCGTCGACGGTGCGACCGCCCAGATCGTCGCCTACGACGTGAGTTCCCGGATCGCGCAGGCCACGGCCACCGCGCGGTCGGAGAAAGACGCCTTGCGCAATGCCAAAAAGGAATTACCGGCGCGTCAGTGATCCGGGCCCCCTTGGGCGCGAAGGTTGTGCATCGCGGCGTAACTGGGGATAACCGGTTGTTGTTCCGCGGTGATCCGTGCGCGGCGGACACCCGTTGTCGCGGTAGTGCCGCAGGGTGGCGGCATGACGACGTGGACGCGAGCCGAGATCGGCGCGCTCGGTGAGCGGCTGGCGGCCGATCACCTGCTCGGACTCGGTTTGCGAATCGTGGCCCGCAATTGGCGCTGCCGCTACGGCGAGCTCGATCTGATCGCCGTCGACCCGGCGGCCGACACGCTGGTATTCGTCGAGGTCAAGACCCGCACCGGCGACGGCTTCGGCGGGCTCGCGCAGGCAGTGACCGCACAGAAAGCGCGCCGGTTGCGCCGCCTGGCCGGCATCTGGCTGGCCGCCCAGGATCAGCGGTGGGCGGCCGTGCGCATCGACGTGATCGGCGTGCGGATCGGTCGACGGCGCACCCCGGAACTCATCCACCTGCGGGGCGTGGGCTGATGGCACTCGGACGCGCATTCTCGGTCGCCGTGTTGGGGCTGGACGGCCAGATCGTG
>DATNFI010000062.1:0-10535 GCA_035606475.1 Mycobacterium sp. | reverse complement strand
ATTTGGAGTCGTTGCCCGACGATCTGGGTGGCCGGCCGGTGATCGTGCTCGACCCGATGCTGGCCACCGGCGGGTCGATGACCCATGCCGTCGGCCTATTGCAGCAGCGCGGCGCCGACGACGTCACCGTAGTGTGTGTGGTGGCG
This sequence comes from Mycobacterium sp., assembly GCA_035606475.1. Taxonomy (GTDB): domain Bacteria; phylum Actinomycetota; class Actinomycetes; order Mycobacteriales; family Mycobacteriaceae; genus Mycobacterium. The sequence continues at coordinate 10,389 of DATNFI010000062.1, read as the reverse complement.
GCCCCGGAAGGCATTGCGGCCCTGGAGAAAGCGGCGCCGCACGCGCGTCTGTTCACCGCGGCCGTCGACGACGGCCTCAACGACAACGCCTACATCGTGCCCGGGCTCGGCGATGCCGGCGACCGTCAATTCGGCCCGCGCTGAGCTACCAGTCTTTGACGGCCGCGGCCAGCTCATCGCGCAGCGCGTCGGCGTGGCCGCGGTCACCGGACCGGACCTCGATGTAGAACTTGACCTTCGGTTCGGTGCCGGACGGTCGGACCACGACCCGGGCCGTCGTATCGGCGTCGCCGCCGGTGAAGACCAACGCGTCCGTTCTCGGCAGCAGATCCGTTGTGGTGACCTCGAATCCGGCAAGCCGGTCGGGCGGGGCGGCCCGCAGTCGGCGCAGCAGCACGGCGGCCTGGTCGGCGTCGGAGACCGGGCGCGACACCGCGGCGCCGCTGTGCACTCCGAAACGCCGGGACAGGTCGTCGAGCGCCTCCGGTACCGAGCGCCGCGATTGCTTGAGCGTTGCGACCAGATCGCAGACCAACACCGCGGCGCTGATGCCGTCCTTGTCGCGCACCGCCGCCGGGTCGACGCAATGCCCGATGGCTTCCTCGTAGGCGTACACCAGCGTGCTGCCGGGCAGGTCGGCGTCGGCGCGGGCCAGCCACTTGAAACCGGTCAGCGTCTCGACATGTTGGGCACCCCAGTGCGCGGCGATCGCTGCGAGCATCCGCGACGACACCACGGTGCTGGCCACCACGGCGTTGGCCGTCCGGTTCTGCGAGAGAATGTAATCGCCTAGCAGCCAACCGGTTTCGTCGCCGGACAACATCCGCCAGCCGGCCGGGGTGGGGATGCCGGCCGCACACCGGTCGGCGTCCGGGTCGAGCGCAATCGCGACGTCGGCGTCGACGTCGGCGGCCAGCGCCAGCAGCGCGTCGGTGGCGCCCGGTTCCTCGGGGTTGGGGAAGCCCACCGTGGGGAAGTCGGGGTCGGGTTCGAGTTGACTCGAGACGGTGTGCACGTCGGTAAAGCCGGCGCGCCGCAGCGTTTCGACGGCCACGTCGCCGCCCACCCCGTGCAGAGCCGTCAACGCCACGCGAATCGGGCCCGACCCCGAGCGCCGCACGCCCGCGGCCCGGTCGATGTATTGCCCGACGAGGGTGGAATCGGCGGGCTGAACGGCTGTCCGGGCGATCTCGTCGGCGAATGGTGCTGCGGCGATGGCGGTTTCGATCTCGCGGTCGGTGGGGGCGACAATCTGGATGCCGCCGTCCAGGTACACCTTGTAGCCATTGTCGGCGGGCGGATTATGCGAGGCGGTGATCTGAACTCCCGCCGTCGCGCCGGTACGCCGGACCGCGAATGCGAGCACCGGAGTGGGCGACGGACCGGGCAGCAGTGTCACCGAAAAGCCCTCGGCGGCAAGCACTTCAGCTGTCGCGGCGGCGAACGAGGCCGAGCCGTGTCGGGCATCCCGGCCCACGATCACGGCCGAGCCGGCCAGGCCGCGGCTCTCGAGCACCTGCGCCACCGCCCAGGTGGTCCGCAGCACTACGGCGAGATTCATCGCGTCCGGACCGCCGCGCACCGGGCCCCGCAGTCCGGCGGTGCCGAATGACAGCGGGCGGGAAAACCGTGCCGCCAGTTCGGCTTTGTCGCATCGGGCGAGCTCGCTGGCCGTCACCGGGTCGGGGTCGTGCGCTATCCACTCCTCCGGAGTCATGGCGCCGCTCCTCCTCATCGCTTCGCTCTGCATCGTCGCCGGCGCGAGTCATGGCGCCGCTACAGCCGTGCGACCACGTCGGCCAGCAGCGAACCCAGCCGGGCCGCCGAGGCGGCGCCGGCCCCGAGCACCTCGAGGTGGCTGAGCGACTCGCCGGTGATCCCCGCCGCCATGTTGGTGACCAGCGAGACCCCGAGCACCTCGGCACCGGCGGCCCGGGCCGCGATCGTCTCGTGCACGGTGGACATGCCGACCAGGTCGGCGCCCAGCGTGCGCAGCATCCGGATTTCTGCGGGCGTCTCGAAATGCGGGCCGGGCAGCCCGGCGTAGACCCCTTCGACGAGTCCCGGGTCGACCTGCCGGGCCAGCGTCCGCAGCCGCGGCGCATACGCATCGACTAGGTCGACGAACTGGGCCCCGACCAGCGGCGATCGCGCGGTCAGGTTGAGGTGGTCGCTGATCAGCACGGGCTGGCCCACGGCCAAGTCCTCCCGCACCGCGCCGGCGGCGTTGGTCAGCACGACGACGCGGGCGCCGGCCGCGCACGCGGTGCGCACCGGGTGAACGACGTGCTGCAGATCGTGTCCTTCGTAGGCATGCACGCGACCGGCCAGCACCAGCACGCGATGATCGCCGATACCCATCGACAGCACCTGGCCGGTGTGGCCGGTCGCCGACGGCGGGGTGAATCCCGGCACATCGGCCATCGGCAGGATCGCGGTCGGTTCGCCCAGCGCAGACACGGCCGGCGCCCAACCGGACCCCAGCACGATCGCCACATCGTGGTCGCCGATGCCGACCTTGTCGGCGATGAACTGCGCTGCGGTTTCTGCGAGCACAGGGGGCAGCCTAATCGGCACCCCGTTGGCTGAGCTGGTTCAGTACGCGCAGAAAGACGTCGCGCTCGTTCGCGGAAACCTGCCCCAGCCATCGCTCCTCGCCACGCTGGATGTCCGCCTGCACCGCGTCCTTGATCGAGCGGCCGGAATCGGTGATCGCCAGCAGGCGTGCGCGCCGGTCGTCGGGGTCGGGCATCCGCTCGATGTAGCCGTGGCCCTGCAGCTCGTCGAGTGTCGGGATGATGCGGGTCTTGTCGGCGCCGATCGCCTCGGCGAGCGCGGCCTGGGTTCGGATCGGCGAGTGGTCCAACGCGCTCAGCACGATGTATCCCCACATCGACACGCCGTGCGCCGCCAGCACCGGCATCTCGGCAGCCACCGTCTGGCGACCCAACTCCGCCAGCATCTCCGCGAGGTCCCGTCGCGCCGCCTTTCGCGCCATCCGGTGATGATAAGGCTGGACATATAATATGCGGCAGCATACGATAAGCACATGCCTACAAATACTGATCTTCGATCCTTACATCGAACCGTGGTTCTGGCGTCGGTCGATGTCGTCTCGGCCGTCACCGCCGCCGACCTGTCCAGGCCGACGCCCTGCGCCGGCTGGAACCTCGCCGACCTGCTCACCCACATGACCGTCCAGCACCGTGGATTTGCCGCCGCCGCGCGCGGTCACGGCGCTGACGAGGCGGTATGGCAAACCGGCACCGTCGACGCGGAGGTGGCGGCCGATCCCGGTGGCACCTACGCGGCGGCCGCCGCCGACGTCATCGACGCATTCGCGGGCGCCGACGTGCTCGAATCGTCATTCGTGCTGCCGGAGCTCGGGGCCGACGCGTCCTTCCCGGGTGAGATGGCGATCGGCTTCCACTACATCGACTACGTGGTGCACGGCTGGGACGTGGCTCGCACGCTGGGCCGCGCCTACGAGCTTCCGGCCGACGTGCTGGCCGCCGCGGTGCCGCTGGCGCTCTTCGTGCCCGACGGCGACTTCCGCGCCATCGACAACGCGCCGTTCGGCCCGGCTATCCCGGCGACGGATTCGACCAGCGACCTCGATCGCATCCTGACTCATCTCGGCCGCTCGCCGCAGTGGACACCGGCCGTGGTGGCATGACCACGTCGTCCGCCGGCGTCTGGACCGGTCAGCCGCCCATCACGCCCGGAAGCGGCATCCTGAGCACGGACTGGCTGCCCGGACCGTCCGACGGGATCCCGTCCCCGGTGGTCGTGAGCTTCACCGATTTCCAGTCCGATTCCGAGGAGGATTGGCAACAGATCGCGGCATTGGGCCTGAGGTTGGCGGAAAGCTGGCCGATTATGCGCGGCGCGGTCGGGCTTTGGCTGTGGGGCAAGCAGGTTGAGTGGCGTGGTGGGTCGGTGTCGGTGTGGGAGAGCCACGCGGATTTGCGTCGCTTCATCCGCTGGCCCGTTCACGTCGCCATCATGAACAATTGGCGGACCCGGGTACGGGTGCGCACCGCCGGCTGGAATGACGAGAGATTCGTCCCGGCGCAGGCATGGCTTCGCGCTGAGGAGCGCATCCGGGCTCCGCGCGACATGTGAGAGTCTCGGCGGTGAGATACTGCGACGATGGCTTCAACTTCGGCGCTGGATCGCGTCGACGACACGGTGCGCCGTCGCAGCGCCGACCTCGTCGAGCTGTCGCACGCGATTCACGCCGAGCCGGAGCTGGCATTCGCCGAGCACCGCAGTTGCGCCAAGGCGCAAGCTTTGGTGGCCGAACGCGGTTTTGAAATCACTGCGGCGGCGGGCGGTTTGGACACCGCGTTCCGCGCCGACTTCGGCAGCGGCCCGCTGACCGTCGGCATCTGCGCCGAGTACGACGCCCTGCCCGACATCGGTCATGCGTGCGGCCACAACATCATTGCCGCGTCGGCGGTGGGCGCCGCATTGGCGTTGGCCGATGTCGCCGACGAACTGGGTCTTCGGGTTTCGTTGCTCGGTACTCCCGCCGAGGAATTCGGTGGCGGAAAAGTGTTGCTGCTCAACGCCGGAGTCTTCGACGATCTGGCGGTGTCGGTAATGGTGCATCCGGGTCCGGTGGACATCGCGGCCGCCCGTTCGCTGACGCTGTCCGCGGTCAAGGTGAGTTACCGCGGCAAGGAATCCCATGCCTCGGCCGCGCCGTTCCTGGGCGTCAACGCCGCCGATGCGGTCACCGTGGCGCAGGTGGCGATCGGGTTGCTGCGTCAGCAGTTGGCCCCCGGGCAGCAGATGCACGGCATCGTCACGCAGGGCGGGCACGTGGCCAACGTCATCCCCGCCCACACCGAGTTGGCGTACACGATGCGGGCCACCGACGCGTCGTCGCTGGCCGACCTGGAAGCCAAAGTGGGCGACTGCTTTCTGGCCGGCGCGGTGGCCACCGGTTGCGACTACAGCATCGAGCACACCGAGCCGATGTACGACGCGCTCAAGCCCGACCCATGGCTGGCGGAGATCGTCCGCGCGGAGATGACCGGGCTCGGCCGCTCGCCGCTCGACGCGGCGCTGGAGTCGGCGCTGCCGCTGGGCAGCACCGACATGGGCAACGTCACCCAGATGCTGCCCGGCATTCACCCGATGATCGCCGTCGACGCCGGCGGCGCGTCATTGCACCAGCCCGAATTCACCGCCGCGGCCGCCGGAACCTCCGCCGACAAGGCCGTGGTCGACGGTGCAATCATGTTGGCGCGCACGGTGGTTCGGCTGGCCGAGTCCCCGGAACAGCGCGAGCGGGTGCTGGCCGCACAGGCGCAACGGGCGGCGTCATGAGCCGCGCCGGCGACGATGCAGAGCGGCGCGATGCGGAGGAGCGGCGTCATGAGCCTGTCTGACATCGCCGCGGCGTGGCTGGCCGGCCACCACGACGACCTGATCGAGTGGCGGCGGCACATCCATCGCTACCCGGAGTTGGGTCGTCAGGAGTTCGTCACCACGCAGTTCGTCGGCGAGCGGCTGGCCGAGGCCGGGCTCAACCCGAAGGTGCTGCCCGGCGGTACCGGGCTGACCTGCGATCTCGGCCCCGACCGGGAGCCGCGCGTCGCGTTGCGGGCCGACATGGACGCGCTGCCGATGGCCGAGCGGACCGGGGCCCCGTACACCTCGACGATGCCCAACGCCGCGCATGCCTGCGGCCACGATGGGCACACCGCGATCCTGCTGGGGACCGCCCTGGCGCTGGCGGGTGCGCCGGAGTTGCCGGTCGGTGTCCGGCTGATCTTCCAGCCCGCCGAGGAGCTGATGCCCGGGGGTGCGATCGACACGATCGCCGCCGGCGCCTTGACCGGCATCAGCCGGATCTTCGCCCTGCACTGCGACCCGCGACTGGCGGTCGGCAAGATCGCGGTGAAGCCGGGACCGATCACCTCGGCGGCCGACATGATCCACATCAGCCTGACCTCGGAGGGCGGGCACACCTCGCGGCCACACCTGACCGGCGATCTGGTCTACGGGCTGGGCACCCTGATCACCGGACTGCCCGGCGTGCTGTCGCGCCGCACCGATCCGCGCAACAGCACCGTGATGGTGTGGGGCGCAGTCAATGCCGGCGTGGCGGCCAACGCGATTCCGCAGAGCGGCACGCTGGATGGCACGGTCCGCACCGCCAGCCGGGATGCCTGGCTGGACATGGAGGACATCGTCCGCGAGACGGTGACGTCGTTGCTGGCGCCGCTGCAGGTGGAGCACACCTTGCAGTACAACCGCGGCGTCCCGCCGGTGGTCAACGAAGAGCTGTCGACCCGCATCATCACCCACGCCATCGAGGCCATCAGCCCGGATGCCCTGGCCGACACCAAACAATCCGGCGGCGGCGAGGACTTCTCGTGGTATCTCGAGGAAGTCCCGGGTGCCATGGCCAGGCTCGGCGTGTGGTCGGGTCATGGCCCACAGCTGGACCTGCACCAGCCGACCTTCGACCTCGATGAGCGCGCGCTTGGAATCGGCCTGCGGTTGATGGTGAACATCGTCGAACAGTCGGCCGGCTTCTAGCCGGCATGCGCGAGCGTGCGTGTTTGAACGCCGACACGCCGCAATTGCCGTACCACTGTGCACGCTCGTAGGGCGGGGCTGTCATCCACAGCGTGGGCTTCATTCACAGATCGGCGCTCGGCGGTTCCATATCGCACCCCGATGTCTACGCGGCATGCCGACGATCGGGCCGTGAACATCGAGCTGATTCGGCTATTCGACAACCAAGGCGGAGTCGTCACGTCTGGTCAGGCATTGACATTCCTGACTCGCCGCGGACTCCAAGCAGAAGTGAACCGCGGTGAGCTGCAGAAGATTTGGTATGGCATCTACGGCCGCGGCGAGGCGGACATCGCGTTGCGCCTACGCGGCCTGGACTTGGCAACCGGCACACCCGTCGCCGTGTGCCTGGGCACGGCTGCCGCGGCCTACGGGTTCGACACCGAGGGCACCGTCGACTTGCATGTCCTCAATCCCAGCGGCTCCCAGTTGCGGTCCGCCGACGGTCTGGTGGTGCATCGGCGAATGGGCGCGCCGCTGACCCCGGTCGCGGGCCGGCTCGCTACCGCGCCCGGCTGGACGGCGATCGAGGTGGCGCGCGGGCTGCCCCGACCACGAGCACTGGCCACGCTGGATGCCGCCCTACGAAGTGGCAGGTGCAGCGGTAACGACCTGCATGAAGCCGCGGGGCGTCAGGCCGGCCGGCGCGGCATCGCCGCGGTCCGCGAGTTGCTCCCGTTGGCGGCCGGCCAAGCGGAGTCGCCGATGGAGAGCGAGGCTCGGCTGATCATGATCGAGGGTGGCTTGCCGACTCCCGCGCTGCAATACGAGGTCGTCGACGCCAATGGCCGAACCTGGCGGGTGGACTTCGCGTGGCCGGAGTATCGGGTGGCGGCCGAGTACGACGGCGTCGACTGGCACAGCGGGCCTCGAGCTTTCAAACGGGACCGTAATCGTTCCGCGGCTCTTCAAGAGGTGGATTGGGTGACCGTCCCGATCATCGCCGAGGACGTGAGGCAACGGCCCTGGCAACTCGTCCGCCGCATTGAAACGCAGCTGGAGCGTCGAAGAGCGGCGTGAGTATCGGCGAAGGTGCACAGAATGTCAGCGCAAGCGGCGTGTCGGCGTACAAACACGCACCCTCGCGACGGGAACGTGGGCCAGAAACGGCTACTCGCCGTGGCCCGGGCCGACGTTGCGGGCCGGGCAGGTGCGGATTTTGTGCACGTATTCGCTTGGCGCGCCGGCTATTTCAGCGGCGTCGGCCATCACGCCGATGTAGCGGGCCGACGGTAATCCGCCTTCCCAGGCGTCCACCACATACAGCCAGGCGAGTACTGGATCGGTCGTCGTGTCCGACGACAGCCGTTCCACCCGGCAGCGGATCTTCTTGTGAATGCCGAGTTCGGAGCCTTCCCACCGGTCCAGGGTCTTCTCGTCGGCCGGCGTCATGTCGTAGAGCACCACGAAGACCTTCGACGTCGGATCCTCGACCACCGTGGCCAGGGCGCCCTCCCAGCCGATGTCCTCGCCGCCGAACGTCAGCCGCCAGCCGTGCAGCCAGCCGGTTCCGGCCATCGGGGAATGGGGTGCACGCTGCTGCATCTGCTCGGGATGCATGTTCGAGCCATACGCGGCGTAGAGCGGCACGGGGAAATCTTAAACGGCGTCCGCAGACGCGGCGCCGATCCGCAACGTTCGCCGGTGTGAATGTCCGACTCCTCCTCAGCCGCTGCGCGGCTGCATCGTCGCCGGACTAGGTCTGATTGTCCGGCTTCTCCTCAGCCGCGTCGCGGCTGCATCGTCGCCGGACTAGGTTATGTGACGTGGCGACCCGCATCGTGATCATCGGTGGAGGACCGGCCGGTTACGAGGCGGCGCTGGTCGCGGCGGCACGCGACGCCCACGTCACCGTGATCGACTCGGACGGCATCGGCGGCGCGGCGGTGCTCTTCGACTGTGTGCCGTCGAAGACCTTCATCGCCTCGACCGGTGTGCGCACCGAACTGCGCCGCGGGCCGCACCTGGGCTTCGACATCGACATCGAGGCCGCCAAGATTTCGCTGCCCGAGATCCATCAGCGCGTCAAGCGGCTGGCCGCCGATCAGTCCGCGGACATCAAAGCGCAGCTGCTCGGCGCGGGCGTCGACGTGGTCGCAGGCACCGGCCAGCTGGTCGACACGACCCCGGGCCTGGCGACCCACCGCGTGCAAGCCACCGCGCCAGACGGCAGCACCACGACCTACGACGCCGATGTGGTGCTGATCGCGACCGGTGCGAGCCCCCGCGAGTTGCCGACCGCGCTACCCGACGGCGAACGCATCCTGACCTGGCGTCAGCTCTACGACTTGGACGCGCTGCCGGAACACCTGATCGTGGTCGGCTCCGGTGTCACCGGCGCCGAATTCGTGCACGCCTACACCGAATTGGGCGTCGACGTGACGGTGGTGGCCAGCCGCGACCAGATCCTGCCCTACGAGGACGCCGACGCGGCCGCCGTGCTGGAGCGGATCTTCTCCGAGCGCGGCGTCAAGCTCGTCAAGAACGCCCGCGCCGACTCGGTGACGCGCACGGATTCCGGCGTACTGGTGACCCTGGCCGACGGCCGGACCGTCGAGGGCAGCCATGCGCTGATGACGATCGGGTCGGTGCCCAACACCCGCAACCTGGGTCTGGAACGAGTCGGCATCGAACTCGGGCGTGGCAATTACCTGACTGTGGACCGGGTTTCGCGGACGTCGGTGTCCAACATCTACGCCGCCGGCGACTGCACCGGCCTGCTGCCGCTCGCCTCCGTCGCCGCGATGCAGGGCCGGATAGCCATGTGGCATGCGCTCGGCGAGGCCGTCACGCCCATCCGGCTGCGCACGGTAGCGGCCGCGGTATTCACCCGGCCCGAGTTGGCGGCGGTAGGAGTTCCGCAGTCGGCCATCGACGATGGATCGGTGCAGGCCCGCACGATCATGCTGCCGCTGCGAACCAACGCGCGGGCCAAGATGTCGGGTCTGCGGCATGGCTTCGTCAAGCTCTTCTGCCGGCCGGCCACCGGCGTGGTGATCGGCGGCGTGGTGGTGGCGCCGATCGCGTCGGAGCTGATTCTGCCGATCGCGATGGCCGTGCAGACCCGCCTCACGGTCAACCACCTGGCGCAGACCCTGAGCGTGTATCCGTCGCTGTCGGGTTCGATCACTGAAGCGGCGCGACGCCTGATGGCGCATGACGACCTGGACTAAGACAGGCCAGGTAGCCTGGGATCAGCGACCTACTGGCGAGTAACCGACAGGAGACTTGTGTCGTGAGCGACGCGAATCGCGTGCCGGCTAGCTTTTTGGGCCCCGAGCAACGCGCCTCGGCGTGGGAGCGTCTCGGCAGCGAGCAGTTCGACGTCGTGGTCATCGGCGGCGGCGTGGTGGGATCGGGGGCCGCCCTGGATGCCGCGACCCGCGGGCTCAAGGTGGCGTTGGTGGAGGCCCGCGACTTCGCCTCCGGCACGTCGAGTCGGTCATCGAAGATGTTTCACGGCGGGCTGCGTTATCTCGAGCAACTGGAATTCGGTTTGGTGCGCGAGGCGCTGTTCGAGCGCGAGTTGTCGCTGACGACGCTGGCGCCGCATCTGGTCAAGCCGCTGCCGTTTCTCTACCCGCTGACCAAGCGGTGGTGGGAGCGGCCCTACACGGCTGCCGGCCTGGCGCTCTACGACCAACTCGGTGGCGCGAAATCCGTTCCCGCGCAGAAGCATTTGACCCGTGCCGGCGCTCTGCGGTTATCCCCGGGTCTGAAGCGCAGTGCGCTGGTCGGTGGTATTCGCTACTACGACACCGTCGTCGACGATGCCCGGCACACGTTGACGGTCGT
>DATNFI010000061.1:0-10725 GCA_035606475.1 Mycobacterium sp. | reverse complement strand
GCGTTCGGCAGCGACCACTACGGTGCCGGATATGCGCGTGGCGATGATGACTCGGGAGTATCCGCCGGAGGTCTACGGCGGCGCCGGAGTACACGTGACCCAGCTCGTCGCACACCTGCGCAACCTGTGCCGGGTCGATGTGCACTGCCAGGGCGCACCGCGGCCCACGGCGTTCGCCTATCAGCCGGACACCCAACTGCGCGGAGCGAACCCGGCGCTGTCCACGCTGTCGACCGATCTGGTGATGGCCAGCGCCGCCGCGGAGGCCAACGTCGTCCACTCCCACACCTGGTACGCCGGGATGGCCGGGCATCTGGCGTCGCTGCTGCACGGCGTGCCGCACGTGCTGACGGCGCATTCGCTGGAGCCGTTGCGGCCGTGGAAGGCCGAGCAACTCGGCGGCGGCTACCGGATCTCGTCGTGGGTCGAGCGCACCGCGGTCGACGCCGCCGACGCGGTGATCGCCGTCAGCTCCGGCATGCGGGACGACGTGTTGCGGGTGTACCCGACGGTCGATCCGGGCCGAGTTCACGTCGTGCGCAACGGAATCGACACCGACGTCTGGTATCCGGTCGAGCCGGCCGCGGGTGCGTCGGTGCTGACCGACCTCGGGGTCGATCCCAGCCGACCGATCGTCGCATTCGTCGGGCGGATCACCCGGCAGAAGGGCGTCTCGCACCTGCTGGCCGCCGCCCACGAATTCGATCCGGGCGTGCAGTTGGTGCTGTGCGCCGGAGCGCCCGACACACCGGAAATCGCCGCCGAAGTGAGCCAGGGCGTCGCCGCTCTGGCCGCTGCGCGCTCGGGCGTGTTCTGGGTCCGGGAAATGTTGCCGATCGGCAAGATTCGCGAAATACTCTCGGCAGCAGCGGTTTTCGTCTGCCCGTCGGTATACGAGCCATTGGGGATCGTGAATCTCGAAGCGATGGCGTGCGGTACGGCGGTAGTCGCCTCCGATGTCGGTGGCATACCCGAGGTGGTCGACGACGGGGTGACGGGTTCGCTGGTGCCCTACGACGCGGGCGACGCGGCGGGCTACCAGAGCCGGATCGCGCAGGCGGTCAACGCCGTGATCGCCGACCCGGAGCGGGCGGAGCGCTACGGCCGCGCGGGCCGGCAGCGCTGCATCGCGGAGTTCTCCTGGGCGCAGATCGCGCAGCAGACACTCGAGATCTACCAGAAAGTGTGCACATAACGCCGGGCGTCACGCGCGGGTGATGCGGCAGGCTTTTAGCTCGTGACGCCTTTGAGCTCGTCGCCCAGTGCAGCGGCTTCATCTGGTGTCAGCTCGACGACGAGTCGGCCACCGCCTTCCAGCGGTACCCGCATCACGATGCCGCGCCCCTCCTTCGTCGCTTCCAATGGACCGTCACCGGTCCGGGGCTTCATCGCCGCCATCGAGCGCTCCCTCCGAATTCGAGCTGGCCCGTCAACTGCACATTCACCACTCCATTGTTCCCTATCCGCGTAACCAGGTGCACATGACCTCCGGCTCGACGTTTCAGGCAGCGGCTCAGGCAGCCGTCGGAGGCACCCAGCACGCCCGCACGTGATCGTCGACCATCCCGGTCGCCTGCATCAGTGCGTAGGCCGTCGTGGGGCCGACGAAGCGGAACCCCCGGCGCTTCAATTCGCGTGCCATTGCGGTGGATTCCGGCGTCACGGCCGGGACGTCGGCCAGCGTCGCGGGCCGGGCTCGGCGGGCCGGAGCGAACGACCAGAGCAACTCCGACAGGTCGTCGGCTCCATCGGCGATGGCCCGCGCGTTGGCGATCGTCGCCTCGATCTTGGCCCGGTTGCGGACGATGCCTTCGTCGGCCATCAGCCGGGCCACGTCGGCGTCGGTGAATCGGGCGACCTGCTCGGGCTTGAAACCGGTGAACGCCTTCCGGAAATTCTCCCGTTTCCGCAGGATGATCAGCCAGGACAGGCCGCTCTGAAAGGCCTCCAGGCTCATCCGCTCGAACAGCGGGATCTGGCCATGCAGCGGCCGGCCCCACTCGTTGTCGTGGTAGTCGCGGTAGAGCTCGAAGTCCGCGCTGCCGGGCTTGCCGACCGCCCAGTCGCAGCGGACCAGGCCGTCGTCAGGCGTCACTGGGCTCATCCTCGGCGTCTCCCGGCGCGTGATCGGCGGCGGCCGCGGCATGCACGGACGACAGCTGGCCGCGCAGCAGGTCGAGCTCCTGCCCGAGCCGCTCCAGCACCCAGTCCACCTCGCTGGTCTTGTATCCGCGCAGCGTCTGGGTGAACTTCACCGCGTCGACGTCAGAGCGGGTGACACCGGAGGCCGGCAGCACCGTGGGGGTCGTTCCCCGGGGTAGCGGCGGCAGCGGCTCACCGCGACCGAACAGCAGACTGGCCACCCCGAACAACACGATCGCGATCAGGACCAAGACCACCACGTACAGCAACACCAACGCCACGGCACCGATATTGCCCTATGGGTCCGACGGGTGCTGTTAGCGGCGGGGGCGGATGGCGTTCATCGGCGGCCGGTCGGCCAGCGACACCGCCGAGGTGCGTGGTGTGTATCCGTCGCCGTCGACGAAGAACTGGGTCAGCCCCACGCCGGAGTCGGGGATGCCGCAGCGCGACAGCAGCGTCGCGACGACCTGGCGGCTCATCGGGCCCAGCTCGGCCAGCGGCCGGTTGCGGTGGGCCCGCACGCCGAGGTTGACCTGGGCGATGGCGTCCAGCCCCAACCGGTCGTAGGTATCGACCAGCAGGCCGATCTCGACGCCGTAGCCGGGCGCGAACGGTACCGACGTCAGCAGCTCGCGGGTGGCCGCGTATTCGCCGCCCAGCGGCTGCAACACGCAGCCCAGCTCGGGCCGCAGCGCGGCCAGCAGCGGTCGCGCGACCAGTTCGGTGACCCGCCCGCCGCCGGTGGCGCCCTCGCGGCCCCTGGCGTCGTGGGCGTCGCCCATGTTCAGCGGCCGCCGATAAAAGCTCTTGACCAGGTGAATGCCGTCCTCGGTGAGCAGCGGGCCCAGCAGCCGCGGCACGAACATCGGGTGCGGCTCGATCAGATCCGAATCGACGAAGACGACGATGTCGCCGCTGGTGGCCGCCAGCGAACGCCACAACACCTCACCCTTGCCCGGCCGCGGCGCGATCTCAGGCAGCGCCTGTTCGCGGGTGACGACGCGCGCGCCGGCGGCGATCGCCCGGATCTCGGTGTCGTCGGTGGATCCCGAATCGAGCACGATCAGCTCGTCGACCAGCCCGCCGACCAGCGGCGAGATGCTCTCGATCACCGATTCGACGGTGTCTTCCTCGTTGAGGGCGGGCAGCACCACGGAGATGGTTCGGCCGGCCTTGGCCACGTCCAGCTCCTCGACCGTCCACTGCGGACGGGTCCAGCTCCGGTCGGCCAGCCAGACGTCGCCGGGCGCCGCCGCCAGCGCGCCCTCGGCGGCGAGATCGACCAGCTCAGATGCCGTCATGCCAGTCCTCTCACCGTGCGCGCCGGCGGGCGTTGCCCGCGTATCGACGCCACCATCTCCAACACCCGTCGGGTAGGCCCGACTTCGTGCACCCGGAACATCCGGGCCCCCGCCGCAGCTGCCAGCGCGGTCGCGGCCAGAGTTCCCTCCAGCCGTTCGGTCAGCTCCACCCCAAGAGTCTCCCCGACGAAATCTTTATTGCTCAACGCCATCAACACCGGCCACCCGGTGTTGACAACATCTTCCATGTGCCGCAACAGCGCCAATCCGTGGAAGGTGTTCTTGCCGAAATCGTGCGTCGGGTCGATCAACACACGGTCGCGAGCCACCCCGGCGGCGACGGCCCGCTGCGCCGCCGCGCTGACTTCACCGATCACGTCGTCGACCACCCCGCGGGTGCTGGTCCCGTAGCTGACCCGGAACGGACGCGTCCGCGGCCGTGCGCCGCCGGTGTGCGAACACACCAGTCCGGCGCCGAATTCGGCCGCTACCTCGGGCATCGCGGGATCATAGCCGCCCCAGCTGTCGTTGATCAGATCCGCGCCCGCCCGGCAGGCGAGCCGGGCCACCTCCGAACGCCAGGTGTCGATGCTGATCAGTTGATCGGGATAGGTGTCGCGCAGCCACTCGATGAACGGCACCACACGGGCGATTTCGGCGTGCGCGTCGATGCGCTCCCCCGGGCCGGCCTTCACGCCGCCGACATCGACCACATCGGCGCCCTCGGCGATGAAGCGGTGCACGGCCGCCCGGGCGGCGTCGTCGGCGAAGTTGGCGCCGCGGTCGTAAAACGAGTCCGGGGTCCGGTTGACGATCGCCATGATCAGCGCGCGCTGACCGCTCACCGGGCGACCGCACAGGGTGGACTGCACTAGACCATGGTGCCTGCTGCCGTCACCGAGCGCTCAGGAGCCCTCGGCCGGTTGATATCGCATGCGATCACGATTTCAGAAAAGAGTGACACCCAGGAGCAGGTGCTCCTGTGACGCGTGGTGTCTAGCCCTGCGGCCGCTTGCCGCCCGCGACGTCGTCGGGGTAGCCGGCGTAAAACGGCACATAGCCCTCGTCGCGGCCGGCCAGCACGTACAGCGGGTCCTCGACGTCGGCGCCGTAGCCCTGCTCGCGCAGGTCGACCTTGCGGCTCTTGAACGTGGTGGTGTGTTCCATCGAATCCACCAGTCGCACGAACAGCGGCATGGCGTACGCCGGCAATTCCTGGTAGACGGTCTCGCCGATGGCCTTGCCGTCGAAGTCGCTGCCGTCGCGCAGCTTGATCGCCGCCATTCCGGCGCGGCCGCCGGTGCGGGGAATCTCCACGCCGAAGACGGTGCATTCCTCGACGGCCGTGTTGGACGCCAGCGCCCGCTCCACCTCGGTGGTGGCGACGTTTTCGCCCTTCCACCGGAAGGTGTCGCCGAGGCGGTCGACGAACGCGGCATGGCCCATGCCCTGCGGGCTCATCACGTCGCCGGTGTTGAACCAGCAATCTCCATCACGGAAAGCGTTGCGCACCAACTTCTTTTCGCTCGCACTCGGGTCGGTGTAGCCGTCGAACGGCTGCAGCCGGGTCACCGGGCTGAGCAGCAGACCGGGCTCACCGGTGGGCACCCGCTGCACCCGGCCGTCGGCACCGCGTAACGGCGCGCCGGTATCGGTGTCGTACTGCACGTAGGCCGTCGGCATCGGCGCGCACCCGGCCGACTTCGGCACGTTGAACATGTTGATGAAGGCGGTGTTTCCCTCGCTGGCGGCGTAGAACTCGCAGACCCGGGCGATGTTGAACCGCGAGGTGAACTCGTCCCAGATCTCCGGCCGCAGCCCGTTGCCGGCGATCAGCCGCACCTTGTGCGCCCGGTCGGTCGGCTTTTCCGGCTGGTTGAGCAGGTAGCGACAGATCTCGCCGATGTAGATGAAAGCCGTTGCGTCACTGGCGATTACCTCGTCCCAGAACCGCGACGCCGAGAACGACTTGCCCAGCGCCAGGGTCCCGCCGGCGTTGATCACCGATCCGACCGCGACGGTCAGCGCATTGTTGTGGTACAGCGGCAGGCAGCTGTACAGGGTGTCAGAACCCTTGAGCCGCAAGCCAAGTCCGCCGAATGCGGCCAGCGCGGCCAGCCACCGCTTGTGGGTCATCACGCTGGCCTTGGGGTGGCCGGTGGTGCCCGACGTGAAGATGTAGAACGCGGTGTCCTTGGCCAGCACGGCCGACGCCGACGGCGGGTTGGTGGTGGGCGCGGTGGCGGCCAACCGCTCCATCTCCTCGATGGTGGTCGGTTCGATCTGGAGCCCGCCGCACTCATCCACCGCTTCGATCAGATCGGCTTCGGCGACAAGCACTTTGGCGTTCAGCAGGCCCAGGCTGTGGGCCAGCACATCACCGCGCTGATGGTAGTTGAGCATCCCGGCGATCGCGCCGCACTTGACCACGGCCAGCATCATCAGCACGGCGTTTGGCGAGTTGCGCAGCATGACCCCGACGACGTCACCGCGGCCGACGCCGCGCGCCGCCAGCACCGCCGCGTAACGGTTGACGGCGGCATTGGCGTCGCGGTAGGACAGCTGCTGGTCGCCGAACCGGAGGAACACCTTGTCGCCCAACTTGGCGGCCCGGTCCTGGAACACCTTGCCGATCGACGTCTTGGACGTCGGCCGCGCCAGCAGCCCGGTAACCACCCCGCGGACGATCACCGGGGTGTCGGCCAGCAGGCTCGGGAGCTGGCTTGCGATGTCGAGCAGCCCGACCGACTTTTGGGCACCCGAGTTGTGTTCCGGCATGGCGGCCAGCTTATCCAGGCGACAAATGCCCTCAGCGGGGTGTGCAGGCCGCCAGGGCCGCCTCGACCTCGTCGACAACCACCAGCCGATCCATCGCGGTCTGTGCCACGTATCCGTCGCGGACGAGCTCGGACAACCACCCGAGCAGGCCGTGGTAATGACCGCCCGGGTCCAGCAGCACCAGCGGCTTGTCGTGCACGCCCAGGTACCCACCGGTCCAGGCCTCGAAGAACTCCTCAAGCGTGCCGATGCCACCCGGCAACGTGATGAACGCGTCGGCTCGGTCCTCCATGATCTGTTTGCGCTCGCGCATGGTGGCGGTGACGATCAGCTCGCCGGCGTCGTGGTCGGCGACCTCGCGCCGCACCAGCATCTTGGGAATGACACCGACGGTCCAGCCGCCACGAGCGCGGGCGGCGGTGGCCAGCGCGCCCATGGCCGAGACATTGCCGCCGCCCCAGACCAGGGCCCAGCCGCGGTCGGCGATCGCCTCGCCGAGTTCGGCGGCCAGCGCCAGCAACTCCGGATGCGTGGGTCCGGAGGCGCAGTACACGCAGACCGCCCATGGACGAGACACACACGAAACGTAGACCACTCCGGGTGCGCGCCATAAACTCCGGCGGTGCCACGTGCTTGGGCTGACGCGCCGCCAGAGGCCGTGCTGCGCGACGTCGTGGCCGCCCTGGAGGATCCGCAGCATGCCGGCGTGGTGATCCTCGGCGCCGACGGCGTTGGTAAAACCGTCCTCGCCCGCCGCGCCGCCTCGCCCGCCGCCCGCTGGGTGATCGGCACCGCCACCGAGCAGGCCATCCCGTTCGGCGCCTTCCGGGCGCTGCTGGCCGGCACCGATGTCAGCGACAGCGCCCGACCGGCCGAGCTGCTGCGAGCCGCGCAGGACAGGCTCACCGCAGACAACCAACTCTTCGTGGTCGACCACGCCCACCACCTCGACCGGCTGTCCGCCACGCTCGTCTACCAGCTGGCGCTGAGCGGGTCGGCACGGCTGATCGTCACGGTCCGATCCGGTGCCGAGGTGCCCGAAGCGGTCGAGGCGCTGTGGTCCGACGGGTTGTTGAACCGGGTCGAGGTCGGGGCGCCGGACGACGCAGCAGCACTGCCGGCTCAGGTCGACGACTACCTGGCCGGCCTGCCGTCGATTGCGCGCACGACGCTGGATTTCCTGGCGCTGGCCGAGCCGCTGCGGCGCGACGACCTGACGGCGTTGGCCGGCGAGGAGGCCGTCGGGCAGGCCGACGCCGCCGGCGCGGTGATGGTCGACGACGACGCCATGGTCTACGCGGCACATCCGCTCTACACCGCCCGCGCGCGGGCGGCGCTGGCACCCGACACCGCGCGCGCGTTGCGGATGTCGCTGGTCGAGCGACTTGCCGCCGGCCCGTTCGATCACGTCGGCGATCAGCTGCGACTCGCGGCGCTGGCCGTCGGCAGCGACACTCCCGGCGACACCGTGTCCGCGGCCCAGCAAGCGCTGCGGTTCGGCGAGCTCACGCTGGCCGAACAACTCGCACGCGCGGCGCTGGATCGCTCCGAGGGGCTGGCCGCGCGGCTGGCGCTCGGCTACGCGCTGGCCTGGCAGGGCCGCGGACGAGAGGCCGACGCCGCGCTGAGCGCCGTTGACCCCGACCAGCTGTCGCCGCCCGAGCTGATGGCGTGGGCGCTGCCGCGGGCGGCCAACCAGTTCTGGATGCTCAACGAACCGGCGCAGGCCACCGCGTTTTTGCACACCACCCGTAACCGGGTCGACTCGCCCGGCGCTCAAGCGACGCTCGACGCGCTGACGGCGACGTTCGCGATGAACTCCGGCACGCCGCTGCGCACCCTGCGAATCGCGAACGAGGTGCTGGCGTCGCCGCACGCCGACGGGGTTGCCATCGGGTGGGCGGCCTCGGCAGCGGCGCTGAGCTCGGCCCGCACCGGACAATTCGACGACGTCGAGGCGCTGGCCCGGCGGGCGACCGCCGCCGACCATCCCGGGCTGCTTCGGTTCACCAGCGGCTTCGGCCGGATCACCGCGCTGGTGATGGCGGGCCGGCTGGCCGAGGCCCGTGCGTTGGCGCAGCGCTACACCGACTTCGCCGAGCTGCAGCAGCCGGGCCGGGCGATCGGCGAGACGCTGGTGGGCTATGTGGCGATCGCGCAAGGTGACTTCGACGCCGCCGTAACGCTGCTGAGCCGGGCCGCCGGGCCGCTGGCCCGCACCGGATATTCCTGGGGCCCGCTGTCGCTGATGCTGCTGGCCCAGGCGTTCGGCCAGCAGGGCGAACAACAGCGCGCCGCAATGGCTTTCAGCCGGGCCGAGTCGCTGCACGGGCTCAAGTCGTCACTGTTCGCTCCGGAGTTGGCGTTGGCCAAGGCGTGGTCGAAGGCGGCGCGCGGCGACACCGTAGGCGCGATCGAAGCCGCGCGCGAAGCGATCCAGACCGCCGAGCGCGGTGGGCAGTCGGCGGTCGCGTTGCGTGCGTTGCAGGACGCGACGCGCCTCGGCGACGTGCATGCCGTGCAGCGGGCCGGCCGCTTGGCCGGCGAAGTGGACTGCGTGCTGGGCCGGCTGACGCTGGCCCACGCCCGGGCGCTGGCCGACAGCGACGCCGCGGCACTGGCCGACGTGGCGGCCGACCTGGCCGAGCGGGGTCTGCATCCCGCGGCCGCCGATGCGAGGACCCAGGCGCAGCGCGGTTAGCTGCTCAGGTAGGCCCGCAGCATCGTCACGGCGTCGGTGATCTGGTGGATGGGCACCAACTCGTCGCGGGTGTGCGCGAGGTTGGGGTCGCCGGGCCCGTAGTTGACCGCTGCGATGCCGCGGGCGGCGAAGCGGGACACGTCGGTCCAGCCGTACTTCGCCCGGACCTGCCCGCCGGCGGCGTCGACCAGCCCCTTGGCCGCGGGGTTGGACAGGCCGGGTAGCGCTCCGGCGGCGGAATCGGTCTGCTCGATTCGCACGTCGAGGCCGTCGAATACATCGTGAACGTGTTGCAGTGCGGCCGGTGCCGACCGGTCGGGCGCGAAACGGAAGTTCACCGTGACAGACGCGGCATCGGGTATCACGTTGCCGGCCACCCCGCCGTTGATGCCGACCGCCGACAGCCCCTCGCGGTAGACGCATCCGTCGATGTCGACATCGCGCGGCCGGTAGCTCTCGAGGCGGTCCAGCACCGCGCCCAGCTTGTGAATCGCGTTGTCTCCCAGCCATGATCGCGCGGAATGCGCACGAGTTCCATTGGCGCTCACCACAACTCGCAGGGTGCCCTGACAACCCGCCTCGATGTAGCCCGCGGTCGGCTCGCCCAGGATCGCCACGTCCGCGGCCAGCCATTCCGGTAACTCGCGTTCGATACGACCCAAACCGTTTGCCGAGGACTCGATTTCCTCGCAGTCGTAGAACACCAGTGTCAGGTCGTGCGCGGGATCGGCGACGGTCGCGGCCAGGTGCAGGAAGACCGCGTCACCGGACTTCATGTCGGTGGTGCCGCAACCGTGTAGCGACTCGGCGTCGCGGCGGCTGGGCAGGTTGCCGGCCACCGGAACGGTGTCGAGATGGCCCGCCAACAACACCCGGGTCGGACGGCCCAGCGCGGTTCGGGCCAGCACCGCGTTGCCGTTGCGGACGATCTCGAATCCGGCGGTTTGGGCCCGCAGCGCGGCCTCGACCTCGGCGGCGATGCGCTCTTCGTGCCGCGACTCGCTGGGAATGTCGACCAGAGCAGCCGTCAGCTCGACCGGGTCACCGTGTAGGTCCAGCACGGTCCCCATTCTGCCGAACAGACGCAAAGGTCCCCTACTCCTCGGCGTGTCGGGGCTGTTTGCGTCTGCTCGCGCCGGAAATGGCACCTAGTAGCGTGGGGCCCGTGACTGCAGCTTCAGGCATCGGCCTTGCGACGGTGGCCGCCAACGGATCGGTTCTCGACACCTGGTTCCCCGCACCGGAACTGATCGAGGCGGGCGAGACCGGCACGACGCGGTTGTCGCCTGCCCAGGTTCCCGACGAGTTGGCCGCGCTGGCCGGCCGCGACGACGACCGCGACGTCGAGACCGTGGTGGTACGCACGGTGATCGGCTCGCTCGACGACAAAGCCGTCGACGCCTACGACGGTTACCTGCGACTGCACCTGCTCTCGCATCGTCTGGTGGCTCCGCACGGTCTCAACGCCGACGGGATGTTCGGGGTGCTGACCAATGTGGTGTGGACCAGCCACGGGCCCTGCGCCGTCGACGGTTTCGAGGCGGTACGGGCGCGACTGCGCCGCCGCGGACCGGTCACCGTCTACGGCATCGACAAGTTCCCGCGGATGGTCGACTACGTCGTGCCGAGTGGAGTACGCATCGCCGATGCCGACCGGGTGCGCCTCGGCGCGCATCTGGCCTCGGGCACCACGGTGATGCACGAAGGCTTCGTCAACTTCAACGCGGGCACCCTGGGCGCCTCGATGGTCGAGGGCCGCATCTCGGCGGGCGTGGTGGTCGGCGACGGCTCCGACGTCGG
>DATNFI010000060.1:0-3006 GCA_035606475.1 Mycobacterium sp. | reverse complement strand
CGCCGTCGCAACCGCGCGCTCGGTGTCTACTGGAGGCGTCTGCCAAACGCCAAGTCCGACCTGAGGCATGGAATTACCGTCGTTGAGGGTGACCAAAGGAGCAGCCATGACTCAAAGTCTGCCAGGCCATGCGTCATCGGTCGGACCGCCGCAGGCCGCCAAGGCTCCCGTTGTCAACGCCCTCGCCGGTGCGACGCTGCGGGCGCTTCCGCGGATACCGAACCCCGTCAAACGCCTCCTGCTGGGCGGTCATTCGATCTCGATCGACGGGAACACACTGGACACGACGCTACAGTTGATGCTCGCCGCACAGACGGCCGTTGGTCTCAACGCCCTCGTTGCCAGTCCCGATGTCGGCGCCTCCCGGATTCAGTTGAGAATCCTCGCGGCCAGCTTCAAAAAGGACATCCCCGTCGCCGCGGTGACCAATCTCTCGATCCCCGGCCCGGAGAGTTCGATCCGAGCGAGGCACTACCGGCCGATTGATGCCCAGGGCCAACCGCTGCTGGTCTTCTATCACGGCGGCGGTCAGGTCATCGGCGACCTCGAAACCCATGACGACCTCTGCCGCCAGATCTGCCGTGAGGGCGGCTTGCATGTGTTGTCTGTCGATTACCGGCTCGCCCCCGAGCACAAGGCGCCCGCCGGAGCTGACGACGCGTATGCCGCGTTTCGGTGGGCGATTGAACATGCGGGTGAGCTGGGCGCCGACCCCGGCCGGGTGGCCGTCGGCGGCGACAGCGCAGGAGGCAACCTCGCCGCGGTGGTATCGCAGCGTGCGCGCAACGAGGGCGCACGGCTGCCCGCGTTGCAGCTGCTTTTCTACCCGGTCACCAACTACAGCGGCGAGACGCGGTCACAGACGTTGTTCGCCAAGGGGTTCTTCCTGACCAAGCAGGATCTCGACTGGTGTCGAGACTGGTTCCTGACCGGCGGGCCTGTCGATGGTCTGGACCCGCGAGTGTCGCCCCTGCTCGCCGACGATTTGTCAGGGTTGCCTCCGACGCTGCTGCTGACCGCCGGCTTCGACCCGCTGCGCGACGAGGGCAGGCAGTACGCGGACGCGCTGCGCAAGGCCGGCGTGACCGTCGACTACCGCGAGTTCGGGTCGCTCGTGCACGGGTTCGCCAACTTCTTCCCGCTGGGAGGGGGCAGCACGCCCGCAGTGGCGGAAACGATCTCTGCGTTGCGCGCTCATCTCGCCCGCGCGTAAGAAGCCGTCATTGGGCCGCCGGTACTCTTGACCCGTGGCGACCAAACCCAAAAAGCAAGCCAGCTACGACCTGAAGGCGGCCGACCGCAAACGCAACCTGGCGATCCAGATCGGGCTGACCTCGATCGTGGTGATCTTCGCCGTCGTGCTGGTGGGTTACATCGTGTTGTCCAATGACAAGAAACCGCAGTCAGGCGAGGCCAAATCGGTCCGGGTCGCGTCCAGCAACGTCATCAAGAAGGAAGGCAGTTCCGACCCCAAGGTCGTACTGTCGCTCTACGAGGACTTCCTGTGCCCGCACTGCGGCCAGTTCGAGCAACAGTTCGGGCCGACGGTGAACAAGCTCATCGACACCGGTGCCGTGGCCGCCGACTACTACATGGTCGGCATCCTCGACCGGCCACAGAACCAGAACTACTCGTCGCGCGCGGGCGGCGCCGCCTATTGCGTCGCCGACGAATCCACCGAAGCGTTCCGGCGTTTCCACGCCGCGCTTTTCGCGCAGCAGCCCGACGAGACCGCGACGGCGTTTCCCGACAACGCGCGGCTAGTCGAGGTCGCGCGTCAGGCGGGCGCCGGGGGCGGCGTCCCGGATTGCATCGACAAGGGCCGATACACCGAGATGGTGCAGGGGCTGGCCGCGGCCACCGGCATTCAGGCGACGCCGACCATCAAGATCAACGGGCAGGAGTACTCACCCACCACGCCGGACGCGTTGGTCGCCAAGATCAAGGAAACCGTCGGTAACGTCCCGGGGCTCGACGGCGCCGCACCACCGGCACCGGCACCGACACCGGCTGCCGCGCCTCCGGCACCGACGCCATGACCGTGGCCGCGCCCAGCGACGTCCAGCCGAGCGAACCCACCGCGGACGCGTCGAACGGGGTGCCGGTGCGGACGGCCAGCGCGGTATGGATCCTGATCGCCGGCGTCGTCGGGCTCGCCGCTGCGCTCACACTGACGATCGAAAAGATCGAAATTCTGATCAACCCCGACTACGTGCCGTCCTGCAGCATCAACCCGGTGCTGTCATGCGGTTCGGTCATGGTAACCCCGCAGGCGTCGGCGTTCGGCTTCCCCAACCCGTTGATCGGCATCGTCTCGTTCACCATCGTAGGGGTGACCGGCGTGCTCGCGCTCGCCAAGATCAGGTTGCCGCGGTGGTACTGGGCGGGTCTGGCAACCGGCACAGCGCTCGGTGTGGTGTTCATCCACTGGCTGATCTTCCAGAGCCTGTACCGCATCGGAGCGCTGTGCCCGTACTGCATGGCGGTGTGGGCGGTCACGATCCCGCTGTTCGTGGTGGTGGCGTCGGTGGCGCTGCAGCCGTTGCGGTCGAACGTGGTAGCGCGGGTGCTCTACACGTGGCGGTGGTCGCTGGTGGCGCTGTGGTTCACCGCGCTGATCCTGATGATCCTCGTGCGCTTCTGGAACTACTGGTCCACGCTGATTTAGACACCACAGCGTCCTCGGGGATTAAGGTCAGCGGGTGATTTCGAAGGTTTTGGTGGCCAACCGCGGGGAGATCGCGATCCGCGCGTTTCGGGCCGCCTATGAGATGGGCATCGCGACGGTCGCGGTCTATCCGTATGAGGATCGCAACTCCCTGCACCGGCTCAAGGCCGACGAGTCGTATCAGATCGGTGAAAAGGGCCATCCGGTCCGGGCGTATCTTTCGGTCGACGAAATCATTCGCGTCGCCCAGCAAGCCGGTGCCGACGCCATCTATCCGGGTTACGGCTTCCTGTCGGAGAACCCCGACCTGGCCGCGGCGTGTGCCGCGGCGGGCATCG
>DATNFI010000059.1:0-7438 GCA_035606475.1 Mycobacterium sp. | reverse complement strand
TGGACTGTCGGTGAGCCGCGTCAGGTACTCGGTGCGGAACTGCTGGTCGACGGAGATCCCGAACAGGTACAGCTTGGTGGCACCCAGCGGCATGCCGAGCGTGACCACCGAGAACGCGGACACGAACACCAGCGCCAGCGGCTGAGCCAGCCATCGACCGGTGCCGCGCCGCCACAGCCAACCGGCACACAGCAATCCGACGATGCAGCCGACCTGGCCGACCGTGGTGAGCGCGTGCAGTTGATTCGACGACGGGAAGGCCGGCCACTGCACCCGCGCGATCGCGGTCAGCGATACCACCGAGACCGCCGCGGCAATCACAACCGCGATCACCATGTGGCCGACGGTGGCCAACGCGTTGCGCATCTAGAGGGGCAACTTGCGGAAGATCGGCCGCGGAATGTGCCGCAACACCGTCATCAGGTAGCGGACGGGGCCGGGAGCCCAGACGAGTTCCTTGCCCTTGGCGGCCGAGGCCACCGCGAGCTCCGCGACGAACTCCTTGTCGACGGTGAACGGCGCCTCCTTGGCGCCGGTGGCCTTCCAGTGCTCGAGCGTGGTTGTGGTGCGAACCTGGCCGGGGCGGATCACCAGAACGCGAACGCCGTACTCGCGCAACGCTTCTCCAAGACCAAGGTAGAAGCCGTCCAGGCCGGCCTTGGTGGAGCCGTAGACGAAGTTCGATCGGCGCACCCGCTCGCCGGCGACCGAGCTCATCGCGATGATGCGGCCGAAGCCCTGGGCGCGCATCTTCTCGCCCAGCAGCACGCCGACGGAAACCGCTGCCGTGTAGTTGATCTGGGCGATCTGCACGGCCTTGCGCTGGTTCTGCCACAGCTCCTCGGCGTCGCCGAGCAACCCGAACGCGACGATCGCCACGTCGACGTCGCCGCCAGCGAAGGCCGCGTCGATCACCTTGGGGTGGCTGGCGGTATCGACGCCGTCGAAGTCGATCCATTCCACCGATTTGGCGCCGGCCGCCTTCATCTGCGCGACGGCCTTGTCCTTACCCGGATGATCGGGCAGGTCGGCCAGCACGATGCGGGCGTGGGCGTTGCGCAGGTAGCGCTCGCAGATCGCCAGCCCGATCTCGGATGTACCGCCCAGCAGCAGGATTGCCTGCGGGTTTCCTACGGCGTCAAGCACCATTTACAACAGCTCCAAACGTCGGGCCATGTCGGAGACGAAGACTCCGGCAGGATCGACATTGCGGCGCACCGCAATCCATTCGTCGATGCGGGGATACATGGCGTGGAAGTTGTCGGCACTGACCCGCGAGTCCTTGGCCGTGTAGACCCGGCCGCCGAATTCCATGACGCGGCTGTCGAGTTCGTTGAGGAATTCATTGACCCCCGGCTTGTTCGGGAAGTCCATCGCCACATTCCAGCCGGCCATCGGGAAGCTCAGCGGCGCGCGGTTGCCGGGGCCGAACAGCTTGAAAACGTTGAGGAACGAATAATGGCCCTGGGTCTGAATCCACCGGATGATGCCCTTGAATTCCTCCATGGCATTCGGCGGTACGAGAAACTGATGCTGGGCGAAACCCCTTGGGCCATAGGCGTATTGCCATCCGGTCGTGAGGTCCAGCATGTGGTAGAACTGCGTCAGGTTGACGATCTTGTTCTGGTAGTTCCCGCTCATCCGGTAGAAGGCCTCACCGACCATGCTGCCGGTCAGCTTGGTCACCATGCCGATCGGGAAGACGTTGGGCACCGCGGGTAACTGGGGTGCGGTGAACTGCAAGGGGTTCTTGGCAAGCTTGGGCGGCAGCTGGTCCAGCGTGGCGAGGCTGCCGCGGCTGATCGCCGCGCGGCCCAGTTTCGGCGGCGCGCTGATCGAGTCGAACCAGGCGCTGGAGTAGGTGTAGTTGTCCTCGGTGCCGTCCAGATGCACCGCGACCGTCTCGTCCAGATCGTGGGTGGCAATCCCGTCGGCGATGAAATACGCGGTCTCGGTCGGCGTCATCGCAATGACGGCCCGCAGCACGATGCCGGTCAACCCGTTGCCGCCGACGGTGGCCCAGAACAGCTCGGACTCCTCACCCTCGGGAGTCAGGTGCCGGATCTGCCCGTCGGCCGTCAGCAGCTCCATCGACACCACGTGGTTGCCGAAGCTGCCCGCGCTGTGGTGGTTCTTGCCGTGGATGTCGCAGGCGATCGCGCCGCCGACGGTGACCTGCCGGGTGCCGGGCAGCACCGGAACCCATAACCCGAACGGCAGCGCGGCCTTCATCAGCTGGTCGAGGCTGACGCCGGCGTCGACCTCGGCCAGCCGGGTGTCGGATTCGATCGAATGGATCTTGTTCAGCGGCGTCATGTCGATCACCAGGCCGCCGCCGTTCTGGGCGTTGTCGCCGTAGGAGCGGCCCAGCCCGCGGGCGATCACGCCTCTGCTGTTCGGGCGCCCGCTGGTTTCGGCGACCTGGCCGACCGCCTTGGCGATCAGCTCGGTATCCGGGGTCGACAACACCTCCGCCACCGACGGCGCGGTACGGCCAAAGCCCGTCAGCGGGGTTTTGGTGGTGGGAATGTCGCTGCTCAACATCGTCAGAAAGGGTACCCGTCGAAGGTCGCGCTTCAGCGCAGGCGGAAGATCACCGACCGCTGCACGACGAAGTTGATCACCGTCGCGGTGCCCTGCGCGATCACGAACGCGGCCGGCACCCGCCACGGCTCGTGAGCGAACTGCAGATAGAAGAGGTAGTTGATGCCGACCTGCACGCAGTAGGTGAGCCCGTAGAGCACGCAGACCGCGATGAACCGGGCCCGGCTGGGCGGCGCCTGGAACGTCCAGCGGCGGTTGATCAGGTAGGCGGTCGTGGTGCCGGCGACGAAGCTGATCGACTTGGCCACATTCACTTGCAGGCCCAGGTGCAGCAGCAACACGTACAGCCCGAAGTCGACGATCGCCGAGAGTCCGCCGGTGACGATGAATCGCCACGCCTGTGTCTTCAGCGGCAACGGGGTGCTCGCCGCGATCTCAGCCATCGGCGGAAAGTCTACGGGTGGGGCTAGACCCAGTAGGCCACGCGAGCGCGGTACTGACGCATCGCGAAGGCCGCCACCAGCCAACCCAGCACGGTCAGCCCGATCACCACCGCCCAGTGCCGCAACTCCTGGTGAGCCCCGAGCAGCGGCGCCCGCACCAGATCCAGGTAATGCAGCAGCGGGTTGAGCTCGACGATCTTCGACCACTGCCCGGCGCCCTGCGCCCGCAGCGTGTCGTCGTTCCAGATGATCGGCGTCATGAAGAACAGCAGCTGCACGACGGAGAACAGCAGCGGCCCGATGTCGCGGAAGCGCGTCGCGAGGATGCCGAAGCACAGCGACACCCAGACGCAGTTGAGCACGATCAGGCCCAGCGCCGGGATCACCGCCAGGTCGGCCCACGACCACGGCTTGGGGTAGATGATCGCGATGACCACGTAGATGACGATGTTGTGCCCGAACAGGATTATCTGCCGCCACACCAGCCGGTAGACATGCACGCTCAGCGGCGTCGGCAGCTGCTTGATCAACCCTTCGTTGGCGACGAACACCTCGGCGCCTTCCAGAATCGACGCGTTGATCAGGTTCCAGATGATCAGCCCGAGCGTGACGTAGGGCAGGTGCACGGCGAGTTCCAGGTGGAACAGCTTCGAGTACAGGCCGCCCATCGCGACGGCGGTGGTGCCGGTGGCGATGGTGATCCAGAACGGACCCAGCACCGATCGGCGGTAGCGCTGCTTGATGTCCTGCCAGCCGAGGTGCAGCCACAGTTCGCGGCGGCGATAGCCGTCCACCAGGTCTCCCCAGGCCCGGGTCATCGTCTTCGACTGTGCCGCAACGTCAACGATCGTCATTGGCGCCGCTCCTCCTCATTGGCGCCGCTCATGCGGCGCACGGTCCGGTCACGGCGCGCGTCATAAGTCAACGGGCCTTTCGAACTGTTCCCGTCGGCCCAGCCGGCGCAGCCGCAGCCACTCCAGCAGACCTTTGGGGTCACGACGGGAGATCAGGAAGAACCAGCCGAACCGAAGCCATTCCTGCACAAGGAGTTTCCGCAGACCCGGCTGCGCCATCAGGTAGCCGCGGTTGCGGTAGGTGAAGTACCGCTTGGTGTCATCGTCGGGATACTGCGTGTGCATCCGCCCGCCGAGGATCGGCTTGAACTCCGCCGACCCGCAGGGGTGCAGGTAGGCCGTGTCGAGGCAGGTCCCGAACGCCAGCCCGGAGCGGACCAGCCGACGGTGCATCTCGACCTCGTCGCCGCGGACGAACAGCCTCAGGTCCGGCACCCCGATCGCCTCGAACGCCGACGCCCGAAACAGCGCGCCGTTGAACAGCGACGCGATGCCGGGGAGCAGGTCCTGGCCGGCCTCGGTGCGCAATTCGCTGACCAGTCGGCGCCAGACCAGGCCGCGGCGCAACGGGAACGCCAGCTTCGCCGGCTCGTCGGCGTTGCACACCATCGGCGACACCTCGGCCAGCCGGTGCTTGTCGGCGCAGGCCAGCAGCGTGGCCAGCACCTCGCCGTCCCGCGGGTGGCCGTCGTCGTCGGCCAGCCACACCCAGTTGGCGCCGAGCGCCAGCGCGTGCAGGATGCCGAGTGCGAAACCGCCTGCGCCGCCGAGGTTTCGGCGCGACGGCAGATATGTGGTCGGAATAGGTTGCCCCGCAACCAGATCGCGCACTCGGTCGTCGTCATCGTTGTCCACCACGATCAACTGGTCGAGCGGCCGACTCTGGCTGCTGAGCACGTCCAGCGACTTGGCGAGCAGATCGGCGCGCCGGTGGGTGACGACGACGGCGCACACCATGGCGGAGCTCATACGCTGTCGCGCTCCGTCTCCGCCAAGACCTCGCGCACATGTCGGGCGGCGTCTTCGCCTTCATAGGCCCGCACGACGTCTTCGATGCTGCCGGTCTGCTTGATGACGCCGTGGTCGATCCACATCGCGGTCTTGCACAGCCGGGCCAGGAATTCGTTGGAATGGCTGGCGAATACCAGGATTCCGGATCGCTCGACCAGGCTCTGCAGTCGCGTCTGCGCCTTCTTGAGGAAGTCGGCGTCGACGGCGCCGATGCCCTCGTCGAGCAGCAGGATCTCCGGGTCGATGCTGGTGACCACGCCCATCGCCAACCGAACCCGCATGCCGGTGGAGTAGGTCCGCAGCGGCATCGACAGGTAGTCGCCGAGTTCGGTGAACTCGGCGATCTCGTCGATCTTGGCCAGCATCTGCTTGCGGGTCTGCCCGAGGAACAGGCCGCGGATGAGGATGTTCTCGTAGCCGGATATCTCGGGGTCCATCCCGACACCGAGGTCGAACACCGGTGCCACCCGCCCGCGCACGATCGCCGAGCCGCGGGTCGGCTCGTAGATGCCCGAAAGTAGCCGCAGCAGAGTCGATTTCCCGGCGCCGTTTTGACCGACCAGTCCGACCCGGTCGCCGAGTTCCAGGGACATGGTGATGTTCCGCAGCGCCTCGATGACCACCACGTTGGATGCGTTACGCCCGATCGAGCCGCCCAGGACCGTCTTCTTCAGCGACCGCGACTTGGCGTCGAAGATCGGGAACTCGACCCACGCGTCGTGGGTTTCGATGTGCGGACCGTTCGGTGTCACCGGTTGCCTACAGGTATTGCCCGGTGCCCGAGCCGGGTCGACCGTGCCCGCCGGTGCCGGGCGGCAGGCCGCGCTGTTCGCGCATCTGCTCGAGCTGCGCGCGGGCGGCCATCTGCTGGGCGAACAACGCGGTCTGGATGCCGTGGAACAGCCCTTCCAGCCAGCCGACCAATTGGGCCTGCGCGATCCGCAGCTCGGCATCCGACGGGACGGAGCCGTCGGTGAACGGCAGGGTCAGGCGATCGAGTTCTTCACGCAGCTCAGGTGCCAGCCCCTCTTCGAGTTCCCGAATGCTGGTGGCGTGGATCTCACGTAACCGGGTGCGGCTGGCCTCGTCCAGCGGCGCCGCCCGCACCTCTTCGAGTAGCTGCTTGATCATGGTGCCGATCCGCATCACCTTGGCGGGCTGCTCGACCAGATCGGTGATCGGGCGGTCATCCGTGTCTTGATCGGAGTCTTGTGCCATCGCCATCAGGCGGGGATCGACGCCGCCGATGACCTCGATGTCGTCGTCGTTACTCAATGCTTCTCACCTCTGGGAGTTGTCGGGGCGCTTTGAGGACCCAGCCATTCGTAAATCCACGCTTCACCGTTGTCGTAGATCTTCGTCCACCACTTCGAATGGTCTATCGACACTAGTCCGTCGGGCACCTTGAACCCGCGAACCGTGGGCGCGCTGGTCAGGATGTAGCGGATGTTGAGCGCCCGGACTGCTTCGGGCACCAGCGCCAGCGTGTCCTTGGGTACCTCCGGTAGCGCGTCGGCATCGGCGTAGGCCCAGAAGATGTAGCGGTAATAGCCCGGCCCGATTTGCTGCGGGAAGTCGTAGTGGGTCCACAGCGGGTGCAGGTCGGCGACCGCATACATCCACGCCGTGCCGTCGACGTTGGAGTCGCCGATCACGGAGCTGCGCGCACCCGGCAACGAGGCTAGGTGGGCCATCGCGTCGAGGTCTTTCTGGTTGATGATCACCGAGTCGTACTTGTCGCCGAACAACACCAGATGCCGATACAAGTAGTGCCGGGCAGTGCCGACAGTGGTCAGCGCCAGCAGCGCCACGACGGCCGAAACCCACACGGCGTCAGGCAATTTGATGAATCGTTTGGCAGCCGCGACGGCCCCGATCACCAACGCGAACACGGCAACGGCCGCCATCGGCGTCACCAGCATCGTCACGACCGCCGACAGCCGGCGCGGATCGTTGTAGAAGAACTGGCTGTACTGCTGAATGGCGCTGCCCAACGGATTGTGGAACGGGGCTCCCGAGTAGATCGTCGCCACGGTGAGCACCAGCCAGAGCACCGGCGGCCACCAGACCTTCTTGTACAGCAGGATCGCCAGGCCGATGCCGCTCAGCACCACGAGGCCGTACTGGATCGGGAAGTCGTTGAGATGACGGGTGTGCAGCAGCAGCGCGTCGATCACACCCTGCTTGACGGTCTTGAAGCTGGGAAAGGCGTGTCCGGCGATGATGTCGGCCTGCTGGGCCACGCCGTAGAACTGCGGCGCCAGGATCAGCAACGCCGGCACCGCGGAGGCGGACAGCGTCAGCAAATCCGCGAGTCGGCCACGCACCGGATGCCACCACGCATTCGTCAGCCACCAGGCCGCCATGAACAGGATCACCACGAAGCCGCCAGTGAGATGCACCGAGAAAACGCCGACCAGGGCCAGCACCGCGGCCGGGATGCGGTCGCGATGGCCCAGCGTCGAGAGGACCAGAACGAACGTCGGGATCGCGACGCCGTAGGCAGCCAGGTTCGGCATCGCCGCCGTCCCGAACTCGACATAGGGCACCGAGGTGAAGGACGCCGACAACGCCGCCGCGGTCGCG
>DATNFI010000058.1:0-3999 GCA_035606475.1 Mycobacterium sp. | reverse complement strand
CGGTCTTCAAGGTGGCCAACGCTTGACCCTTCTCGCCGCCAAAGTGTACGGTGTGAACATTAGCATGTTGACGCCGTACACATAAGCCGGAGGGTTAGTTGTGAGTACAGCATTGCCGCCCGTCGTCGACCAGCGGACCTGGGAACGGGAGTTGGACGCACTGCGCGTCCAGGAGAAGGCAGCCACCCGTCTGCTCGACGCGATCGCGGCGCAGCGGCGACGGCTGCCGATGGTCGCCATGCCGGACTACACCCTTGAGGGTGAAAACGGTCCGGTGCGTCTGGTCGACATCTTCGACGGCAAGCCGCAGCTGATCGTGTACAACCACATGTGGTTTCCCGGTGAGGAGTGGCAGTGCCCGGGCTGCACCGGGTTCACGTCTCAGTTCACCCGATTGGAGTTCCTGGACAACTACGACGCCCGGTTCGTCATCGTGACGCAGGGTCCGATCGACGAGGCACTCGCCTACAAGCGGCGGGTCGGCAATCAGATGACCTGGTACTCCACGGCCAACAGCCCATTCGGAACGGACGTCGGTGCGCCACCGAACGGTGGCTTCGGGGTCAATGTCTTTCTGCGCGACGGGGATAACGTCTACCGGACCTGGCACACCAATGGCCGCGGCACCGAGCAACTGAGCCACACGTTCCCGTTGATCGATCTGCTTCCCTACGGCCGTCAGGAGGAGTGGCAGGACTCCCCGGACGGCTGGCCGCAGTCGCCGACCTACAGCCGCTGGGGCGCCTCGCAAGACATCGCGCGAGCGTACGGCGCGAGAAACCCTCAACCAGAAGGAGCACGATGACCACCACGACGACCGGAATCAACGCGATGAGCCTGGTGTGCGTGCCGACAGTCGAGCAGGACAAAGCGGTCGCGTTCTACGAATCGCTCGGGTTCGAGAAGCGAACCGACACCCCGTTCCATGGCGGCCACCGATGGATCGAGGTGTACCCACCCGAGGGCACGACCGGCATCGCGCTTGCCCCGCCCCCGCCGGATTCCGGACCGGTGCAGCCCGCCAACACCGGTATCACGCTGACCACCAACGACATCGACGCGACCCATGCGGCGATGAAGGAACTGGGCGTCGACGTCGACGCGGATGTCGCCCGAATGGGCGAACCCGTTCCGCCGATGTTCTGGTTCCGCGACCCGACCGGGCACACACTGCTGGTTGTGGAGGCTTAGCCACACGTCGATTGGGAATCTGACGACATCAGCATGGCGTGTCGCGTCGTGAGATTCCCAATCGGCGGGCTGTGAATGGTGGTCGGGCCGGATCGGCGCCTTCCCACATGCTTCGCCTGTGGACGACGAGTTGGCCTGGCCGTTCCTGGGGGCAGAGGCGCAAGCCGCGAAGGCAATTCCCGAGCGGGCGATGCGGACGCTGTACGAGGCGGTCTACCCGGGCGTCTACACACCGTGGGGTGTCGAGTTGACGGCACGACAGCGGGCGGAGGCGGCGTGGCTGTGGTCGCGCCGTCGGGGTGTAGTCGCCGGTAACTCTGCTGCGGCGCTACTCGGCGCAAAGTGGGTGAGTCGGGACCTCGACGCCGAACTGGTGCACGACAACCGCAAACCGCCGCCCAGGCTCGTCGTGCACACCGACGCCCTGAAGGCGGACGAGGTGGTGACCGTCCATGGCATTGCTGTCACCGGCGCGGCACGCACCGCCTTCGACATCGGTCGGCGAACCCGGTCGCGGCTACATAGCCTGCAGCGCCTCGACGCGCTGGCGAATGCCACCGCCGTCAGTATCGAGGAGGTCGAGGCCGTCATCGCCGCACACCGCGGAGTACGGGGCCTGAACCGGCTCCGCAAGGTACTGCCGCTCATCGACGGCGGCGCGGAATCCCCGCAGGAGACCCGCACCCGGCTGGTGCTGCTCGACGCCGGTCTACCCCGCCCGGAGACCCAGATCATGGTTTACGACAACTACGGCGAGTTCGTGGCACGGGTCGATATGGGCTACCGAGACTTTCGGGTCGGGATCGAGTACGACGGTCCGCAGCATTGGACCGATCCGGCCCAGCGACAGCGCGACATCGACCGGCACTGGGCCCTGGTCGCCCTGGGCTGGGTGATCATCCGGGTCAGCTCCGACCTGCTCCGCTACCGCGAGGCCACGTTTATCGGCCGGGTGGAAGCAGCGATGTACGCAGCCGGGTGGGCAGGCCGGTCCGCGAGCGTGAGATCCACGACGGTGGATCGGCGTGTCGCGTCGTGATATTCACACTCGCGGGTCGATGTAGGCCGTGGCGGCCTGCAGGTGCTTGACGGCGTCGGCGACGATCGTGTCGATCAGCTCCGCGCATGACGGCAGGTCTTCGACGATGCCGGCCACCTGGCCGGACGCCAGCACCCCGGCGTCGGTATTGCCTTCGACCAGACCGGCTTTGAGCAACATCGGGGTATTGGCCGCCATCACAACCTGCGACCAGGACAGGTCTTTGCCGTGCCGCATCGCCAGCCCGTCGCGGATCATCGACGCCCAGGTCATCTGCGACATCTTCTTGAACTTCGCGGCGTTGCCGATCGCGGCGGTGAAACCCCGTGCCCGCGAGCCGCTTTCCAGCTTCTCGACCAGGCCGGTGCGCAGCACGCGGTGCGGCATGCCGTCCACCCGCGTGGTGACGACGGTTCCGTCGAGCGCCGACTCCAGGTAGCGCCGCTTGACCGCGTCGGGCACGGTGGAATCCGAGGTCAGCAGGAAGCGGGTACCCATGGCCACCCCGGCCGCGCCGTACGACAACGCCGCCGCGAGGCCGCGGCCGTCGAAGAAGCCGCCGGCGGCGATCACCGGGATGCTCACGGCGTCGAGCACCGAGGGCAGCAGCAGTGTGGTGGCGATCGGCCCGGTGTGCCCACCGCCCTCACCACCCTGGACGATCACCGCGTCGGCCCCCCAGGACGCCACCTTGCGGGCGTGCTTGGCCAGGCCGACCGACGGGATCACCACGGAGCCGGCCTCTTTGAGTTGGGAGATCAATTCCTGCTTGGGCGCCAATGCGAACGACGCGACCTTGACGCCCTCGCGGATCATCAGGTCCACGCGGTCGCCGGCATCGCCGGCGTCGGCGCGGATGTTGACCCCGAACGGCTTGTCGGTGGCGGCTTTGACCTTGCCGATCGCGACGGCCAACTCGTCGAGCGTCATCGTGGCCGAGGCCAGGATGCCCAGCCCGCCCGCGTTGGACGTCGCCGCGACCAAGCGCGCGCCGGCCACCCAGCCCATGCCGGTTTGCACCACGGGGTGTTCGACGCCGATCAGCTCGGTGAGCGGAGTCCGCAGCCTCGTCATCGGATTTCCCTGTCCCGTAACGCCTTTGGGTCGATGACCTCGCGGATCAGGTGCAGCTCGTCGTCGGTCGGCAGCCGGGACTCGTCGGCGTCGTCGAGGCCGTGGATGTCGAACGACGTGTTCTCCCGGACCTCGTCGGCGGTCACGCCCGGGTGCAGTGACAGGGCACGCATCGTGCGGTCCGGCCCGCCGAAGTCGAAGACGCCGAGATTGGAGATCACCCGGTAGGTGTTGGCGAATCGGAACGCGGGGTTGTCGGTGTCGATATTGTCCCAGCCGATGCCGCACACCACGTCGACCGTGTCGCAGAACACCCGCTTGGAGTGGTTGCCCACCCAGTAGCTGGTCGCGTGGTTGATGGCGTTGCCGGGCGCCCCGCGGACACCGAACATCTGCCGCTTGGGCTGCTGCAGTGGCCCGAACGCGGAGATGTTCTGATTGCCATGGCGGTCAACCTGATTGGCCCCCATCACCACATGCCGTCGGCCCCAGGCCAGCGTCTCGAAGACTCGGCCGAACGGCATCCAGCCCTCGACCGGTCCGGTCTTTCCAAGCGGCGGAGTGTCGGCGAGCAATTGCGCCTCGCCGTCGGTCAGCAAGATGTCGGGGGAGAACGTCAGCCGGGCCAGTCGCGCACCCACCGACGCCATGTTGGTCATCGGGCTGACCATGATCTCGCCCGCATCGCGGAACAG
>DATNFI010000057.1:0-30795 GCA_035606475.1 Mycobacterium sp. | reverse complement strand
AGTGCCTTGTTCCGGGCAATCGCGTTGAGCGTGTCACGGGCCAACTTGTCGGGGCTGTAGGCATTTTTCATGCCCTGGCCACGCAGGTAGTAGTCGCGGCCGACGAAGCCACCGACCGCGCCCTTGTCCAGGATCGGCGTTTCGACCGCGCCCGGGCACACCGCCAGCACACCCACGCCGTGTGGAATCGCCTCCGAGCGCAGTGCCAGCGACAGTCCGACGATCGCGTGCTTGGTCATCACATAACTGGTGATCTGCCCGGCCGCGGTCAGTCCGGCCATCGATGCGGTGTTGACGATGTGGCCGTGGCCCTGGCGCAGCATCACCGGGTACGCGGCGGTCACCCCGTGCACGACGCCGCGGATGTTGACGTCGATGATCGCGTTCCACTGATCCAGGGTGAGCAGTTCGGTGTCGCCGCCCCAGGCGATTCCGGCGTTGTTGAACATCAGGTCGAGCCGTCCGGCGCGGGCCACCACGGCGTCGACGGCAGCCTGCACCGCGGCCGGGTCGGTGACGTCGAGCGTTGCCGCGCTCGCCGTGCCGGGACCGTGCAGGCTTTCGGCGGTGCGGGCCGCGGCGGCACCGTCAACGTCGGTGCAGACGACATCGGCGCCGGCGGCCACCAGTGCACGGCACAGCGCGGCGCCGATGCCCGACCCGGCGCCGGTGACGATCGCCTGCTTGCCGACGAAAGTCATTGCGCCGCAAGCTTCATGACGTGGCCCATCAGGTCGGGGTAACGCATCATGTGGGCGCCGCCGTTGAGGTCGAGCACCTCGCCGGTCAGCCAGGTCGCCTTGCACAGGAACAGCACCGCCTCGGCGATGTCCTCGGGAGTGCCGGCCCGGCCGAGCGGGGTGTTTTCGATGTATTCGTCCAGCACGCCGGGAATGTGCGTGGCCGGCTCGGTCAGCGGGGTGTGCACGAATCCGGGTGCGACGGCGTTGACCCGAATGCCAAGTGGCGCAAGCTCGAGCGCGGCGACCTGGGTCAGCATCGACAACCCGGCCTTGGCGGCGCAGTAGGCGCTCATCGCCGCCGCGGGCTGGCGTGCGTTGAGCGAGCTGATCGACACCAAGGCTCCGCCGCTGTGCAGTCGCGGGGCGGCGTGCTTGATCACCAGGAAGGCGCCGTTGAGGCAGACGTCGACGACGCCGCGGAAGTCTTCGGCGGACAGTTCGGTGATCAGCCCGAGCGCGCTGTACCCGGCCGTGTTCACCACGATGTCGAGTTCGCCGGCGTCGGCGAACAGCGCCCGTACCGAATCCTCGTCGGTGACCTCGACTGTTGCCGCGGTGTGCGGATCGCCGAGTTCGGTTGCGACGGAACGGGCTCCGTCGGCGTTGCGGTCGGCGACGATCACCCGGCAGCCACCATCTCCGTCATTGGCCAATGCTTTGCAGACAGCTTTGCCGATGCCCGAGGCGCCGCCGACGACGACCGCATTGCGTTCAGTCACTTGTGACTCTCCCATTTCGCGTCGATGACGCCCCACGGGTCGGCGAAGCGTCCGGGGTAGCGGTAGTACGGCGAGCGACGCTTGAACAGAGCGTGCGCCAGCGGAGCGACCAACCGCGCCGGATAGCGGCGCCAGCCCATCCGGTCGGCGGTTTCGGCGAGTAACTGTGGCCAGGTAATCCGTTGGAAATCAAGAGCTTCCATCGACCGGGTGGTGTCCATCCAATCGGTGCCGAACCAGTCGGCGTCGTTGTCCGGGTTGCCTTTTCGCCCGGCCGGTATTCCACCGACCAGACCCATCGCCGCCGTGATCGACGGGGCGAGGTCACCCTGCACCAACCGGTGTGACTCGTCGCCGCCGATCAGCAGCGTCTCGCCGACGACCGGAGCCGTGGTGGCGGCGGTGAAGGCGCGAGCCACATCGCGCACGTCGACGGTCTGAATCCGACCGTCGACCGGCAGCGACGCTTCGAAGTAGAGGGTGTCCACGTCGACGTCGAACCGTGGCTCGGCGGTGAGTACGCCGCCCAGTCGCAGTATTACCCAGTCCAATCCCGATGCGCGGACCAGGTTTTCGGCCTCGACCTTGTGGGCGCCGTAGATGTCGGACGGCCGTAGCGGGGTGTCCGCGGTGAGCACGCCGCTGACGGTATGCGGATTGCGGGCCCCGTATGCGGCGACGCTGGAGGCCTGGACGAAACGCGGCGGTTCGGGCAGCGCGGCCGCGGCGTCGAGTAGGAACTTCGTCGCGTCGACATTGACCCGACGGGCCAGCTCCGGCCGGGCGTAGCAGGCCGGCGGGATGATCGCGGCGAGGTGGATGATCGCCGTCGGCGCGACGGCCGCGAGCAGCTCCCGCACCGCGTCGGGGTCGGTGAGATCTGCCCACCGCACCGCGGTGGACGGCATGTCGTCGGCCGCCTTGCGACTCGCCGGCACATCCAGGTCGGTGGCGACCACGTGCCGGCCCTCGACCATCAGGCGACGCACAGTTTCCGAGCCGACGAGCCCGAAAGCCCCGGTGACTAGCACTGTTTGGGCGGTCATATGGCGCCGCTTCTCCTCAATTGCGCCGCTCATGCGGCGCACAATCGGGTCGCCGGCGCATGACGCATTACGCTACACGCCGACGCGGAATCTCCAGACTATTCGGCCACAGCCGGTGCGACGACGGCCACCGGCGCGCGATGGGCCGCGGCTTTCATCTGGTCGAACAGCTCGGTGTAATACGGCAGGCACTCGACCATCGCCTGTTCGGTGGTGAACAGCGGCCGGTAGCCGAGATCGCGGGTGGCCTTGGCAACCGAGAAGTAGTTGTCCAGGTACAGCCGCTCGACGGCGAGCGGCTCCAGCATGGGCGCTCGGATCCCGAACCGGAAGTGCAGTCGCTGCCATCCGAGCATCGCCGCGCGCACCACCGCGCCGGACACCCGCAGCCGCGGCAGCCGCTGCCCGCACGCCGCCACCACCGGGCGGGCGAACTCGAACATGTTGACCGGCTCGGCGTCGTTGATGAAGTACGCCTGGCCCGGCGCGGTGCCACCCGGCGTCAGGTGCTGCGCGGCCAGGATGAAGCCGTGAATCAGGTTGTGCACGTAGGAGTTATCCAAACGCGCGGACTTGCGGCCGACCAGCACCTTGACGTGGCCGGCCAGCACCGACTCGAACACTTTGCGGAACATCGTCTGGTCGCCGCGGCCCCAGATTCCGCTCGGTCGGATCGAGCACGTGAGCAGCCCGTCAATACCGTTCTGGGACAGCACAAATCGCTCGGCGACAACCTTGGTTTCGGTGTAGAGGTCGGCGAAGCGCTCGGTGTACGGCAACGTCTCGTCGCCGTTGGCGATGGGCTTGCCGCCCATCACCACGCTGTTGGACGCCGTGTAGACGAACCGTTTGACGCCGGCGGCCTGCGCGGCGTGCACGAGGTTCTTGGTGCCCTCGACGTTGACGGCGAAGCTGCGCTGCCGGTATTCCTCGGTGACCGAGGCGCCGCCCATGAGCTCGATGAGCGCCGCGGTGTGGAAGATGGTGTCGATGCCGGCGACCGCGCCCGCGACGATGTCCCGGTCGCAGATGTCGCCCTGGAGCACCTCGAGGCCGGGCTGGGCGGGCAGCGGTGACGGCGCCCGGTCGAAGGACCGAACCGGATAGCCCCGGTCGAGCAGGGTCGTCACCAGGTTGGCGCCGACGAATCCCGAGCCGCCGGTGACAAGCACCCGGCCCAGCTGCGCGGTCGGTGTGGTTCCAGAAATGTCAGCCATGCCGCCGAGAATAACTGAAACGTGTTCCAGTTTCGAACAAACGTCGGATAGGTAGTTGCACTGTCAAGAATCGTCGGGCTCGCCGGCGGCCAAGGCGTCGGCCACCCGCTTTCGCGCGCCAGCTAAGTGTTCCTCGCACCGTTTAGCCAGTTGTTCGCCTCTTTCCCACAGCGCTAGCGACGCATCAAGGTCCAGTCCGCCCTGTTCCAGCAGCTGCACGACCTCGATCAGCTCGTCGCGACACTTTTCGTAACCGAGCTGACTAATAGGTGTAGCTTCATCACTCGTCATCGGCTGGCCCTTCACTCATCGCCGCTACCGCGCCATCGCCGACCCGGATCCGCAACCTGGTCCCGGCCGGCGCGTCATCCCTCGACCGCAACACCGCCGGGCCCGCAGCTCCGACCGTCTGCACCACGGCGTACCCCCGCGCCAGGGTGGCCGCCGGGCCCAGGGTGGCCAGCCGGGCCGACAAATGCCCGACGCGTTCGGCCTGCACGTCGATCAGCCGGACGATGTCGCGGCGAACCGCCGACCGGGCCCGGTGAATCTCGTCGGCGCGCGCCGCGAGCGCGGCCAGCGGCTCGGCCAGAACGGGCCGGCTGCGCAGCTGCGCCAGGACGCGCTCTTCGCGGCCCACCCAGTTGCGCAAGGCTTGGGCGCTGCGCCTGCGCAGGTCGTTGATCAGGTGCTGTTCGGCCGCGGTGTCGGGAACGATCTTCTTGGCGGCATCGGTGGGTGTGGCGGCGCGCAGGTCGGCGACCAGATCGCACAGCGGGTTGTCCGGCTCGTGGCCGACCGCGCTGACGACCGGTGTGCGGCACGCCGCTATCGCGCGGCACAGCGTCTCGTCGGAAAACGGCAGCAGGTCTTCGACGCTGCCACCGCCACGGGCCAGCACGATCACGTCGACGCTCGCGTCAGAGTCCAACTCCCGCAACGCCTTGACGATCTGCGAGACGGCCGTCGGTCCCTGAACCGCGGTGTTGCGGACGGTGAACTGAACTGCGGGCCAGCGGGTGGTCGCCACCGTGGTCACGTCATGCTCGGCCGCGCTGGCCCGTCCGGTAATCAACCCGATCATGTTGGGCAGGAACGGGATTGGTCGCTTGAGTCGCGGATCGAAGAGGCCTTCGGCGGCCAGTAGTTGGCGTAACCGTTCGATGCGGGCCAGCAGTTCGCCGATGCCGACCGCGCGTATTTCGCTGAGCCGCAACGTGAGCGTGCCGCGGCCGGTGTAGAAGTTCGGCTTGCCGCAGACCACCACCTGCACGCCCTCGACCAGCTTGACCGGCGCGTTGTCGACCAAGGTGCGGGGCGCGGTCACGCTCAACGACATGTCGGCGGCGGGATCGCGCAACACCATGAAGACGGTCCGCGAACCCGGCCGGATGTTGATCTGGGTCAGCTGTCCCTCGACCCAGACCACGCCGAGTTTGTCGATCCAGGCGGCGATCCGCGTCGCGACCGCGCGAACCGGGAACGGATTCTCGGCCGAATTGGTCGAGCGGACTGCCTGAGCCTCGGCCGAATTGTCGGTCACTTCGCCGTCGCGCGCGTAATCCTGTTGGCAAGCAGCGTCTGGAACGGAGCGCGTCCCTTGGTGGCCTCTTCGTAGCTCAGCAGGGCTTCGAGCTCGTCGACGTCGAGGGATTGCAGCCGGGCCCGCAGCTGCGCCAGCGTCAGCTGCTCGTAGTCCAGCTCGTCGACCACCGCGGGCGCGGACACCGACTTGTTAAACGGTTTGGCCGCCGGCCGCGGACCGTCCGCCACGTCGGGGGACGAATACAGCGCAAACCGCCCTTCGGCGCGCGACGGTTCCTCGCCGTCGGCCCCGATGTCGGCCAGGTCCTCGTCGAACGTGGCCCACTCAGGCTGCTCGTCCTTGGGCGGGAAGATCTGCTCCAAGGTGGCATCGCCTTTGATCACCAGCTCGGCGAGGTTCTGCTGAAACCGCATCACGACATGCGCGGCCGTGCTGGCGAGCGTCATCGGGTACATCAGGATGGTTTTCGGCAGCCGGATCGTCTCCTCGACGGCCATCGTCGCGGCGCCGACCAGCAGGCGAACCCCATACGGTGCAGTAGCCATGCCGTCAAGCCTGCCTTAACCGGCGGACAACTCCAAGCTGAGCGCGCGAGTTTCGCCCCGTACCCTGGTTGGCATGCCACCGACCGTAAACATGGGCATCCCGGGTGCCACCGCATCGGTGGCCGAGCCGGTCACCGGCAAGCGGGTGCTGCTGGCGGAGCCGCGCGGTTACTGCGCCGGCGTCGATCGCGCCGTCGAGACCGTGGAGCGCGCGCTGGAAAAGCACGGTCCGCCGGTCTACGTCCGGCACGAGATCGTGCACAACCGCCACGTGGTGGACACCCTGGCGAAAGCCGGCGCGGTGTTCGTCGACGAGACCGACGAGGTTCCCGAGGGCGCCATCGTGGTGTTCTCCGCACACGGCGTCGCGCCGACCGTGCATCAGACGGCCGCCGAGCGTCAGCTGAAGGTGATCGACGCGACGTGCCCGCTGGTCACCAAGGTGCACAACGAGGCCAAGCGCTTCGCCCGCGACGATTTCGACATCCTGCTCATCGGCCACGAGGGCCACGAGGAGGTCGTCGGCACCGCCGGTGAAGCGCCCGACCACGTGCAGCTGGTCGACGGCCCGAGTGCGGTCGACGGCGTGACGGTTCGCGACGAGAACAAGGTGATCTGGCTGTCGCAGACCACGCTCTCGGTCGACGAGACGATGGAGACCGTGCAGCGGCTACGGGCCCGATTCCCGAAGCTGCAGGACCCGCCCAGCGATGACATCTGCTACGCGACCCAGAACCGTCAGGTCGCGGTCAAGGCGATGGCGCCCGAATGCGAGCTGGTGATCGTGGTCGGCTCGGGCAACTCGTCGAACTCGGTGCGGTTGGTCGAGGTCGCGCTGGGCGCCGGATCACACGCCGCGCATCTGGTGGACTACGCCGAGGACATCGATCCCGCCTGGCTGGACGGCGTCACCACCGTCGGCGTGACCTCCGGCGCGTCGGTGCCCGAGGTGCTGGTGCGCGGAGTGCTGGAGCGGTTGGCCGAGCACGGCTACGACGTGGTTCAGCCGGTGACAACCGCCAACGAGACGCTGGTGTTCGCCCTACCGCGCGAAATCAGGCCCGCACGCGGCTCTTAAGCGTCGTACTCCCAGGAGTCGGCCGACGGCTTGCGTGGCCGGCGCGGACGCTCGTCATACGACTCGTCACCACCGGCGGCCTTCCGGTACCGGACCTGTGAAATCGGGTGATGCGTCGCGGTATTCCCGTTCGACGCGGGCCGGCGCCGCGGCGGGGGAGGCGGAGTGTCGAACGGCTCGACCGGTTCGTAGGGGTCGAACCGGCTGCTGCGGGGGGCCGGACGGCCGCGGCGAGCACTGGGGTCGCGGCGGACTTCCCGCGGTGGACGGCCGCGCAGGTCCGGATCGCGCGGCACCCTGCTGCGGCGTGGTGGCTGGTCGCCGTCGAACTCGCGCGTCGGGCGTGTCCGGGTGCGGTCACGGGTCGGCTCGGCGGCGTCGTCCAGTGGCGGCCGCGGCCGACGGGTGCGCGACGATGTCGCCGGACGCCGACCGGT
Source organism: Mycobacterium sp. (assembly GCA_035606475.1). Lineage (GTDB taxonomy): Bacteria > Actinomycetota > Actinomycetes > Mycobacteriales > Mycobacteriaceae > Mycobacterium. The sequence goes on along the minus strand of DATNFI010000057.1, from coordinate 23,464 downwards.
CCGTCGTTCGGCCGCCGTCGAGCGCGCCGACCGCTCCACCGCATGCTCGCGACGAGCGCGGGGCCGGGTGGCCTTTGCGGGAGTCTCGTCGTCGGCGGAGTCGCGCTGGAAGACCGAGGTCAATCGTGCGACCAACCCGAGCCGCTTCTGCTCGGCGTCCGGGGCGTCGTCGACGTCCGCCGCCGCGCGGCGTGACTGGACCATGCCGAGGTACCACCGGACCAGGCCCACCAGCAACACGGCGGCCGAGGTGAACAGCATCAGCGGGAAACGCTCGATCAACGGGTAGCCGCAGTTGATCACGAGGTCCTTGACGCCGGTGAACTTGGCGCCGTGGAACAGGAAATAGGCGCCGGGCACCGCGCAGAACAGGATCAGCGGAGGTTGGATGATGGCGGTGAAGACGCCGGCCTGCTGCACGGCGAGCACTGCGGCGAGGCATCCCACCACGTACAGCCCGGAGAAGACACTGGTCAGCTCCTTGCCGGAGCCGGCGTCGAACGCGAAGCCGGCAGCGACTCCCGTCACCGCGACGACCACGGCGGCCCACCACGGCACACCAGGAACCGACGGGACGATCGAGCGGCGATCTGCCGCTACCGCCGACCGGTCCTGCTGTTCAGACACATGTCGACCGTACCGGCTGGACGCCGAAAGACGCGTAACGACCTTGTTAGCAATGCGTGGGCGTGGCTTGCTGCGGCGTTCTCCTACACTTGTGTCCCTGTGAGCCTCAGCCTTGGGATCGTGGGTTTGCCGAATGTCGGCAAATCAACCCTGTTTAACGCGCTGACCAGGAACAATGTGGTCGCCGCCAACTACCCCTTCGCGACCATCGAGCCGAACGAGGGTGTGGTGCCGCTGCCCGATCCGCGGCTCGACAAGCTCGCTGAGATCTTCGGCTCCGAGAAGACCGTGCCAGCGCCGGTGACCTTCGTCGACATCGCCGGAATCGTGAAGGGCGCCTCCGAGGGTGCCGGCCTGGGCAACAAGTTCCTGGCCAACATCCGCGAATGCGACGCGATCTGTCAGGTGGTGCGGGTGTTCGCCGACGACGACGTGGTGCACGTCGACGGCAAGGTCGATCCCCGCTCTGACATCGAGGTGATCGAAACCGAACTCATCCTCGCCGACATGCAGACGTTGGAGAAGGCCGTCCCGCGGCTGGAGAAGGAAGCCCGAAACAACAAGGAGCGCAAGCCGTTACACGATGCCGCCGTCGCCGCGCAGCAGATTCTCGACGGAGGTAAGACGCTGTTCGCGGCCGGTGTCGACGCATCGCTGCTGCGCGAGCTGAACCTGATGACCACCAAGCCGTTTCTCTATGTGTTCAACTCTGACGAGTCTGTGCTGACCGACGAGACCCGCAAGGCCGAGCTGCGCGCGTTGGTCGCGCCGGCCGATGCGGTGTTCCTCGACGCGAAAATCGAGAGCGAGCTGCAAGAGCTCGACGACGAGTCGGCCGCCGAGTTGCTGGAATCCATCGGGCAGACCGAGCGTGGCCTGGATGCGTTGGCGCGGGCCGGTTTTCACACCCTGAGGCTGCAGACCTATCTGACGGCCGGCCCAAAAGAGTCGCGGGCGTGGACAATTCACCAGGGTGACACCGCGCCGAAGGCGGCCGGGGTGATTCACACCGACTTCGAGAAGGGCTTTATCAAAGCCGAGATCGTGTCCTTCGACGATCTGGTCGCCGCCGGGTCGATGGCCGCGGCCAAGTCGGCCGGCAAGGTCCGGATGGAGGGCAAGGACTACGTGATGGCCGACGGCGACGTCGTCGAATTCCGTTTCAACGTCTAATAAGTTTCAACGTCTAATAAGTAGGGGATAGCGGCCAGCCGTCGCAATGGCATTGAGTCAACCATTGTTGGAAGTGGCTTAGCTCCCTACGATTCGACGATGCAGACGCTCCTGTTCGCTGCGGGCCTGATCCTCTTCCTTCTCGGCCTCATCACGGGAGTTGCGGTCCCCGCAGTGAAGAATCCGCGGATGGCACTCGCCAGTCACCTACAAGGCATGACAAACGGTCCGGTTCTCATCGTCGTAGGTTTGTTGTGGCCTCACCTCAATCTGACTCACGTTTGGCAAATCGTTTCCGTGATCCTGCTGGTGTATGGCGCATATGCAAACTGGTTGGCAACTCAAATCGCAGCGGTCTGGGGTGCCGGTCGAAAGTTCGCGCCCGGCGCGGCGGGTGACCACGTGGCGTCTGCGGTCAAGGAGGGGCTGGTCAACTTCCTTCTCGTGTCGCTGGCGCCGGCGATGATCGCCGCCACCATCATTCTCATCGTCGGCGTCTCGCGCTGATGCCGTCGCCGCTTGTGCCGTCGCACCGACGGCGACGTGGTCGAATTCCGGTTCAACGTCTGGGTTTTAGGAACTGGCTCGCAGTTCTCGTAGGCCACGCAGAGTCCGGTTGATCATCTCGCGGCGCTCGTCGATCGTCATCGAGTCGCCTTGCGGGGCGCGCACCCGCAGGTAGCCCTGCGTCGCCAAATCGTCGACCAGGAACCGCGTCGCACCGAGCGGCAAGGACAGCCGCGAGGCGAGCTCGGCGACCGAGGGGTTCTGCGCGGACCACGTCAGGATCTGGCCCCGCACATCGTTTTTCCGCCAGCGCGGCGGGTTCGCCGTGGTGTCGAGCGCTTCGACCGGAGCCTCGAGTGCCACGTCGACCCCGGCGTCGATACGGCCCGTCGCCAGCGTGAACGGCCGGACCAAGCTCGGCTCGTCCACCGTCTCCGGCTCGGCGAACCAGTCGCTGACCGGTTCGCTCACGTCCTCCGGCTGCTGATTCGCCTTGTGGGCTCCCAAGAACCGCAAGGTCTCGTCGGCGTGTACCGATGCACGCACCTCGTTGGCGACGACCTTCAGGACGGTGCGGTCGGTGTCGATGACGAACGTGGTCCGCCTGACCGGCAGCAGCCGCGCCAGCAGGCCACGACGCCGGCCATGCCGGCGACGCCGAGAATCCTCACGCGCGACCACCGATCGACGCAGCTTCGCGAGCCTGCCCCGGCGCACCCCGAACAGCTCGGACACCACGCCGTCGGCGTCGGAGAGCAGCGGGTAGTCGAACGACCGTTGTCGGGCGAAGTGGGCCTGCCGGTCGACTGCGTCGGTGCTGATGCCCACCCGCTGGGCGCCCACCCTGGCGAACTCGGCGCTGAGGTCCCGGAAATGACAGGCCTGAGCTGTGCAGATCGGCGAGGACGCCAGTGGGAAGAAAAACAGCACAACCGGCCCGGCGGCAAGGAGAGCGGACAGGGTTCTAGGCCGACCGGTGTGGTCGTACAGGGTGAAGTCAGGCGCTTTGTCGCCCGCGATCATCGGCAAAGACTAACGCGGGGGAGCTCTGCGCGAAGCTCGACGTGGATATTCGACCGTCGTCGGACAGCCAACCGCTGACCCTTCCCGCTGGACAGGTGTCCAGATATGGTGGCGACGTCAACACCAACCGAGGGGGCTACATGAGCAAGGTGCCGAGCCGCGGCGCGCGATTGGCGCATGCCGCCAAGCATGCCGACCTCTGGAATGCGGGAAAGAAAGAGGAGTGGGTGGCCTCGTGGCGCACGATCTGCCCCGGCGAGGTCCGCATGTTCGACCCGGTCGGCACCGAAGAGAAACACGGCTTTGCGGCCGCTACCTCGGATGCGTTCGATCTGTTCCAGTCGATCCTCACGATCAAGATGCTCACGGTTCAGGTCAACGGGAACGAGATGGCCTGGGTGTGTGAGAACCATTTCGGTGCCGAGCCGAACGTTCAAATGGCGTACAGCATAGAGACATTCGCCTGGGACGACGACGGCGATCTGCTGATCAAAACCTACTACCCGATGCCGGAATCCGTTGGCGTAGAAGCCGATCCGTATGCCCACCTATTGAAGGGGCGGCAGTAGTCCCGCATCAATGTCGCCCGTTTCGGGCCGATGTCTGCGCCGCGGGCACTACGATCCCCGCATGTCCATCCCAGGTGTGGATCCGACCACCGACGGTCGCGGACGCGTCAAGGCCGCGATTGGAAAGGTCGCGATGACATCGGCCGGGCAGTGGTATCTGCGGCATATTTCGCCGAAAATCGATGAACCACTGATGCGACGTACGCGCGGACGTGTGAATTCCATCGGAGTATGGCCGCGTTTCGTGCTGTTGACCCACACCGGTGCCAAGTCAGGAATCGAGCGCGTCACGCCTTTGATCTATTTCACCGACGGTGATCGGGTCATCCTCGTGGCGTCGAACTACGGCAGCACGCGCCATCCAGCCTGGTATCACAACGTCTTAGCGCACCCCACCGTGACGCTTTACGGGGGCGGCGTCGAAGGTCGATTCGTGGGCCGGGAAGCTACCGGTGCGGAGCACGACCGTCTCTGGGCGCTGGCCAACCAATGGATCCCGATCTACGACAAGTACGAGGCATCTTCGAAAGATCGGAAGATTCCGCTCGTGGTGCTGACGCCACAATAGAACCGTCGAATGACGACGCAGCGACGTAGCCAAGCGCGACAACGAATGTCGGTGAGCGCCCCTACCATCAGCGCACGATGAAGATCACTTACCTGTTCCTGCCGGTCTACTTCGGGGTCTTCGCGGGCCTCGTCGGACACGGCGTCAAGGTGGGCCTCGCGGGGGCAGCGGTCGGATTGCTCCTGGCCGTGTTGCTCTCGGCCGAACGTCGGCGGCCGGTTGACGGTATGGCCGCGATCGACGCGATGACCGGAACGGACTTCGAGGACTATGTCGCCGCGCGCCTTGAGCGGGCCGGCTGGCAGGTCAGCTTCACCCCGGGCAGCGGCGATTACGGTGTCGACCTGATCGCCCGGCGCGACGACAGGTCGGTGGCGGTCCAATGCAAGCGCCTCGGCAGGCCCGTCGGCGTCGCGGCCGTCCAGCAGGTGGTCGCCGGCGCACGCCACCACGACTGCACGAAGAGCATCGTGATCAGTAATCAGGAATTCACCGATGCGGCCAAGAAGCTGGCCTTCACCCACAACTGCCAGTTGATCGGTCGTCGCGCATTGCAGGCGTGGGTACCGCCTCCTGCCTCGCGCGCGGTTTAGTGGATGGCTGGTGGCCGGCTAGGGCACACTCTGGGAGGTGGCGACCATGAAGCGAGTGGCGTGGGTATTGACGATGGCGTTCGTCGCCAGCGGAACCGCCCACGCGGCGCCGGTGCCGGCCTTCCATTGGTGTCCGGGCCAGCCGTGGGATGCGGCCTGGGGCGCCATCTACGACTGGGACTGGAACCAATGCCACGACTGGCAGCGGGCCGCGGGCCAGGGCGGTGCGATGGGCAACGGCCCGTGGGGACTTCCGCCGGCTTGGGCGCCGCCGCAGCCGCCGCCACCGCCGTGGGCGCCGGGCGCGCAGGTGATGTGGAACATGACCGCCCGCGCTTGGGGATTCTGGAACAACAACATCTGGACCCCGCTCTGACCGTCTTGTCGTAGGGCGGGCCTAGCATCGCCACCATGAAATTCGTTTCAACCAGGATCATCACCGCCGACGTGAAGCGGCTCGTCGACTTCTACGAGAAGGTGACCGAGACCGCAGCCGTATGGGGCAACGAGCTTTTCGCCGAAATCCCCACGCCCGTGGGCACTTTGGCGATCGGCAGCGACAAGACCGTGCCGCTGTTCGGAGCCGGATCCGCCGAGCCGGCAGCCAACCGGAGCGCGATCGTCGAGTTCCTCGTCGACGACGTGGACGCCGAGTACGAGCGGCTGCACCCGCATGTCGGCGAGATCGTGACGGCGCCGACGACGATGCCGTGGGGCAACCGGGCGCTGTTATTCCGAGATCCGGATGGCAACCTCGTCAACCTGTTCACCCCGGTCACCGACGAGGCGCGCGCCAGGGTCGGTAGGTGACAGCGCGGGGTGTGACAGCGCCGGGCCGATCCAGCGGTGCAGAAAGGCGCGCAGCTCGGCGGCCGACCGCGGCGGGTCAGGTGGCGCGATCACCATCGACTGGATGATGCGCAGCAGGAACTCGATGAGCTCGTCGATGGTGTGGTCGTCGAAACCGAGCTGCCCCCAGTCGATTTGGGCATGGTGAAGGATCGCGCGGCATCGTGCGATCACGTACGGCGTTAGCATCGCGCGGCTGAACACGTTGGACCGATCGTTGGCCAGCAGCAACGCCAGCTGCGGTTCGTGGGGTAGCCGTTCGACGATGTGCGCGACGACTTCGACGAGCTGACTGGTGACGTCGAGGTTGGCGACCAGCTGGTCGACCTGCGCAACGAAGCTGCCCAGCGCCACCTCGGCGACGGCGGTGAACAGTTCCTCGGTGCCGGTGAAGTAGCGGTAGACGGTCCGGCGGGTGATGCTCAGCGACTCGGCGATGTCGGACACCGTGGTTTGCGCTGCGCCGCGCCGATCCACCAGCCGCAACGCCGCGTCGATGATCCGCTTGCGCGCTTCCGCGTCGTCCGCCGGCGGAGAACCCGCCCACCCTTTGCGTCCCATCAGCCTTGACTCTCCCGCTCGACTCAGCCAAGAATACACACATGACACATGCATGAGCATTGTGTGTAATCACAGCCCGGGAGACGTCATGACCGCCCTCGAAGTCCGTCGGCCGAAGTTCGACTTCACCGACGACGTGCCCTGGGAGTGGAACCCGGCCAACCCGCAGTTCTCGTTCTTCATGAACGCGACCTCGATGATCGCGATCGGCTTCGAGCAGATGATCGTCGCCGCCGTCCAGGAGGCCAAGCCGCTGATCACCGATCCGGAGGTGGCCGCCGAGGCGACGGCGTTCCTGCGTCAAGAGGCCCAGCACTCCAGCACGCACCGCAAGCATGTGGCCGCGCTGATCAAGCGATACCCCGGGCTGCAGCGCACCTTTGACGAAACGATGGCCAGCTTCGACGAGGTCACCAGCACCACCCCGGTGAAGTTTCGGCTGGCCTACATCGCCGACCTGGAGGCGACGTTCACCCCGAGTTTCAAGATGATGCTCGACAACGAGGCGACGCTGTTCCGGCCCGGCGACGACCGGGTGGCGTCGCTGTTGATGTGGCACTTCGTCGAAGAGGTTGAGCACCGCAGTTCGGCATTGGTCATCTACGACGCGGCGGTGGGGGACAGTTGGTACCGGATTCGCGCCTTGCCCGCGGTGTTTCGGCACCTGCTCTCGGTAGCGCGAATCATCGCCGACGGCGTGAATGACCATGTGCCCGAGGCGGATCGCAAGGTCGATGCCCGCACCTTCCTGCCGGCGTTCGGGCTGAAGCAAGCGCTGCGTGAGCGGCTGAGCCGAACGCGGGCGACGATCCCCGGCGCGTTTGCCACCGTTCCGCGCAGGCAGCGCTACCTTGCCGCGGTCCGGGTCCTGTTGAGCCAGACACCGTTTCACAACCCCGAGCACCAGCCGTTGCCGGCGTTCGCCGATGAGTGGTTCGAGCGATGGAACTCCGGCGGCGACGTCACGCATTGGTACGCGTCCTGATGACGCAGCAGTGCACCGCCGCGTTCGACGCGGTCGCCGGGCCGCTCGGCCGCTTCAGTTGCCAACACGCGCCGGCGTTCGTCCATCTGCGTAACCCGTTGAGTCTGACCAACTGGACCCTGCCCGTCCTGGAACTGATGATGGTCACCGGGGCGGTGATGGCGCTGATCCACGCGATCCGCCGACTCCGTCGAGACGGCGATCCGACCAATCTCGCACTCTGGTTCGCCACCGTCGTCTACTTGTTCGCCATCGAGATTCCGCTGTACTTTCCGAACGTCTTCGGCATCCAAGACCAGCTCGGAGTCGTGTTCGCGCACAACGTCTTTACCGTGCAATTTCTGTTCGACCGGCTACCGCTCTACATCATCGCGCTATACCCGGCCGTGGTCAGCCTCGCGTACGAGATCGTCCGCGGCCTAGGGGTGTTCCGGGATCGCGGAATCATCGCCGGCGCCGTGTGTGTCGGCTTCGTCCATCACTGCCTCTACGAAGTCTTCGACCAACTCGGACCCCAATTGCATTGGTGGGCATGGAACACGGCCAACCCGATCAATCGCCCGATGCTGGCGTCGGTGCCGATGACAAGCGTGTTCATCTTCGCCACCCTCGGCCCGATCGTGGTTACCGTGCTGGTCCTGCGACTCGTCAAGGGATCACATCTCGCGGGGCGGACGGTGCTGGCCGGCGCGCTGGTGCCCATCGGCATCGCCGTCCTGAGCATCCCCACGTCGCTGTTCGGCGGCGCTCGTCCGCACACTGGTGTGCAGGCGATCATCTTCTCGATCGAGTTGGCCGCGATCACGCTGTTCGCGTTGCCGACCCTCATTCAACAATGGCGACGAGTCACCCTGCAGCCCAACGGATTCGTGCAATGGTTCGGCACGATGTATCTGGTCGTCCTGGCGGCGTTGTGGCTCACCTCGCGCGGAATCCCGGCAGCGGGCGCCGCATACGCGGTCGGCTGCTTGGTGATCGCGGCCTGGGCGGTCAGTCTGCCACCACCGAGATTTCGCTGCCGAGACGATACGGCGCAATCAACGGGAGATCGTCCCCGCTCCAAAACCGGCCAGGATCAAACCAATTCGACCGCTTCTCGGTTTCGATCAGCCCCATCTCCTCGTAGGTAACCGCCACCGTCTCTGCGCAGTAGGCGGATTCGAAGCCTGCCTTGCGTTGCTCGGCCCTTCGCCGCCGCGTCGATTCGCGAACGCGGGCGTCGATCCAGGGGAGTCCGCGCACCCAGTCATACCTGGTCGGTAGCTGCCCGCGTAGCCACCGCAGTGTCAGCCGGCTAGTGGACGGGAACGGTGTGCCGTCCATCCGGGCAATGACCCGCAGCAGCCGGTTCTCCTGATCGTGGTCGACGTCGGGCGTCATCTGCCGCAACCAGCAGCGCTGCCCGTAACGGGTCAGCCAGCGCTCGATCGCTTCCCGGGCATCGTTGAGCTGCACACCCCGATGGTTGGTGCCGGTCCAGACGTCGGTCAGCTTGTCGCCGAGCTCGGCATGCCACATCAACGGCGGCAGATCCTCGATGGCGACTGTCATGCCGACATGGTTGACCGGGCTGTTCGACATGGTCTGGATTGCGCGGTCAGGTCCGGACTGCCCCCGGAACAACCAGACATCGCCGGTTCTGGTGTGCTCCAGGGCCTGGCTCACGCTCACGGTGTGCGTATCCACTCCCGAACCATATGCACATACCGTCCCCGCTGGAATGCACTCGCGAATAACCTGAGCCGATGCGCACCGTCTGGAAGTTGCTGGGATTGGCCGGGGTTGTCGGGGTGGCGGCCGGCGGCGTGCTGGTGGTTCGCGACCAACGGCGGCGACGGGCCTACAGCGCAGGCGAGATCCGCGACCGACTGCAGCAGCGCCTGGCCGAGGCCGGCGAGGACTAGACCGGCGGACAGGCTAAGCGGCAGCGACCGCGTACAGCCGGTGCGTGCCCGCGAAGCCCTTCAACTCGGCCTCGCGGCCGCCGTCGAACTCCAGATCCGCGCAGTCGCTGAGGGCCTTGCGCACCGTCTCGCTCACCAGGACCTCGCCGCCACAGGCTTCGGCGGCAACCCGGGCGGCCATCGCGACGTTGCGCCCGAACAGGTCGTCGCCACGCCGAACCGAGCGGCCCGCGTGTATCCCGATGCGTACCCGAATTCCGTTGCGCCGCTTACGTTGTGCATCCCGGTGTAGTGCGTCCTGCATGTCGATGCCACAGCGCACCGCGTCTTCGGCCTGCGCGAACGCGATCATGAACCCATCGCCTTGACTTTTGACCACGTGCCCCGAGTGGGCCTTGACCAACTTGCGAACCTGTTTGTCGTGCTCGCCGATCAGCCGCACCCAGGCCCGGTCGCCGACCCGTTCGTTGAGCGCGGTCGACTCCTCGATGTCGGAGAACAGAATCGCCACCTTGCCGTCCGGCGTCACCCGGGCCAGATCCGGCCGCTCCACTTCGGCCCAGTCGGCGAGGTCTTCGATCGAGCTGCGCACCGCGGCGCCGAACCCTTCCTTGCGTACCAGGTTCGCGGTCTGCCATACCGTCTTGACCGCTTTCGACCCGAAACTGAGTAGGTCGGGTTGCCGCTGCAGCTCCTCGACCGCAGCCTTGCTGTTGGTCCAGAGCCGCCAGAGCACGCCGATTGCCACCGCTTCGGCCACGACCAGGCCGGCCAGGAGGTAGACCGCGACCATGATGTGGGCAGGCATGCCACGCATCTTCCCTGATCGATCGCGACTTCCGCAGCGACAGCGCCCAATTCGCCGCTGATGATAGCTTTCGCGGATAACTGGCAGTGAAGCGAAAGGTCAACCGCGAGCGTCTATTTCGAAAATTCTGCGGCCCGCGTGTTTGGCCGGCTAACTAAACGGTTACGCAACCTGGTCTCCGGTTGTCGGGCCGAACGCCCACGTTTAGGGTTGAAGCTGGCCACGGCGGGATCGACTGAGGCGATATGTGCAAGTGTTGAGCCGGAGCCGAGTCGAATTCTCGTGGAGGTCCCGATTGGTCGAATCCGGCGCTCACGCCTCGGACCTGCTGGTGATATTCGGAATCACCGGCGATCTGGCCCGCAAGATGACGTTCCAGGCCCTCTACCGGCTGGAGCACCGGGGGTTGCTGGACTGCCCGATCCTGGGCGTTGCCAGCGACGACATCAGCGTCGACGAGTTGGTCAAGCGGGCCCGCACGGCCATTGAGGGCGCCGGCGAAACGATCGACAGCACGGTATTCGATCGGCTGGCCAAGCGACTGTCCTACCTACCCGGGGACGTGACCGATCCCAAGCTCTATAAGGCGCTGAAAAAGCAGATCGGCGCCAAGCGCCACTGCCTGTTCTACCTCGAGATGCCGCCTTCGCTGTTCGCGCCGATCGTGGAGCAGCTAGCCGACGCCGAGCTACTGACCGGATCGCGGGTCGCGGTGGAAAAGCCGTTCGGCCATGACCTGAAGTCCGCGCTCGAACTCAACGAGCGACTGCGCGCCGTCCTCGACGAAGACCAGATCTTCCGGGTGGACCACTTCCTGGGTAAGGAACCGGTCGTCGAACTGGAGTACCTGCGCTTCGGCAACCTGGCCCTGGCCGAGCTGTGGAGCCGAACCAGCATCTCCGAAATCCAGATCACCATGGCCGAGAACTTCGGCGTCGACGACCGCGGCAGCTTCTACGACGGTGTCGGCGCCCTGCGCGACGTTGTGCAAAACCACCTGCTGCAGGTGCTCGCCGGGGTGGCGATGGAGCCGCCCGTCGGGCCGAGCGCGGACGACCTCAACGACAAGAAGGCCGACGTCCTGCGGGCCATACCGGCGATCGACCCGGAGCGCAGCGTGCGCGGCCAGTACCGCGGCTACACCGACATCGACGGGGTGGCAAAGGATTCGGAGACCGAGACTTTCGTTGCGCTGCGGGTGGAGATCGACAACTGGCGCTGGGCCGGGGTACCGATTTTCCTGCGGGCGGGCAAGGCGCTGACCGAGCGGATCACCGAGGTGCGGCTGTTCACCCATCGGGTTCCGTCGCTGGCGTTCATGCCGGACCGGCGGCGGGCCGAGCCCAACCAGATCGTGCTGCGCATCGACCCGGACCCCGGCCTGCGCCTGCAGCTGACCGCGCTCGACGGCGACCGCTGGCGGGACTTGCACCTCGACTCGTCGTTCATGGCTGACCTCGGCGAGCCGCTGCTGCCGTACGAACGGCTGCTGCACGGCGCGCTGACGGGCAACCACCAGCTGTTCGCCCGCGAAGACGCCATCGAGGAGACGTGGCGGATCGTCCAGCCGCTGCTCGATCACCCCGGCGATATCCACCACTACGAGTCCGGCAGCTGGGGGCCGGATGCGGCCCGCGAGTTGCTACGAGGACATCGCGGCTGGCAACAGCCGTGGCTAGCCAATAACCACTAACCAAGGAGAACAGCGCATGCAGCTAGGGATGATCGGCTTAGGCCGAATGGGCGCCAACATCGCTCGCCGCGTGGCCGACCACGGACACGAAGTCGTGGTCTACGACCACAGCGACGACGCGGTCAAGGCGATGGCCGACGAGAAAAACACCACCGGAGTCTTCTCGCTCAAAGAGCTGGCCCAGAAGATGTCCACGCCGCGCGTCGTGTGGGTGATGGTGCCCGCCGGCACCATCACCTCCTCGGTGATCGAACAGCTGGCCGACACCCTCGAGTCCGGCGACATCGTGATCGACGGTGGAAACTCCTACTACCGCGACGACCTCAAGCACGCAAAGCTGCTGTCCGAGAAGGGAATTCACCTGATCGACTGTGGCACCAGCGGTGGGGTGTGGGGCCGCGAGCGTGGTTACTGTCTGATGGTCGGCGGCGACGACTATGCCTTCGAGCACGCGGAGCCGCTGTTCGCCACGATCGCACCCGGAGTCGACGCCGCACCGCGTACCCCGGGCCGCGAGGGTGAGGTTGCGCAACCCGAGAAGGGCTACCTGCACTGCGGCCCCTCCGGTGCCGGCCACTTCGTCAAGATGGTTCACAACGGCATCGAGTACGGCATGATGGCCTCGATCGCCGAGGGGCTGAACATCCTGCGCAACGCCGACATCGGCAAACGCGTGCAGGCCGGTGACGCCGAGACCGCGCCGCTGTCGGATCCGCAGTGCTACCAATACGACTTCAACATCGAGGACGTCGCCGAGTTGTGGCGCCGCGGCAGCGTCGTCGGTTCCTGGCTGCTGGACCTGACCGCAATCGCTTTACACGAATCGCCGGATCTGCACGAATTCTCCGGCCGGGTGTCCGACTCGGGCGAGGGCCGCTGGACGGCGATCGCGGCTATCGACGAGGGCGTGCCCGCGCCCGTGTTGACCACGGCGCTGCAGTCTCGGTTCGCCTCGCGCAGCCTCGACGACTTCGCCAACAAGGCGCTGTCAGCGATGCGCAAGCAGTTCGGTGGGCACGCGGAGAAGCCCGGCGTCGGCGGCTGACTAGCGCCTAGCGGGTCGCGAACTTCACCACCACGTCGCTGAAGGCGTCGTTGTCGTCGCCCGCGGCGGTGTGGCCGGCGTCGGATAGCTCGACGAACTCCGCATTGGGCACGGTCTCCAAGAAGTGCCGCACGCCTTCGGGGCTGACCACGTCGGAGAGCTTGCCGCGGATCAGCAGCACCGGGATCGTCAGGTTGGCCGCGGCGTGCTCGAAGTTCTCGGTGCGCAGTTCCGGGTCGTCGCCGGGCTTGGTCATGAACGCCGGATCCCAGTGCCAGTACCAGCGGCCGTCGCGCAGGCGAAGGTTTTTCTTCAGCCCCTCGGGGCTGCGCGGTTTGGTCCGGTACGGCAGATATGCGGCGACGGCGTCGGCGGCCTCATCCAGGGAGGCGAAGCCATGCAGCCCGCTGAACATGAAGTCCCGGATTCGTGCGCTGCCGCTTTTCTCGAAGCGCGGGACCACGTCGACGAGCACCAGCCGGGTGACCCGCTTCGGCCCGGCCCGGTCGGCGACGAGGATGCCCGTCAGGCCGCCCATGCTGGCCCCGATCAGGATCACCGGCCGGCCGATGGCGTCGAGGACCTGCATGACGTCGGCGGACAACGTCTCGATGTCGTAATCGGCGTTGGGCGACCGATCGCTGTCCCCGTGCCCGCGGCTGTCCAGCGCGACGACGTGGAAGCCGTGGTCGGCCAAGACCTGGCCGGTGTTCTTCCACGAGAACCGGTTCTGGCCGCCGCCGTGCAGCATGAGAATGCTCGGCTTATCGGCGGACGCCTCGCTGCCGCGACCCCACTCGTCGGCGACCAGGGTGAGCCCCTGAATCCCGGAGAACTCGACGGTCTTGGGAGTGTTGCGCACGGCAGTCACAGGCGGTCCTCTCGGTCGATCGCACTTTGACGTTACTCAGATGAGTTTTCGTGTTCGCCGGGGTCTACCTCTTCAGACACCCGCAGACGACTATGAGGAGATCGCATGCCCTCGATCACGCCCACGTTGTGGTTCGACAACAACCTCGAGGAGGCGGCGACGTTCTACGCATCGATCTTTCCCAACTCGAGCATCGAGGGCCTGAACCGAACCACCGACGCCGGACCCGGCGAGCCCGGCTCGGTGCTCTCTGGCTCCTTCGTTCTCGACGGGCAGCGATTCATCGGGATCAACGGCGGTCCGCACTTCCACTTCAGCGAAGCGGTGTCCTTCACGATCAACTGCAAGGACCAGGACGAGGTGGACTACTACTGGGATCGGCTGATCGCCGACGGCGGCCAGGAGTCGCAGTGTGGCTGGTGCAAAGACAAATTCGGACTGAGTTGGCAGGTCGTTCCGCAGCGGCTCTACGACCTAGTCGGCCACCCGGATCCGGCCGTCGCCACCGCCGCCACCCAGGAGATGCTCGGCATGCACAAGATCGTCATCGCAGACCTCGAGAAAGCCGTAGCTTCGGTCTGAGCCATCGGATGACCACGTAACTTGGGAAGTATGCCCGACGACGACGATGCCGACGTCGTGTACGTGGTGCGGACCCAGCGGCGCGCGCAGGTGGCACCGATCGCCCATGTCGCCAATCTGATCGCAGCGGGAACTCATTCCCCAAACCAAACAGCAACGCGTCGTCGCAGACCGTCAAGATCGGCGGACGCTGGCTGACCTCCGAATTTCGACCACTACTAATCACCCACGTTAAGGATTCAGGTGATGACCGAATACCGCTGGATCGACGTCAAGGCTCCCGCCGTGGACTTAAAGGCCCTCACCTGGGGGCCGCTGGATGGGCCAATTGCGCTGTGCCTGCATGGTTTTCCCGACACCGCTTATGGCTGGCGCAAGGTCGCGCCCCGGTTGGCCGAGTCCGGCTGGCGGGTGGTGGCGCCGTTCATGCGCGGGTATGCGCCGTCGTCGATTCCGTCGGACGGCAGCTATCACATCGGCGCGTTGATGGACGACGCGCTGCAGATACGCGCCGCCATCGGCGGCACCGAAAGCGACGTGGTGATCGGCCACGACTGGGGTGCGATGGCCGCCAACGGTCTGGCCGCGATTCCGGACAGCCCGTTCGCCAAGGCGGTGATCATGTCGGTCCCGCCGGCGGCGGCCTTCCGTGGCCGAGTCCCCAACGCGGGCCGACTGCTGGCGCAGATACCGCCGCAGTTGCTGCGCAGCTGGTACATCATGTACTTCCAATTGCCTTGGCTGCCAGAGCGTTCCGCCTCCTGGGTGCTGCCGCGACTGTGGAAAGCCTGGTCGCCGGGCTACGACGCCGAAGCCGACCTGCGCCACGTCGATGCCGCGATCGGCACGCCGGAGGCCTGGCGCGCCGCGCTCGGGCCCTATCGCGCGACGATCCGCAACACCCGTCCGCCGGCGCAGTACCGCGATCTGCACAGTCATTGGACGTCGCCGCCGAAGCTGCCCATCCTGTACCTCCACGGACGCGACGACGGTTGCATGACATCGGCTTTCACCCGCTGGATCCCCAACGCGCTGCCCGAGGACAGCGACGTGACCGTGGTCGACAACGCCGGGCACTTCCTCCAACTCGACGAGCCGGACAAGGTAGCCGACCTGGTGCTCGGTTTCATCGGCTCGGCGAAGTAGCGGTCTCTGGAGTCGCGGTCCGGCGTAATCGGTGGCACGCTAAGCCATGGTCGTCAACCGCTCCGCCTGGCTCGTCGCTGCGACTGCGCTACTGATGTCGGGAGCTGTCGCCCACGCGGACGCATCCGACGACCAGTTCTTGGCGTTGCTGTCGCGGGACGGGATCACTGCCGGTCCGCCAGATCAATTGATCGCTCTCGCGCATGAACGGTGCGACAACGACAACCTCTCTCGCTCGGGGATATTCACGCTCCACTTCGGCGCGATGCCAAGCCCGTTCAGTAGCGCCATGCTGCAGCTCGCCTCGAAGTTGGAAAATCAGGGCCTGACGGGCCCTCAGGTCCGGCCGTTTCTGCTGGATGCCATCAGCGTGTATTGCCCGGGCGCGCACAGCTAGGGCACTTCCTCGTCTTCGTCGTCGCGTAGCAGTTTATCGGGCCGGATTGTTCTTCTTATCGGTCATAGGTCCGGAGCGCTCTTGGATGTGAAGCGTCGGACGATCCGCAGTTGTCGACCATCGCGTCCGGGTCCCCAGATGGCAACGGCGGCAGCAGAAATCAGAACGACTACGCCCAGCATCAGGAGAGACGAATGCATAGCGAGCACGAAGGCCTCTTTCGAGTGTCTGGACAGAGCACGGCCTTGCGGTCCCAGCCGGTCGGCGATCGTCAGTGCTTGCGCAAGCGAACCAAGCGCGGGTTGCCTGATTGTCGGTGGCAGCATCGCGACGTTGGAGATGAGTGCGTGACTGTATCCGGCAGCCAGGATCGAGCCGGCGAGTGCGATGCCCAGCGCACCACCGATCTCCCTCGTGGTGTCGTTGATTGCAGAGGCTACGCCTTGCTTGCTCAGGGGAACTGCCCCTGTGATCGCGGTGGTTGACGGCGCATTGCAGATGCCCATTCCGGTACTGAGGACCAACATCGGCCAAGCCAGATCAAAGTACGTCGAGTCAGCATTGAGCAGACGCATGCATAACAACCCTGCCGCCAGGATCGCGAGTCCCGCCGCCACAGAGATACGTAACCCGAAGCGGGTCAAGTACCACTGGGTGAGCGCGGCGAAGACGAGTAGCGGGATCGCTAACGGGCAAAGCGCGATAGCGGTTTGCAGTGCGCTGTAGCCCATCACAAGTTGCAGGTACTGCATGATCAAGAAGAAGAATCCGAAAATGGCAAAGAACAGCGTTGTCATCCCGATTGAGCCGGAAAGCATGTCGGGTCTGGTAAATACGCGGATGTCGAGCAGTGGATGGCTGCGGCGCAGTTCGACAAAGCCGAAAACGACGGCGAGCAGGATTCCGCCGGCGAGGCAGCTGTACACGGTGGGGTTGCTCCACCCGCGAAGGGGGGCTTCGATGACGCCGAAGACGAAAACTGCGACCGCCGAACCGATCAGCAGGGCGCCGAACCAATCAATGGGTGTGGCCTCGGGGTCCTTCGACGACGGAATCGTGAGGGCGAACACGAATAATAGTGCCGCTGCTGCCACGAATGCCCAGAAGATGATTCGCCATGGGCCGTACTGCGTAAGTATTGCAGTCCCCATGAACCCGACGATTGCGCTCGACGCGCACACGCCGGCCCAGATGCCAATTGCCTTGTTGCGCTCCTCTTCCGGGTAGGCGGCGGTCAACAACGAGAGGGTGGCGGGCAGTATCGCTGCCGCGCCGACTCCGGTGGCGCCCCGGGCGATGATCAGCGACGTCGGACTACCGAAATGGATGGGCACTAACGATGCAGTGGCGAAGATGACAAGTCCGACAAGGAGTATCGTGCGCCTCCCGTATCGATCCCCTAGAGCGCCGGCGGGCAGTAGCAGGCACGCCATCACGAGCGTGTAGCCGTCGACTATCCACGTCAATTGTGACTGTGTCGCAAGGGTTTCCTTGGCTATAGCGCCCAGCGCGGCATTCAGGGCCACCATTGAAGAGATGACCAGGAGCACACCCATCGAGCAGACGATGAGAAGCCAAATCCTGGAACGCCCCGTCAATGTGAATGGATCGGTGCCTTCGGAAACAACACTTGTCTCGGACGGTTTCTCGTCAACCTCGTCGGCCGTCGCGTCAGTCATGTCGACGACGCGACTGGAACCAGCGCGCTGATGTCTTCGCCTTGGAGAAGTTTAACGGTGAGGTTGAGATCGAAATAGTCCGTCCACCGGGTGATTTTGCCGTCATCTCCGACGACGAACGTTCCCATCACCGGAACGGCCGGCTTGCCTCCGTCAGGGATCTGGATGTAGTCGAGACGTTCGGTCAGCACGACTGAACCGTCATTGGCGATGTTGACGATCTCGAATGCGTAGGCGTCGGGGAACATCGAGAACTGCGCGCCCAAGTTCTCCACGATGGCATCGACGCCGGTGAAGGCCGGCATACCGACGTTTTGATAAACCGCGTTGTCAGCCAGCAATGGGCGCAGAGCATCGGGGTTACGGCGTTCCATCAGGGCGCAGAACTCGCGGACCACTTCGACGGGATCAGACACGGCGAACCTCCAACTCGGGCGGATAACACAACACCAATGCTGCTTCGTTGTAGGGGAATATGCGATAGAACAGCCGGGGCGCCGGTGTGATGAGCGGTGCGGCCTCGGCCTTCTCGACGATCTGTGGATTGGTCAGCGGGATGGCCTTGCCTCGCTTGTGCAGTACGGTCGGCCCGCCGGCCAATACGTTCTTCAGCCAGTCCGATCCGAGTCCGTACCCGATTAGAATGACAAACCCGCTGTGCGTCCTGAAAACCAAGAGGGGCGTTCGATATTGCTTGCCGGACTTGCGGCCGGTGTGCTCAAGGGTCCCCAAACATGGAAGCCACGGTGTAAGCGAGCGAGCCACAGGATTGGTGGCACGCCGATGGAACTTCGCGACAGCGCGAGGCACTCGCATGAATGTCCTTTCCTCGAACGCTTCTTGTCAGTCGACCGTGGGCAATTCGATTGCGGCTTAAGGTCGATCCCAAGTGGGCTCACCCAACTTGGAACGTATTGCGCCCCAAGGGTCGGCGTACTGACCCGGCGCGTTCCGATACGGCGAGCTGCGCGCCATGAACAGTCGCACGATCGGGGCGATAAGCCTGCCCGGGTAGTGCAACAACCGGTACTTCTGCGCCAACTCGGTCTTCAGGTCCGACCACGAATGATTCTGAAACTGCAACGCCTCCTGGGCGCGAGTAGTGTCCATCCAGTCTGTGACGAACCAGTCATCATCGCTGTTTGGATCACCGGGCCGGCCCGGCGGGATCGCGCCCGGTATGCCCAGAGCCGCCACCAGGCCCGAGGTGACTTCGGCGTAAGTCAATCGGTGAGAATCGTCGCCGCCTATCAACAAGGTCTCGCGAACGACGTCGGCGGTGGTTGCCGCGGCAAACGCCCATGCGACGTCGCGGACGTCGACGGTCTGCACCCGACCGTCGCTGGGCAGCGCGGCTTGGAAGTACATCGCGTCAGTGGTGACCGGCAATGCCCCCATATCCGGGCTGAGCACCGCCCCGAGGCGCAGGACCACCCATTCCAGGGTCGATCCCCGCACGATCTCCTCGGCCTCGGACTTTTGACCGCTGTAGACGTCGTAGGGTCGCATCGGTTCCTCGACCCTCAGCGGAGGCGTTGTGCGGTGCGGATTCCGGGGACCCATCACGGTGATGCTCGACGCATGGACGAATCGCGGTTGCTTCGGTAACCCCTCGACGATGCGGACCAGATTCTCAGTGGCGTCTACGTTCACCCGTCGGGCGACCTTGGGTATGGGGTAGATCGCGGGTGCGATGACCGCTGCGAGATGGATGATCGCGTCCGGGGCGACCTCGGAGAGCAGACGCCGCACTTGCGCGAAATCGGTGAGATCGGCCGGCCGGAATTCGGCACCGCTCGGCAGTTTCGCAGCGACCTTCCGGTTGGCTTTCGTGTCAAGATCCGTAGCCACCACGCGTTGACCGAGTTCGACCAATCTCCGGACGGTTTGCGAGCCCACCAGCCCCAATCCGCCTGTGACCAGAACAGTTTTCGACATGGGTCTCCCGATTCAGCCAACAGGGGTGAAGGTCACGTGCAGTTCACGTAGGCCACGCAGGATAAAGGTCGGCTCAAACTCATAGTGGTGCTCGCTCACCGGCCCGTGATGTGCCTCTGAAAGTCCGATATCCGCCATGCGGTCCAGGATGCGGTTCATCGAGATCCGTCCCTCAGCCCTCGCTAACGGAGCACCTGGGCACGAGTGGACGCCTCGGATGAAGGCAATTTGCTCGCGTACATTCGATCGATTGACATCGAATGTGTTGGGAGAGTTGAACTTCCTGTCATCACGATTGCATGCTCCCGGCAGCAGCATGACCGTCGTCCCCGCGGGCACCTCCACTCCGCCGACCGTGGTCGTTTTGCGGGCCATTCTGAAGTGAGCCTTGACTGGGCTTTCCATGCGTAACGTTTCCTCGAGGAAAGCCGGAATCTTCGATCGGTCCTCGCGAAGCGACGCCTGGAGCTCGGGATTCTCACCAATGACACGTACCGCCGCGCTGACGAGCTTGGTGGTCGTCTCTGTTCCCGCGGCGAAGAGGAACGTCGACAAGTTCATCACGTCCTCGATCTCGGGCGTCGACTCGTCTTCGTACTTTGCCTGGGCCAACTCGGTCAGCACATCGCCACGCGGCGAGCGCCTGCGATCCTCGATGTAGGCGTAGAACTTCTCGTTGAGCCATTGCAGGGGGTTATGCGCTGTTGTTCCCTCCCCGAGCTCGCCCGCGACTTGAGTACCGAATTGCGCCTTGAACTCCTCATGATCTTCTTGAGGGACACCCAGAAGATCAGCGATCACCAGCAGGGAAAAGGGTTTTGCGTAGTCCGCCAAGAACTCGCAACTTCCTCGATCGATGAACGTGTCCAGTTGCTGGTCCGCCAGCCGCCACATGAACTCCTCGTTCTCTTTCAGGCGCTTCGGAGTGATCAACCTGTTCATCAAGCTTCTGGTCCGACTGTGCAGCGGCGGATCTTGATTGGAGATGTGCTCAGCCATCGGGGCGATGTGGCGATGCTCCTCGATCAGATCGGTGACGTCGTCGGCTCCGTCAGGGCCGAAGGGAAAACCGGAGAACGGGCCCGCCAGGGAGTTGCACGACGAGAAAGCCGGGTCTTTGTAGACCGCTAGAGCTTCGTCGTATCCGGTGATTGCCATTACGTTGAATGGAGTTGCTTGTGACACTGGACATTTCGACCGAAGATAGTCGAAATAACGGTACGGGTCGGACACCAGGGATTCATCGGTGAAAAAGTCGACTGCGTCGAAGTCGGTCATGCGCTTCTTCTCGTTCCTTTCACTGAACGTCACGAAACTCTCAGGCCGGGTCGAACAACACCGGCAGCGACGTCGGTGAGCGGAAGACCATGCCGCGAATGTGCGGGTCGTCGCCGTCAGGATCGAGGCGGAGGTTGGGTAACCGATCCAACAACAGGTTGATGGCAGTACGCATCTCAAGTCGGGCGAGGTGCATCCCGAGGCAGACATGGACTCCGTAGCCCCAGCTGATGGGGACCTTCGCCTGCCGGAAGATGTCGAAGTCATCGGGTTTGGTGTACCGATCTTCTTGACGGTTGGCTGCGCCGAGCATGGGCATCACCGATGACCCTTGCGGGATGGCTACTCCACCCAGTTCGGTGTCTCGAGTGGCGACACGAGTGATGTTGAGCAGAGGCGCATCCCATCGCACACCTTCTTCAATGGCTTGCGGTACTAGGGTTCGGTCGGCGCGGATGGCGTCAAGCTGGTCGGGGTGGGTGAGGAGTGCAAACAGCAAGCTGCCCAGGGAACGGTACGTAGTTTCCACGCCAGCCGGAAGCAGTAGCCGGATGAAGGAGTAAATGTCTTCGTCCGCAAGCTTTTCGCCGTCGATTTCGGCGGCGGCAAGGCTACTGATCAGATCCTCGCGAGGCTCCGCCCGGCGAGCCTCCAGAATTGGAGTGAAGTACTCGACGAAGGCCCTTGACGCCGCCAACCCTCGTTCGGGATTGATCGTGTAGCTCAACATCGACACCGACCAGCGCTGGAACTGCGGAAAGTCCTCCTCTGGGAGGCCGAGGAGCGCGGCAATGATGCGGCTCGGGTACGGGAACGTGAAGGTTTTCACCAGATCGGTGGCGCCGTCGGCGGCAAACCCGTCTATCAGTTCGTTGCCGATGCGACCGACGATCTCGTCTTCCCAACGCGCCAACGCTTTTTGGGTGAACGCCTTGGTTACCAGCGAACGCAGCCGGCCATGGACGGGCTCATCCGTGCCCACCAGCGCCCGGTGGCCCAGAACGTCGCCGAAGATCTGAATCACGGCGCTCGAGGAGAAGGTGTCGTGGTCACGCAGCATCGTCTGAATGTCCTCGTGACGGTAGACGATGAAGACAGGTTTGCCCTCCTCGCCGGGCATCGTCGACATGTCTATTCGTTGAATTGGGGTGTCGTGACGCTGTTTTGCCAACTCCGGGTACGGGTCGCGGACATCGCCCGATACGACGTCGTCAAATGCCGCGAAGTCTTCGAGTTCGTCAAATAGCTCTGACACAATGCTCCTATCAGTTCGCGGGATAAGCCACGGATTTGATCTCCGTGTATTGGTGGAATCCCGCTATTCCGTTCTGACGTCCGACACCGCTGTCCTTGTAGCCCCCGAAAGGCATGTCGGCCCCGTATCCCGCGGTGCCGTTGAGTCCGATGAACCCCGCACGCAGCCGGCGCGCAACCGCCAATGCACGTTCTGTCGACCCCGACATCACCATGCCGGCCAGACCGTAAGCACTGTCGTTCGCGATACGGACCGCGTCGTCTTCGTCGTCGTAGGGGATCGCGACCAGCACGGGCCCGAAGATCTCTTCCTGGGCAATGGTCATGGCGTTGTCGACATCGGTGAACAGGGTGGGGTTGACCCAGAACCCTTTGTCGAATTCTTTCGGCGGTTCGGTGCTGCCGACGAGCATCGTCGCGCCCTCGTCGACTCCCTTGCGGATGTAGCCCAGGATGCGTTGTTGTTGTTTGGCCGAAATGACCGGCCCGCAGATGGTGCCCGGGTCCTGGGGATCGCCAGCATGGATGTTCTCGTAGATCCCCTGCAGGATCGCCACACCTTCGGCGTAGCGGCTGCGCGGCAACAATATTCGAGTCGGCGCTGCACACGCCTGGCCAGCGTGCATCAGCGGACCGATGCCGATCAGACACGCTGAGGCGAAGTCGGCATCTTCGAGCACAATGGTCGCCGACTTTCCCCCGAGTTCAAGGAACAGCCGCTTCATCGTGGCCGCACCCTTTTCCATGATGCGTTTACCGACCGCGGTGGATCCGGTGAATGAGATCATGTCGACCTTCGGCGACAAGGTCAGCTCTTCACCGACGAGATGATCCGACGCCGTTACCACGTTGACCACTCCGGCTGGTATGTCGGTCTTTTCGGCGATCAACCGTCCCAACCGGGTGGCGTTGAACGGAGTGTCAGGGGCGGGTTTGAGCACCACTGTGTTGCCCGTGGCCAGCGCCTGCCCGAGCTTGTTGATCGTCACCTCGAACGGGAAGTTCCATGGGACGATCGCGCCGACAACGCCCACGGGCTCGTGCCACACCCGGCGGGCGGAGTTCACACCGGTCAACGACACCACCGCATTGCCGAGATCGGTTTCCCAGTCGAAAGAATCAATGAACCGGGCCGGGAACTTCAACCCGTCCTCCAGGGGCGCGTCCAGCTGCGGACCATGCGTCACCGCTCTAGGCGCGCCGACCTCGAGGATGAGTTCCTCGCGTAGTTCCTCCAACTCGCTTTCAATGGCGTCGTGCAGTTGCAAGAGGCAGCGCTTGCGCAGTGCCCGATTGGTCGACCAGTCGGTCTCGTCGAAGGATCGCCGCGCCGCGTCGATCGCACGGTTCATATCGGCTTTCGACGCATCGGCAACCTCACCGAGCACGTCTTCATTGGCGGGATTGATGTTGG
>DATNFI010000056.1:0-24011 GCA_035606475.1 Mycobacterium sp. | reverse complement strand
CGCCGCTCTGCGCTGTGCGGAGGAAGTGGCCCGCGGCAATGCATCGGCCGGTTGGTGCGTGTCGATCGGGATCACCAGCACCCTGCTGGTCGCCTATCTGCCGCCGGCGAGCCGCGACGAATTGTTCGGCGGCGGTCGCGGCCTGGCCGCCGGCGTGTGGGCACCGCAAGGCAAGGCGCGACGCGTTCCCGGCGGCGTGGTGGTCTCGGGTCGCTGGGCATTCTGCAGTGGCATCACACACGCCGACGTGTTATTCGCCGGTTGTGTGCTCGAGGACAAGCCCGCGGTGGTGGCATTGCCCACCGAGCAACTGCAGATCCTCGACACCTGGCATACCCTCGGGCTGCGCGGCACCGGCAGCCACGACAGCGTCGCCGACGAGGTATTCGTTCCCGACGAGCGGGTGTTGTCGATCTTCGACGGTCCGGTGATCGACCGTCCGCTGTACCGATTCCCGCCGTTCGGATTCTTTGCCGCGTGCATCACGGCCGCGGCGATGGGCAATGCCCGGGCCGCCGTCGACGACTTCGTCGCCCTCGCCTCGACCAAGAAGGGTGCGGCGGGCAGTCGAACCCTGGCCGAACGCTCCACCATCCAGGCGGCGGTCGCCACGGCCGAATCGGCGCTCGAAGCGGCCCGCGCCGGCTACTACCAGGCCATCGACGACGCCTGGCGGGCAGCCGAAGTCGGGCCGTCGGTATCGCTGGCAACGCGCACGCGGCTACGACTGGCCGCCACCCACGGCGCACGCGTCTCGGCCGACGTCGTCCGGT
The DNA here is from genome assembly GCA_035606475.1 of Mycobacterium sp. Lineage (GTDB taxonomy): Bacteria > Actinomycetota > Actinomycetes > Mycobacteriales > Mycobacteriaceae > Mycobacterium. Next base: position 23,238 of record DATNFI010000056.1, on the reverse strand, counting down.
CGATGTACGACCTGGCCGGCGGCAGCGCGATCTACGACGGCGCACCGCTGCAACGGCGGCTGCGGGATGCCTTCACCGCCACCGCGCACTTTCAGGTGAACGAGGCGTCCCGCGAACTGCCGGGCCGCATCCTGCTGGGCCAGGCCAGCGAGGCGGCGATGCTGTGAGGTCGCCGATCGAAGCGGTGCTGCCGTTCTGGCTGGACCGACCCGACCTGGAGGCGCTCGAGATAGCCGACGCAGTCACGGCCGCCGGGATCGGCGGGCTGTGGATCGGCGAAATGGCGACGTTCGACGCGTTCGCGTTGGCCACCGCGATCGGTGCTCGCGCGCCGGGGCTGGGCCTGCGGGTCGGCCCGCTGCCGACCAGTGTGCGAACCCCCGCGTCAATCGCGTTGGGCGCCAGCACCGTTGCCGGGATCACCGGAGCTCAGGTCGACATCGCGTTGGGTGCATCCAGTCCTTTCATCGTTTCGGGCTGGCACGACCGGGATTGGTCGCACAGTGTCGGGCGGATGCGGGAGACGATCGAGTGCCTGCGGCCGATCCTGCGCGGTGAGCGCGGCGACTACGACGGGCGATATGTCCGCAGTCACGGATTCCGGCTGCGTAACCCGTTGCCGCACAGCCGCATCGGTATCGGCGCTTTCGGCCCAGCGATGATGCGACTGGCCGCGGAGTTCGCCGACGAGGTGGTGCTGAATTTGGCTTCGCCGCAGCGTGTTTCGCAGGTCCGTGAGCAGATCGAGCAGCAGGCCACCGCGGCGGGGCGGATTCCGCCGCACGTGACGGTGTGGGTGCCGGTCGCGGTGCGACCCGGAGCGGCCGCGCTTCGCCAGCTGGCCGGTCAGCTCGCGGTCTACCTCGGCCCACCCGGATACGGCGAAATGTTCTGCGACCTCGGCTTCGGCGACCTGGTCGAGCGGGCCCGTTCCGGTGCGCGACGGGCAGACCTGGCGGCGGCGATCCCGTTCGAATTGGCCGGGCAGCTAGCCGCTTTGGGTGATCCGGACCAGGTTGGCGAGCGGATACGCGCCTACCTGGATGCCGGGGCCGACACCGTCGCGGTGATTCCCGTGACCGCCGAAGACCCCGCCGGCCGCACCGCCCTCGGCTGCGTCGCCGACCTCTGTCACAACACCACACCAGCCAAGGAGACCGCCCTATGAGCACCGCCAATGTCCAGTGCCGGCTCGCCGCACGGCCGGCCGAAAAGCTCAAGGCCACCGATTGGACGATCGTCGAGGAGCCCAAACCCGTTGCGGGGGAGGGCCAATTCGTCGTCCACGTCGATTACCTGTCGATCGATCCGGCGATGCGCACCTGGATGAACGCCGGCCGCAGCTACGTGCCGCCGGTGGAGATCGGCGAGGTGATGCGGGCCTTGGGCGTCGGCCACGTCGTCGAATCCCGGCACCCCGACTTCGCGGTCGGTGACGATGTGTCCGGGATCTTCGGTGTTCAGCGGTACGCGTTGTCGGACGGCGCAGAGGTCAACAAGATCGACACCAGCCTGGCTCCGGCGCCGGTGTATCTGAGTGCACTCGGCATCAGCGGTCTGACCGCGTATTTCGGGTTGCTCGACGTCGGCAGGCCCGAACCGGGGCAGACCGTGCTGGTCTCGGGAGCGGCCGGATCGGTGGGCAGCATCGTCGGACAGATCGCCAAGATCAACGGGTGCCGCGCGGTCGGTGTTGCAGGCGGCGAGGAGAAGCGCCGCTGGCTGATCGAAGAAGCCGGATTCGACGCCGCGATCGACTACAAGACCGCCGACCTGCGCAAGGAACTCAAGACCCACGCGCCGGACGGCGTGGACGTGTACTTCGACAATGTCGGCGGGGCAACGCTCGAGGCGGCTCTCAACCGACTCGCCCGCGGCGCGCGCATCGTGCTCTGCGGCGCGGTGTCGCAGTACAACGACACCCCGCGCGGGCCGTCCAACTACATGCAACTGCTCGTCGCACGCGCATCCATGACGGGGTTCGTCATCTTCGACTACGCCAACCGGTACCCGGAAGGCATTGCGCAACTGGCGAAATGGCTCGGCAGCGGCGAACTGCGGTCACATGAGCAGATCGAGCACGGCGGTGTCGCCGACTTCCCTGACACGCTACTCAAGCTGTTCCGTGGCGAAAACACCGGCAAGTTGATCCTCGCGTTGGGGGAATAGCGGCGCCGCGCCGACTCGTTGGACAAAGCCATGGCTGCTTTTACCGAGACCCAACGTGAAGAGTTCCTGGCCGGCACGCACGTCGCGGTGTTGTCCGTGGCGGCGACCGACGGCCGGCCCCCGGCCAGCGTCCCGATTTGGTACGACTACAAGCCCGGCGGGAACATCCTGGTCAACACCGGTGTGACCGCGCGCAAGACCAAGCTCATCGAGCGGGCCGGGGTGGTGACCCTGGTGGTGCAGCGCGAGGAGCCGCCGTATCAATATGTGGTCGTCGAGGGCACCGTCGTCGACACCGCCACGCCTGCACCGTTGGAGGTCCGGGAAGCAGTCGCGATTCGCTACCTCGGCGAGGAAGGCGGCCGCGCGTTCGTCCAGGGCATGGCGGATCGGCCGGGCATCCTGTTCACCATCCGGCCCGATCGCTGGATCACCGCCGACTTCACCGGCGAGTTGTGACGTGTCGGGGCCGTTCGCGGCGCGGCCTGTCATAAGCTAGGTCGCTATGCTCGAGAACCCTTAGGGAGCAACTCAAATGGACCTCGACCGCATTACCAGCCCGATGCGACTTGCGCGGGGATCGCACCAGCCCGGATCGGGCAAAGGGTGCGCCATGAACGTGATTTCGTACATCAACGGCGACGAGCAGATCACCGACTTCCCGGCGACCTCGGCCCGCCCGTTGGCGTCGTTCGTGCAGTTGTGCAACGACCTGCTGGCCGAGCCCGACGGCTACCTGTCACCGGAGAACAGCCTGCTGGTGCTCGACCTCGGCTGGCTGACCGTCGGAACCGCAGACGTCGCCGACACCGTCATGCACATCTGGGTGACCAAGCTGCTGACCAGCCCGCCCTGGGGCGTTCTTCGGTACGCCAGCGGTGCGGCGGCGCAGGCCATCGCCGACATCGCCGAGCTACATCGGACATTCGTCCCCGGTGACGTGCCGTCGATCCTCAGCTGGGACACCGCGGCCAAAGCGGGACGCGCCGCGTGCGAGGCCGTCCAAGGCGCCGAGCTGTACGCGGTGCGGTCCGCGTGCCAATCCACGTCGCTGGTCGAGACCGACGACTGGGACACCCTGGACGCCGTCACCGGCAACGCGCTGCGCGCGCACCGGCTGGCCAATCTGGATGCGGGCGCCACCAGGATCGTGGACGTGACGCGTAACGCGATTCGCTCGTGGCGTCGCCTGGCCGGGTTGAGCGTGCTGAGCAACAACACGCTGGAATCAGCTCTGCCGGTGGCTATCTCGGCGTAACCGTGTCGTCCGCAAGATCGCCGCGGTCGCGGCGAGTGCCGCCATGGCGGCGAGGATGAGGTGCGACCCGTCCAACCCGATGGTGGTCAATACCAATGGCAAGCCGAAGCCGATATACGTCACCGAGTAGAAGACACCGGTCAGCGCGCCGCGGACATGTTGCGGCGCAGCGGCTTCGAGGTCGATCAGACCCTCGCGCAGCGAAAGGCCGGACGCGCAACCGAGGATCAGCAGCAGCGGCAGGGCCAGCGGGAGCGTCATCGTCGCCGGCGCCACCGCGATCAGCGCATACCCGAGCGCGGCCAGCGCCGCGCCTGCCGTGCCCGCCCGCGGGCCCCATGAGCCCGCTCGGGCAATGACCTGGATGACGCCGCTCGAGCCGTTGACGATCAGCGCCGCGATGCCGACCGCGGCCGGCGCCGCGAGCCCGGTGTGGACTCGCGCCGGAATGGTGACGAATCCCAATGTGGCCGAAGCGAACACCCACGGCGCCAGCGGCATCGCCCAACTCAAGGCGCGGGTACTCGAGAATTCTGATGCCGCAGGTTGTTTCGAAACGGCCGATGCCGGCCGTGCCACGACTCTGCGTCGCGATGCGATGACCGTGGCGACCATGGCGATCACGACCAGGATCGCGGCCAGCCCGAACGACACCTGGACGCCGGGGCCGCCGGCTCCCGCGATCAGTCCACCGGCCAACGGCCCGATCGCGAAACCGGCGATCAACACCGCCCCAGCTGTCGCCGCACCGGCGGGACCGCGCAGGTCGGATGCCCACGCAGTGCCGGACGTCATCGCCAGGCCCACACCGGCGCCGACGATCAGGCGTCCCGCCAACAACACGTCGGGCTGCTGGGACAGCAGCATCGCCACCGTCCCGATGACTGCGGTGGCCGAACCCGTCAGCGCCACCGCCTGGCGTCCGAGCGCATCCGAGGCCCGGCCGCCGATCAGCAGCCCGGGCAGCAATCCCACCGCGTAGATGCCGAAGATCGCATCGAGGGTTGCGGTGCTCAGGTGCTGACGATCGCTGATGGAGGGCATCAACGCGACGAAATGGTTCGCTACCCACCCGGTGACCACCAAGACCGCGAGCACCGCGCCGAACTGGAGGTCCACACCGGCCGCCGTCGATCGCGGCCTCGGCAGCACGCTCGTTGATGCGTCGATCATCGGGTTCGGTTCCTCCTGGCGGTCGCGATCAGACACGACCACAACGGCTGGAAAGTTATTCCCGGTCGGATGGCGACCGCAACGCATTTAGCGCAAAGTTCAGCCGCGCCGCTGGCGCATGCTGACGTGCGGGCCCACCGGGTGGCCTTATGATCCACGGGTGGCGACCAGCGGCGATGCGACGACATATGCGCCGGCTCCCGGCAAACCCGCACTCCTGTTGGGCGCCTTCGATATCGCCAGTGTGGGATACGTCGCAGAAGAGTTCTTCATCTCGGGCTCGGCGTCGTGCTACCCGCCTGCAGCAGCCGCTGACTACACCACCCGCATCGTGGCGCTGACTCCGTCGGACCCGGACCGATTCAACGGGACAGTGCTCGTCGAGTGGCTCAATGTCAGCGGCGGCATCGACGCGCCCGCAGTCTGGATGATGGCGCACCGCGAGATGGTGCGCGCCGGTTACGCGTACGTCGCGGTGTCCGTGCAACGCGTGGGCGTCGAGGGTGGCGAGAACCTCATGGGCATCGACATGTCGTTGAAAAGCCAAGATGCGGACCGTTATTCATCGCTACAACACCCTGGCGACGCTTACGCCTATGGCATCTTCTCCCAGGCCGGGCGACTGGCAAGGCAGCCGGAGATTCTGCGCGGGCTGCGCGCCGAGCACGTCATCGCGGTGGGTGAGTCGCAGTCGGCGCTGTTCCTGACGACCTACGTCAACGCCGTCGACTCGCACGCACGGGTCTACGACGGCTTTCTGGTGCATTCGCGATTCGGCCCCGCCGCCCCGTTGGACGGTGGCTCGATATTCGAGGTGCTGGAGGACAGGTCGACGCAGACGGTCGCGTTCCGGCCTGACCTGCGGGTACCGCTGATCACGATCATCACCGAGACGGACTTGTTCAACGGCCGTCTACAGGGCTACCTCGGCGCGAGACAGCCTGATAATCAACAGCTTCGGGTGTGGGAGATCGCCGGCGCCGCCCACGCCGATAACTACACCATTCAGGTGGCGCCAATCGATAGCGGCTCCGCGGATCTGGCGGACATCGTCGCCGCCTACGCGCCGACGAACATGCTGATGGGCCAGGAACTGGACCACTGCATCAACTTTGCGCCGCAACACCATTACGTCCTGCAGGCGGCGTTGTCGCAGCTGCACGCCTGGGTCAGCGCGGGCCGGCCCCCGCCCAGCGGCAGACCCATCGAGATGATTGGTGATCAGCCCGTTCTCGACGAACACGGCATCGTGCGCGGCGGTGTCAGGACGCCGTGGGTGGACGTGCCGATCGCCCGGACATCCGGGACCGGGGGCGAAGAGAGCAGGATGGCGTCGATCTTCGGCTCCGGTGAGCCGTTCGATGCGTCGACCGTGCAGCGGCTCTACCCGAACGGCGTGGGGGATTATCTGCGGCGCTTCACCGTGTCACTCGACTCGGCGATTGAATCGGGTTTCCTGCTGGCCGCGGATCGCCAGGAGATTCTCGAGCTCGCCGCGGCGACGTTCGACGCCAATGTCAGAGCGGCGAGGACTCAAGCGCCAGGTTGAACAGGGCCCAGGCCATGCAGAACAGGAAGTTGAGCGTGACCAGAACCATGCCGACGAAGAGCAGCGACCGCGCGCCGCGGCGCTTCATTCGTCGCACCCGCGCCCTGACCTCGTCCCGCCGGTACTGAGTCGCGATCAGCGCGAAGTTGAAGTCCGCAACCTCGGCCCAGGCGGCCGGCGAACCGGCCAGCATCTGGCGCAGCCGGTCGGGCGACGTGCTGACGCCGACGCGGGCAAAGCGGCGACTGAGTCGCCGGGCTTGGCGGCGCCCCGCGAGATGACTGCCGACCCGCAGCCGCTGCGGCAACTGTCCACGCTCGTTTCCCCACGGGGTCGCCGGCGTCATCACACGCCGAAGTGTAAGCCAGGGCCCGTCGAAGAGCGGAAGCTTCCCGGCGATTGCCCCGGCAGAAATGCCGAACAGCCCTGGATGACAGCCTATGGGCGGATAACGCCACGCAATGGCATCAGCCCGAGTTCGTTGTGGCTCATGAATCCCGGCGGTGCATCCACCACGGCGGGGATCGCATTCGCAGGACCCATCGCGGTCCAGGTATAGCCGGGCAGCGCGTAACCACCAGCGGGATCTTGTGCTCCCTGCAGGATCAGCTCGGTAGACGAATCACCTTCTATCACGATGCGGTAATGATAGTGTTGCGGCCAATCTTCTTGCGGCTCAATGGCATCGAATGTGTCCATGGTGTAGATCTCGTGAAACACGATGAGCGGTTTGCCGTCCACCCACGCCGTCCATTTGTGATGCTGGCGCGCGACGGTGCCCTGCTTGATCACGCCTTTGAATCCTGGCATGTCGCTGGTGTCGCCGCCCTCGAAGGGAATGTCGCGAGTGGCGACCCCGAGCTCGACTTCGGTGCTGTATCTGTCGACTTGCTTGCCCATTCCCTCGACGATCATCGCCATCGACTGTGCGAAGAGTGGCCATGCCTGGCCCAGCAGGTTGGGGCCGTCCTCAAATCCGGCCGGATCACTGCCCATGCCCATTTCGTAGAGGTACTTCAGGGTGTCCCTGCCGAAGTTCACGACCTCATAGATGTGGATTGCGTCGATCTGGCTGACGATCCGGGCCAGGGTGAGAACAAGCAGGTCTCCGGCGAAACCGGGATTGACACCCCCCGCATGGAACGAGGTGCCGCCCTCCAGGCACGCGGCATGGATCTTGTCGATATCGGCCTGACTGTGTTCGGTTCGGTACCACCATGCGCCGCCGGAGGCGACCACATTTTTGCCGCCGCGCAGCAGACGGCAGACCTCGTCGGGGTCAGACCACAGCGGCGCGTAGAAGACGCAGTCGGCATCCAGTGCCTCGATAGCGTCTTTGTCGTTGGTGGCGAGCACCCCGGTCGGTGCCTTGCCGCAGAGTTCGCCGGCATCTTTGCCGACCTTTTCCGGCCGGTTGCAGAGCACCCCGACCAGTTCGTAGGCAGGGTTATGGGCAAAATGCCGCAGCGCTATTGTCCCGACGTTGCCGACGCCCCACTGGATTACGCGATATTTTCTGTCGACCGGCGACGTAATTTTCGCGGCGTGACCTTGCTCGACCGTTGTCACTGCTCCTCCTTCGGTTTAGTGACCACTTCCTCTAGTTGATCGACACTCCGGCATCGACTTTGAACTGCAGTCCGGTGACAAAACGCGATTCATCCGAGATCAGGAACAGCACCGCATTGCTCGTGTCGACGGGTTCGATGCAGGGTGTAGGCATGGCGTTGACGAACGTCGGTATGAGGTCCGGACGCTCTTCGCCGAGAGTGGCACCGAACGACGGCGGGACCATTCCGGTCGGCGTCCCGGTGGGATGCACCGAGTTGACCCGAATACTCTGTGCGGCGAGCTCATTGGCGAGCGCTAAGGTCAGACCCACAACGCCGTACTTGCTTGCAGTGTAAGGAATTTGAAGCGGGAATCCCTTCATCGCCCCTGCCGAGCTGATATTGACCAAGCTGCCGCCGGCCTGGGCGAGGAGATGCGGGATCGCCACAGCGCAGGTGTTCCACGCCCCGATGAGGTTCACGTCGACCACGGTGCGCCAGTGATCGGAAGTTGTTCTGTCCCAGGGAGCGACGGTCAGGACACCGGCGTTGGCGACGGCGCCGTCCAAGCCGCCCAGTTCATCGACGCCCTCGTCGACAGCTGACCGCAAGGCCGCTTCGTCGCGGACATCAGCGATTCGGCTCACACAGCGGCCGCCGTGCTTGGTGACCAGCCGTACCGTCTCGGCGAGGTCGTCTTCGGTAGCCAGGTCGTATTCGATCTCCGGCAGTGAGCGGCAGAGGTCGATGAGGATGAGGTCGGCGCCCTCCTCAGCGAGTCTGAGCGCGTGACTGCGCCCCAAACCGCGTGCGGCACCGGTAATCAGCACTCGCTTGCCGGCGACCCGTCCGGTCGATGGTGTCAATGCGGTAGGCCCCGTCACCACATCAGTCCGCGGATGGTTTCCGCCGCAGGGATGTCTTCGACGGCGATCAGCCCTGCCGGAGCGCGGCAGACCCAGTCGATCGCATTGACCACCCGAGCCGCGGTCGAAAGACATCCCGCCTCGGTGACGTCGAGGCCCGGGTGCGACACATGCGTGTTGAGTTCGACGCGAGGATCCCCGTCAATGACGACCCGGTGAACGCCTGGACGCCCGTCGGGCGGATAGAGCCAATCCGGGGCCGAGTCAGCGGTGAGCCGCGTGATGTGTTCCATCGTGATTACCGGAGCTCCGTCACGAACCCCTTCGACCGCGAATTTGACGGCGCCCATCTGTCCCGGCTCCACCGTCGCCATCTTGCATTCGATCCGTTTGTCGGTGTACCACGGCTCGATGCGTTGGCGTACCTCGTCGAGTTGGACGCCGAGCTGTTCGGCGAGGTTGCGAACGGCGCCACCCCACATCGTGGTGAGGACGCCCGGAAGAAACAGCATCGGCGTATCGTCCTCGGCGCGCAGACCGAAACCCATTTGTTTGCCCGTGAATTCGTAATCGTCGTAGTTGGCGTAGTCGAAGATCTCCTGAACGGTGATCGCCCGGGCGCGGGTAACCAGGCTCAGTGCGGAATGCACCTCGGTGTCACCTGAGTAGCCGGGATCGATGCCGTTGACATACAACGAGGCGTTGCCGGCCGCGCAGGCTTGTTGCAGCGGCACGCGCAGCCAGTCGTCAGCCTGGCGGGGAGTCACCAGCCACACCATCGATGTCGCCACCATGTTTATGCCGGCGGACAGAAACGTCGACATCTGTTCGATGACTTCCATCGGCCGTGTCTCGCCTTGTGCGGTGTACACCACGCAGTCTGGCTTCAGCGCGACGAGCGCGTCGATGTCATCGGTCGCGATGATGCCGGTTGGCTCACTCAACCCGCATAGTTCGGCGGCGTCACGCCCGATCTTCTCCGGGCTGGCGGCATGCACTCCGACCAGTTCCAGATCAGGCCGACCGATGATCGCCGGTAACGAGTGGATCCCGACATTGCCGGTCGAGAATTGCACGACTCTGCGCATCCTGCTGCCGTCCTTGATCAGTAGTCGGGAATCGGCAACGGCGAGTTGTTGGACTCGATGCCGCCGTCCACATGAAAGATCGCATTGGTCGCGTAGCAGTCCCGGGTGGACAGATAGACGCAGAGCCGCCCGAGGTCGGCGACGTCGCCAAGGCGATGCAACGGTGTCGCCTCCTGCATCTTCTCCTGCGAGCCGGGCATCAGGTCGAGACTTCCTTGCAGACCGTCGGTGGCGAAGGAGCCCAGGGCTATCGCGTTGACGCGGATCTTCGGCGCAAGCTCCTGGGCCATCGCACGGGTGAGCGCCTCCAGCCCGCCCTTCGCGACGCAGTACGCGGTGAGTGCGCGGATGCCGAAACGGGCTGAGCCAGAGGAGATGTTGACGATGTTGCCGTGGCCGGCCTCGATCATGTGCGGCGCGACGAGCTGGCTCATGATGAACGCCGATGTGACGCACCAGTCGAAGGTGTGCCGGAAATCCTCGTCGGTGATGTCGAGGAAACGTGCGTAGGTCGCACCGCCGACGTTGTTGATCAAGATGTCGATGCGCCCGAAGCTCTCCATGGCGGCCGCGACGACTCGCTCACTGTCGGAACGGCTCATGGCATCCGCCACCACAGCAAGTCCCCTGCCGCCGGTCTCTTCGATACCGGCGATCGTTCCATCGATATCGGATTTGGTTCGTGCAGTGCCGATTACAGTTGCACCAGCCTCCGCCAGCACGCGCGCAATGCCCTGCCCGACGCCCTTGCCGGCACCGGTCACGATCGCGACTTGGCCCTCCAGATTGAACTGTTCAAGCGCCATCCCAATCCTCTCGCCCGGATCGTGTCGTGCTCATCTAACAAATAAAACTGACTAAAGTCAACGGACTGAGATGCGCAGACGGCCGCCCCAGCGACTACCCTGCTGATGGGGTGGGCAATCCGGATCAGAGGATATGCACTATGGCAACGGTGGAAAAGCCGTCGGCGCGGGAGGCTAAGCGCCTGCAGACTCGAGAGCGCCTACTTGGAGCGGCAATCGCCGAGTTCAAGCGAGCCGGCATGGCAGACGCAGACGTCGGGTCGATCGTTGCGGCGGCCGGAGTCGCACACGGCACCTTCTTCTTTCATTTTCCGACCAAGGAACACGTGCTGTTGGAATTGGAGCGGCGCGAGGAGGAGCGTATCGCGAAGCAGCTCGACCGCTTTATGAGCGCCGCGCCCGATCTGGCTGCCACGCTCGCGGAAGCGGCTCGACTCGTCGTCGGGCTGGAGCGCCGCCTCGGCGCGAGCCTCTTCAAAGACTTTCTCGCTCTGCACTTCTCACAGACTCGTCCTGCGGACGAAAGCAAAGAGCATCCGGTCATCGTGCGGGTTGCCCAAGAGATCGAGCGAGCCCAGCGACTGGGTCACGTTGCGCCAGAGGTCGTTCCGGTCAACAGTGCCGTGTTCTTCCTCCTGGGTCTGTACGCGCTGCTGACCACCACCCACGATTGGCCCACCCAGAGCGCGATGCTCGACGACTACGTGGCCAGCGCGCTGCGAGGTCTCGTCAAACACTAACTGATTGACGCGAGTCAGTTTTTCCGCAAAAATCGGGCCAGCCCCATTGGTAGGAGGAACCTTGACTTCGCCCGCGTTGACCGCGACCGGCAGCCAGCTCGACGAGCACTTCGAGCGGTCGCGTCTTGCGCAGCGGCAGGCCGACAAGTGGCTCATCTCGGGCAGCATCCTGATCGGGACCGCAGCCCTCGGCATCTTCGGGCTCCCGCTCTTTCTGCGCGGGGTGTGGCTGCTGCGCAGGGCGCAGCGTGAGGGCCTTTCGGTCCGGCCGATGTTGGTGACGCTCCTTGGCTACCTGGTCATCATCGACGCCGCCATCAACGCGGTGGGGTGGGCGCTCGACCTGGTCGCCAATCACACGATTCTGGCCCGAATCCTGTTGAACGGCTGGGGCGCCATGTTCGACGCCGGCTACTTCTGGCACTACAACGAGCTGTGGCTCGGCGGTGCGTCCGGTCCCGGCGAGAAAGCACTCGAGGTGGGTCTGATCCTCACGGTGTTCACCATGCGGATCGCCGCCGCGATCGGCTTCCTGCAGATGAAACGGTGGGGTCACCAATGGATGGTGATCACGTGCTGGATGGGCGTGCTGATCTGGTGCGTCTACGTCTTCAACATGACCATGTTCGCCGACGTGCGCTACGCCGGGGTCATCCTCCCGGTCGTCGGCTGGTGGCTCTACGACATCTTCTACATCACGCCCTTCCTCGCGATTCCCTATCTGCACTCGGTCAATCGCGAGATCTTCTCGGACTAACTCCTCGTTGATTGACTTCAATCATTGACTTAAGTCATTAAAGACGTTACAAAGGCTAGACCATGACGCCACAGGTCAAGGTCACCGCACGCGAGGTGCGTCGACGACAAACGCGGGAGCGCATACTCGGCGCGGCGATCGTCGAGTTCACGCGTTCGGGGATGACGCGCGCCGATGTCAACACGATCGTGGCCACCGCCGGCGTCGCGCACGGCACGTTTTTCTTCCACTTCCCCAGCAAGGAGCACGTGCTTCTCGAACTCGAGTCCCGCGAAGAAGCACGCATCGCCACCGAACTCGCCACGTATCTCGAGGACGCCCACGGACTTGCCGCCGTGTTGACCCAAGTCGTCGAGCTGGTAGCCGGCCTCGAGCAGCGGCTCGGTCCGGTGCTATTCAAAGAGCTTCTGGCGCTGCATTTCTCGCCGACGCGCCCGACCAAGGACGACTGGAGCGATCATCCCGTGATCGTTCTGCTCGTCGACGCGATCGAGCGGGCGCGCGGCGACGGCGAAGTGCATCCGGAAGTGGACGCCTTCTACAGTGCGACCTTCTTTTTGCTGGGCATCTACGGCGTCCTCACCACAACTGACCGGGCCGACAAGCGCGATACGGCGCTGACAAAGTTGATCGCCACCGCCGTTCGCGGTCTGGAAGTCCGATGACGCGATCACGGGCGAGCACCCATCGACGAGGAGGTCTGACATGGATTGGGTCTGGGAAATTCTGCGCTACGTCGCAGCTTGGGGAGGCACGGGGCTGGTCATCTGGTTCTGGTACTGGTTGTTCTCGAATCTCGGCACGTTCTGAGCGTTGATGATCGAGCTTTCCGACCCACACGCGATGGCGATCGAACGGAGTTGTGCTGTAACCGCTGTCGCCTTGAGCGGACAGCGTCGCGAGGGTGTCCGCCTGGTGACCGGTGAGCATCGAGGGTTCGGTTTGAGTTCAGCCTTCGATTTCGTGCACGTCCCGTATCCGTCGATCCAACGGCAGTGGACGCGCAGGACCCTGACATGCGGTGTGGCACTGCAATGTTCACCGTCGAAGGAGCGCGTCGCAACGTTTCGGCTGAACGAACTGTCGGCGCGTGAGCTGCGTGCGATCACTCTCGTGGAGGCCAGCGTGGCCCTGGGGTGGATCGCTGCCAATTGGCCCGGGTTACTGGTTGAGGTGCGCCGGATGCTGCCTGACCTCCCGGCGTTGCCCGCCGATACCGATGCCGCCGAGATGGTCAACAGGGCGATCTCGATGTCACGCACCTCGGCTGCGCTGAGCGTCGACCCGATCCTGGGCAGATTGCCGCTCGCCTATACGGCACCGCAAGGGCTGACCGACAAGCTACGTCGCAGCTTCGGCAGAATGCCTTGGACCACAACGCAGAAACGCCTGCCGCGCCCGTATTCCGTTCCGGTCGGCGGTGACGGCGGCGTACGCAATCCCAACTTGCCGCCGCCCAGCCGTCCTCAGGACAACGACCTCGATATCACGCCCGAGCACCGTCCAGGCATCCCGTACCCCGAATGGAACGTGTGGACAAAGGGTTTCATGCGGGACCATGTCGCCGTTGTCGAACGCGCGCATGCCGGCGGCACGCGGTCACCGGAGCCGGTGTCGGCAGAACTCCGGAAATGGTTCGAAGAACACACCCACCGAGCGATGAAGAACCGCCTCGAGGATGGCTCGGATCTCGACGTCGAGCAGTACGTGCGCCACTACATCGACCTCGCGACCGGTCAAGCGATCGAGCCGCGCATCTTCCGTGACCTGCTGCCCACTAGTCGCGACGTCACCACCGCGCTATTGCTGGATGGTAGTTCGTCTTTGGGCGTGCAGGGTGGGCGCATCTTCACGTTGGAGTTGGCCTGCGCGGACGTGCTGTCGAAGGCGATGACACTGGCGCGGGAGCGCCATGGGATCTTCGTCTTCACCGGCAACACCCGGCATCGCGTGGAAGTCAGTTGTCTCAAGGACTTCGAGGATCGCCGCTTCGTGCCACCGGGACGGCTCGGTCTGGCCACCGGCGGCTACACCAGGCTCGGCGCACCGTTGCGGCATTTGACCAGCCGGCTTCTCGGGCAGCCGTCCGAGCGGCGGCTGCTGATTGTGATCGGCGACGGCATGATCTCCGACGAAGGCTATGAGGGCCGCTATGCGTGGGCCGATGTGGCACACGCGGTCGAGGAGGCCAATGACGCGGGCGTGTCGATCTACTACCTGGGCGTCGGGCCGGCCCGCGTCGATCCGCTTCCTGAAGTCTTCGGACCTCGGCGCTCCCAACGCATTAGGCGAGTCGAAGACCTTCCACGGGCACTGGCCCACGTCCATCGAGAGCTGGTGAGCGCGTGACCACCGATACCTACTTCTCGAACGGCAACGAAGTTCAGTTGTTCGAGCAGGCATATCGCCAGCGGCTTCCGGTGATGCTCACCGGCCCGACCGGCTGCGGCAAAACACGGCTCGTTGAGCACATGGGTTTGCTGTTGAACCGGCCTGTTGTCACAATCAGCTGCCATGACGACCTGACCAGCTCCGACCTCGTCGGCCGATTCATGGTGACGGGCGGCGATGTGGTGTGGGGCGACGGCCCGCTGACCCGAGCCATCAAGGACGGCGCCATCTGCTATCTCGACGAGGTGGTCGAAGCACGCCACGATTCCCTTGCCGTGCTGCACTCGCTGACCGACCATCGCCGTGCGCTCTACCTGGATCGCGCGGGTGAGGTCGTCACGGCGCCCGACACTTTCATGCTGGTCTGCTCCTACAACCCGGCCTACCGCAGCTCCCTGAAAGAACTCAAGCCGTCGTTCCGCCAACGCTTCGTCACCCTTCCGATGAGGTATCTGCCGGCCGACCGCGAAGTCGAGGTGATCGTTGCCGAAGCGGGCATCGGGGCGTCCACCGCGGCAAGGCTGGTTGCCTGTGCCACCGCCATCCGAACGGCTGACCACGCCTTCCATTTCGAACCACCGTCCACCCGCGTCCTGGTCACCGCAGCGCACCTGATTGTTTCCGGCGCAAGCGAATTGGAGGCCGCTGAAGCCTGCATCCTGGCGCCACTGTCGACCGACGGCGCTATCACCGACGGTTTACGCGAGGTCGCGGTCGCGAGCCTCGCCGTCCCCAACCACTCACCTGCGTCTCCCTAGCAGAATCGAGAAAGGAGCCCACACCATGGATCAGAAAGAACGACAGCGCAAGAAGGCGCTGATCATCCTGCAGATCGTCATTTACGGCTACCTGCTGCTGATGTTTGGCGTCCAGCTCTACATGTCCTTCGCGCGCGGCTGGTGGGACTTGTGAACGCTCCCTTGGCAACTCAAGCCGGCGCCGCGGTGAGCCTCGACGAGCACCACGACGAATCCCGTATCGCGCAGCGCCGGGCCGACAAGTGGATGATCGCCGGAGCTGCCCTGATGGGCATGTGGGTGCCCGGCCTGATCGGCTTCCCCGTCTTCATGCGCGGAGTCTGGCTGCAGCGCCAGGCTTTACGGGCGGGCCTGTCCGTGCGGCCGATGATCGTGACCCTGATCGGTTATCTGGTGCTCATCGACGGGATGCTCAACAGCCTCGGCTGGGCGCTGGACTTGGTCGCCAACCACACGTTGATCAACCGGGTGCTGATGGTCGGGTGGGGCAACATGTTCGACGCGGGCTACTTCTGGCACTACAACGAACTGTGGGTCGGTGGCGCCGCCGGCCCCGGTGAAAAGGCCTACGTGGCGGGTCTGATCCTGACCGTCTTCGCGATGCGGTGTGCCGCGGCGATCGGCTTCCTGCAAATGAAGCGGTGGGGCCACCAATGGATGGTCATCACTTGCTGGATGGGCGTGGTGATCTGGTGCGCCTATGTGTTCAACATGACCATGTTCGCCGACGTGCGCTACGCGGGCGTGGTATTCCCCGTCATCGGTTGGTGGCTCTACGACATCTTCTACATCACGCCGTTCCTGGCGATCCCGTATCTACACACGGTCAACCGCGAAATCTTCACCGACTGAACAGTTTAGGAGCATCGCTGTGACTTCACCCTCGTCCGCGCCGGCGTCCACCGAAGACAAGGACCCGGCCGAGGATTTACCCCCCGGCACCACGCCGTATTACGCCAGGATGCACAAGTACATCAAACGGGCCGTCATCGTCTGTCTGGTCGCCCTCGTCATCGAAGGCGCCTTCACGCTGCCGTTCATGGCGGTCTATTACGGCTATCCGACACTGAGCCTGACCCAGATCTGCAGTGAACTGCTCAAGGTCCGCTACTCTGACGACGCCCTGGAGTGCAAAGTTCCGTATCCGATGTTGGGGCCCCCCGAGGGCGCCGAGGGCAAGGACACCGCTCGCGACCAGTGGGGCATTCAACCCGTCCCGAAATATCACCGGCTGAAGTTCCGTGAACTGGTGCGCATCCACGATGCGCGGGAGGCGCGGCAGCAGCATAGCGCTCCCGCTCCGTGACCACGGCAGTCGGCGCACCGCCGAAAAGGGCTGAGCAGTTACCGTTTCGAGTCGTTCAATGGACGACCGGAAACGTCGGTACGAAGTCGGTTCATGCAATCGTCGAGAATTCGCTCCTCGAGCTCGTCGGATGCTACGCATGGTCACCGGACAAGGTCGGGCGTGACGTCGGTGAACTGTGCGGCATCGACCCGCTGGGCGTGTTGGCCACCGACGATGTCGCTGCCCTGATAGCGCTGGAGCCCGATTGCGTGGTGTACAACCAGATGTTCGCCAACGTCGACGATCTGGTCCGTATTCTCGAGGCGGGCATCAACGTCGTCACCACGTCGGAATTCATCACCGGCCATCGACTTGGCGCCGGGCGCGAACGCATTCTGAAGGCGTGCGAACGCGGTGAGTCGACGATCTTCGGCAGTGGGCTCAACCCCGGCTTCATCGAACTCTTCGCGATTGTTTCTGCCGGGCTCTCGGACCGGGTCGACCGGGTGCGCATCGTGGAATCGTTTGATACCACGATCTATAACTCGCCGGAAACCGAGAAGATCATGGGGTTCGGATATCCGATCGACTACCCGGACCTGCTGGCGGTGACCGAGCAAGGGTCGGGAATTTTCCGGGAGGCCGTCCTGCTCGTGGCCGACGGACTAGGGGTGGAGCTGGACGACATTCGTTGCGAGGCCGAGTATGCCCAGGCCACCGAGGACGTCCACCTTCCCGGCGACTGGGTGATCGCCAAGGGCTGCGTCGCGGGAATCGACGTGAGGTGGAAGGGCTTTGCCGGCGGGCGTGACGTCGTCGAGGTGCGCGGGGTATGGACCAAAGGTCAATCGCTGGAGCCCGTTTGGACGATGGGGTTCGGGTACCACATCACCGTCGAGGGGCGGCCGACGATCAAGACCACGCTGGCGTTTGAACCGCCCGCGGATTTCGTCGCCGACACGATCGAGGATTACGTTTTGCTGGGTCTGACGATCACGGCTGTACCCGCCATCACCGCGATAGCTGCGGTCGTCGCCGCACCGCCCGGCATAGCGACCTATAACGATCTGCCACTTCTTCTTCCGCGTGGAGTCGTACGCCGATGACTGAGCAACGAGAGACGCAGCTTCATCACGTCGTGTTCGCCGTCGCGCCGGAGCGGCAGGCGAAGGCGGCGCAGATGCTCACCGAACTCGGCTTCAGTTTCGACAGGACCGAGCTGACCGAACTTGGTGTGAGTATCTACTTGGATTGGAATGGCGGGCTCGAACTGATCAGCGCGATCCCGGGTGCGACCGCCGACGTGGCGGCATCGGTCACTGAATTCGTGCAGCGCAACGGCGACGGCGTGTACACCGTGGTTCTTCGTGTCCCGGAGGCGTCGGCCGCCGAAGCCATCACTGAGCGCTACGGGTCGAAAATTCGGTTCCGGCAAAGCTTTTCCGGCGACGGTTCGCATCTCGACGAAATCGATCTCTCGGTGCTGGGCCTTCCGCTCACGTTGCTCGCGACCAACATCCCATGACGAGCCCATCGGCGACCAGGCCGAGTGTGTTCGAGGCCGGACTACCGACTCTGAGTTACGACCTCACCGATACGCCGCAGCAGATTTACCCACAGTTCCGCGCCGCGCAGCAGCAGGCGCCGATCGCCTTGGGACCCATTGGGCCCGAGATACTTTCGTACGAACTGGCCCGGACGGTACTGCGTGATCCGCGCTTCGGCATCCCGCAGGGAATACATCTGTCCGCCCATGGCATCACGTCGGGACCACTGTGGGACCGAGTCACCCGCAGCATCTTGAACATGGAAGGCGACGAGCACCGTCGACTCCGTAGCCTGGTGTCCAAAGCGTTCACGCCGCGCGCGACGGCGCGCATGGACGACACGATCCATGTCGTCATCAATGAGCTCATCGAACGCGTCGCGGACTCGGGCCGGTGCGAATTCGTCGCAGACATCGCGCGGCCCTACCCCATCCCGGTGATCTGTGCGTTGCTCGGCGCACCTCGCGAGGATTGGCAGCAGTTCTCGCGATGGGCCGAGGACATCTTCAAGATCGTCAGCTTCGACTGCGATCTCACCGCGGAAGAGCCCGTCATCCTCAAGGCGTGGGGTGAATTCGACGACTACATCGACGACATGGTCGCACGCCGGCGTCAACACCTGACCCAAGATCTACTGTCCGAGCTGATCGCCATCGAGGACGCGGGTGACCGCCTCGACGCCGGCGAGTTGCGCATGTTGGCGTTCAGCATTCTGGTGGCCGGTACCGACACCACCCGCAGCCAACTGGCGGCGTCCATGGAGGTGCTCTGCGACCACCCTGACCAATGGGCGCTGCTGCGCGGCCAACCGGAACTGGCGATGCGCGCCGTCGAGGAGACCATGCGACATTCGCCGTCGATGTGCAGCACCGTGCGAACGGCCATCGACGACGTCACGATCGGCGAATACACTTTTCCCGCAGGCACTTTCATCTTGGTGAACACCTACGCGGCCAACCGTGATTGCGCTGTCTACGACGATCCGACCCGCTTCGACATCACCCGTGACGAACCGCCACCCATCCTGACGTTCGGCGGAGGAGTGCATTACTGCCTGGGCGCCAACCTGGCTCGGCGCGAGCTTGCCGAGGCGCTCAAAATCCTCGCCCAGCGGCTGCCGAACGTGCGGCTCATCGGTTCGCCGCCGTGGAAACCGTTGCTCGGCATGAGCGGGCCGACCAGCCTGCCGCTTGAATTCGGCTGACTATCGTCAACTAGAACCTGTTACAGTTTTTCGGCATGAGCCGCAAACGCGTCCTCGTCGCGGGCTTGGGCGATGTGGGCATTCTGGCTGCGATGCGGCTGGCCAAGCATTACGACGTCGTCGGCGTCTCGGTCAAACCCGGTCTGGTCAGCGGCCAGGAACTCGGTGTCCGGCTGGCGCGCCCGCGCGATTGGGCCCGCGACTACTGGATCCCCTTCGACAGGTTCCGGCGACTGGACCGGGTCCGGATTGTCCAAGGTGCGCTGACGGGAGTGGATCTCGCCGAGCGCACGGTGTCCGGCCACGGCGACGACGGGACGCCGTTCGCTGAGCGATACGACGCGCTGGTCATCTCGACCGGCGTCAGCAACGGCTTCTGGCGGCGACCGACCCTGCAGTCGGCCGCGGATGTGGGCGCCGATCTGCACGCCGACCATGACCGCCTGGCCAAGGCGGAGTCGGTGATCGTCGTCGGCGGGGGCGCGGCCGCGGTGACCGCTGCCGTCAACCTCGCAACGACGTGGCCGGACAAGCGAATTGACCTCTACTTCCCCGGCGAACGGGCGCTGGCCGACTATCACCCCAAGGCCTGGCAGCGCATCGAACGCCGCCTGACCGATCGGGGCGTCGGCGTGCACCCCGGCCATCGCGCAGCGCTGGTCAACGGTTTCGCGGGCGACGAGATCACCGACGGCGGCGTTGACTGGAGCACCGGGCAACCGACGGCTTCGGCCGACGCGGTGCTCTGGGCGATCGGACGAGTGCGACCCAACACCGACTGGCTGCCAAGCGAACTGCTCGACGAACGCGGCTTTGTCCGCGTCACCCGCGAACTGCGGGCACCCGATCACGCGGAGGTGTTCGCGGCCGGCGACGTCGCAGCCACCGACCCGCTGCGCAGCTCGGCCCGCAACCGTGGCGACGCGCTGGTCGCGCGCAACGTGCACGCCCACCTGGCCGGCGGGCGTCCGGGCACCTACCGCGCGCCCGGACGCCGGTGGGGTTCGGTTCTGGGCATCCAGCCCGACGGCTTGGAAGTCTTCCTGCCCACCGGACACGCGTTCCGCATCCCGTCCTGGCCGGTCGAGCGGGTGGTCATGCCGCTGATCGTGCGCCGCGGCATGTACGGCGGCGTGCGCGAAACCCCGCCGCTGGCTTGAGCGTGGTCGAGTGGCCAGTTATGTAGACATTCCGCGTGTTTCGGCGCCACAACTGGCCACTCGACGCGGCGGGTCAGCCGCGCTTGCCGCGCACCCACTGGAACGTGCCGATGCTCTTGACCCGCACGCTCGCGAACCCGTGCTCCTCCAGGATGTCGCCGACTTCGTCCTCGCCGAAGATGTGAGCCCCGCCGGTGGGAAGGGCGCGCCAGACGTCAACCGGCGGACGCAGGGTAGGGACCATGACCGCCAGTCGCCCCCCGGGCTTCAGGACCCGCGCGATCTCGGACAACGCCGCGGCGGGGTCGGGGACCAGCTGCAGTACCGCGACTGAGATCGCGGCGTCGAACGTCGCGTCGCGGAAGGGCAGCTTCTGCGCGTCCGCACGCAGAAAGCCGACCTGCGGACCCGCCGCGCCGCGCACCGCACGAGCGAGCATCGCCGCGGAGATGTCGATACCCAGCGCGAGCCCGTCCGGGCCCGCGGCATGGGCCAGCGATGTGGTGACGGATCCGGGGCCGGCGCCGACGTCCAGGGCGACACCGCCCTCCGGGATGTTCAGCCACTCGATCGGGAGCTGCATGGCGGCGATGAACCGCCGGGTCAGCGCTTGGGCGTTGTCGTAGACGAATGAGCCGATCGGCGATGCCCAGACCGCCTGGATGGCGCCGTCATTCTTGGCTACGTCGTCGTCGGTCGTGCTCAACAGATCCAGATAGCCGTCGCTGACATCCGGCTCAGCGGGCGGGTCGGAGAGCAATTCGAGTGCTCGGCTCAAGGCCGGGGGAAGAGTCGTCTTCAGTTCGGTCATTGTGCGTTCCTTCGACGAAATGTCAAGTTATACAGGCGTTTACGCATTGACAACCGCAACCCGCAAGGCCCGTGCTTCCGTCCGCAGCCTACGCCGAGCCGTGATCGGCTTCCACCCGACGAGGTCGCAGGCGCTAGGGTCGAGCGGTGACTACATCGTGGTCGCCGAGCCGACTCGGCAACCTGTCCGGCAAGCGCGTCATCGTGACCGGGGCGACCAACGGGGTCGGGCTCGGCACGGCACGCCTGCTGGCCCGTGCGGGTGCGCACGTGATCCTGGCCGTGCGCAACACCGAGTTGGGCGCTCGGCGGGCCGCCGAAATCGGCGGCTCCACGTCGATCGCCAAACTCGACCTCGCCGACCTCGCGTCGGTGCGGGCGTTCCCCGACCAGTTCGACGGCGACGTCGACATCTTGATCAACAACGCCGGAGCGGTCGTCCAGCATCGGACCGACACCGTTGACGGCTTCGAAATGACCATCGGCACAAACTTTTTAGGCCCGTTCGCGCTGACCAATCTGCTGCTGGGCCGGGTGCGCTCGCAGATCATCAACGTCGGGTCCGATGCCCATAAATCGGCGAAGCTGCGCCTCGACGACATGCATCTGCGCTCGCACAAGTGGGCCGCGTACCCGGCGTACGCCCGTTCGAAGCTCGCGGTGATGCTCTGGGGACTGGAACTCGACCGCCGCTTACGCGCGGCGGGATCGCCGGTGACCGCTCAGCTCACGCACCCAGGTTGGGTGTCGTCCAACCTTTCTCAGGTGTCGGACAAGCCCGTGATGACGGGCTTTCATCGGGTGGTCACCGCGCTGGCGAATCGACTCGGCAACGACATCGAGGCAGGCGCTGCGCCGACGCTGTATTGCATCAGCGAGCCGATTCCGCCGGGCAGCTATGTGGGTGTCGACGGTCGGCTCGGGCTGAAGGGCGGCCCGGTGCTGATCGGCCGCTCGGCAGTCGCGGCCGATTACGAGATCGCCGGCAAGGTGTTCGAGTTCGGCGAAAAGGAAACCGGGACAACGTTTCCGGTCTAATTTGGCGTCGCGAAGATAGCGACCGCGTCGCCGCCCACCGAAACGCCTGCGGTTCCGATCCTTTCGATCAGCCGCGCCCGCAGTTCGGTCGCTTTGTCCTCGGCGACCAGCAGCTGGTTGGAAAAAGTGAACGCGATGTCGACCCACTGCTCGGCGGAGTAGTGCAGGTCGTGCGGGTAACTCTGCTGCGTCACGGTGAATCCCGCGGCGGCGATCATGTCGATGACCTCACCGGGGCTGCCGTCGCCAACGCGGGTTTCGACGTCCATGTAGTCGCGGTAGATCTCCTCGAACTGCGCGCGGGTTGGATTGGTGGGCCGCAACCGATTCCAGATCAGCGCCAGCTTGCCGTCATCGGCGAGGATGCCGCGGATCTTCGGCAGCGCCACCGCCGGGTCCACCCAATGGAACGATGCGGCGAACACCACGCGATCGAAGCGCCGGCCGGCCGGATCCCAGTCTTCGAAGGTGGCGAGTTCGACGGGGATGCCTTTGGCCTGCGCGACGGCGGCCATCC
Source organism: Mycobacterium sp. (assembly GCA_035606475.1). GTDB lineage: Bacteria > Actinomycetota > Actinomycetes > Mycobacteriales > Mycobacteriaceae > Mycobacterium. The sequence goes on along the minus strand of DATNFI010000056.1, from coordinate 569 downwards.
GGGCGTCGGGTTCGACGGCGAGCAGATCGGCGCCGCGCTCGATCAACTGCATCGAGGCAATGCCGGTGCCGGCACCGGCCTCCAGCACGCGGCGCGCGTGGGGTGCCAACACATCATCGATCAATTGGTCGGGGTAGCGCGGCCGGTAGGCGTCGTAGTTCTGTGCCGCGCCACCAAATGAGTTGGCGCGCTGACGATTAGTGAACAGATTCAGTCGCGGTGGCATGCTGCCGAGCCTAGCGACGCGACGTGTGACCCAGCTGTGAACTACTGGGTTACGGTCGCGTGCGCACGCTCCAGCGCGCACAGCCGCCATTGCCCCGGTACGCCTTTGAGGTTGTGTTCGCCGCGGTCGGCGAATCGGTGCCGTGAGCCGGTGACGATGTCGCGGACCGTCGATGACACCAGGACCTCGCTCGGTCCGGCCAGGGCCGCCACGCGCGCACCGATGTGCGCGGCCATTCCGGCAACATCGTCACCGCGCACTTCGACCTCGCCGGCGTGAATACCCACCCGAATCTCGATGTTCAGCACCCGGACCGCGTCGATCAGGGCGTCGGCGCACGCGA
>DATNFI010000055.1:0-3981 GCA_035606475.1 Mycobacterium sp. | reverse complement strand
CCGCTGAACCTGGAGTACAAGCTCGAGGTGTGGGACTCGCCCAACTCGGCCGGCGTCATCATCGACGCGGTGCGCGCCGCCAAGATCGCCAAGGATCGCGGCATCGGGGGACCGGTCATCCCGGCGTCGGCGTACCTGATGAAGAGCCCGCCGCAGCAGCTGCCCGACGACATCGCGCGGACCCAGCTCGAAGAGTTCATCATCGGGGGCTAGTTCTCTCGTCGCGACCAGCGGCGGGTCACACGCGGCACTGGAAGTTCCGGCGATTCCGTCCACGCGGCGCTGTGCAGTTGCTTAGCATCATGTCTCGATGAAGGTTCAGCCCGCCGCGTTCCTGCGCACCACCCTGCCGCTGGATCTGTCGCGGCTCGACGACCTGGACAGCGGCCGCTACCACTCGATCTGGCTGCCCGACCACCTGGTCAGCTTCTGGCCGGACTCCATCTGGACGCCTGAATTCACCGATCTGGCAACCGTTTCCCCGTCGCCGCATCGCCATCTGGACGGGCTCGCGGTGGCAGCCGCGGCCGCGGCGCTGACCCACAACGTCCCGCTGGTCTCCGCCGTCGTCGACACCGTCCGTCGCCATCCCGCGATGCTGGCCCAGGCCGCGCTGACCATCGACCACGTCGCGCGCGGCCGCTTCGTCCTCGGCCTCGGCAGCGGCGAAAGCGAGAACACCCTGCCTTACGGCTTCGACTTCGCCCGGCCGGTTGCCCGTTTCGAGGAAGCGCTGCGAGTGATTCGGCTGCTGTGGGACAGCGACGGCCCCGTCGACTTCGACGGGCAGTTCTACTCGTTGCATCACGCCCGGCTGGACACCGAGCCGTATGAGGGTCGGCCACCACCCATCTGGATCGGTGCCAGCGGGCCGCGGATGCTGGGCATCGCCGGCCGCTACGCGGACGGCTGGTGGCCGGCCGGCGCTTGGACGCCTGAGCATTATGCCGAGATGCTCACCGCGGTAAGGACATCGGCCGAGCGCGCCGGGCGCGACCCGCTGGCGATCACGCCGTGCTTCATCCAGGTCTGCTTGATCGGCGAGGACGAGGCTGCGCTCGCGGAGATCGTGCAGGCGCCGTTGGTGAAAGCGTTTCTCCTGCAGGTATCCGCGGAGACGTTGCGCGGCTTCGGTTTTGAACACCCGATGGGTCCGGACTGGCGCGGCTTCCAGGACATCGACCCTGCGGTATTGACCCGCGACCGGATTATCGAGTTCATGGCCAAGGTGCAGCCGGAGATGCTGCTGGCCGTCGTACCCCATGGCACGCCGAAGGAGGTCGCCGCGGTCATCAAGACGTTTGTGGACGCGGGGCTACGGGTCCCCAAGATTCTGGACTACAGCGCGATGGCGGGCCTCGGGCACGCGGCGTCATCGGCGGCGAATGTTGTTGCGGCCGAAGATGAACTGCTCGCGCTGTGCGGAGACATCCGGTGACCCTGGATGCCACCGCCTTGCTGGCGGCCGCGACGGCCGAGACGGGTCTGACCGACTACGGCGACCCCACCCTGCCGGAACGCTTCGCGGTGGCCGTCGACCATCTCAACGGACTCGGCATGGACGCCGCGGGCAACGCCGCGGCGGAAGAGGTCTGCCGGTGGCTACTGACCTCGCGGTTGGAGCTTTTCGAGGACCGTAACCGCTACCCGATCGCCGACGAGGTGATCGACGCCCCGATGTTCGTCACCGGTGAACCACGCTCGGGCACAACGCTGATGCACGCGCTGATGTCGGTGGACCCTGACGCCCGCGCATTGCGGTTCTGGGAACTGATGTACCCGTCGCCGCCACCGGGGCTCGCTGACGCGAACGATCCGCGGCGGGCTCGGGCCGACGAGGACTGGCGGGAGATCAACGCCAAGATGCCCAAGTGGCTGCACAGTCATCCGTACAACGACATGCTCGGCGATGGACTTCCCGAAGACGAGCGCACCTGGGCGTTCGACTTCCGGGTGATGACGCCGACCGCGTGGTGGCGGGTCCCGATGCAGTCGTTGGTGGGCGGCCTGGCCACCGACGCCGCTGCGCAGTACCGGCTGCACAAGGCGATGTTGCAGCAGCTGCAATACGCGCGCTCGCGAAAGTATTGGGTGCTCAAGGGCTTTCACGGCTTCCGTCTTGCCGAGATGTTCGCCGCCTATCCCGACGCGACGCTGGTCTGGCTGCATCGCGATCCGGTTCAGGTGGCCGCGTCGCGCACGATGATGATGGCCGACATCGCCGAAGGCATGGTCGGGGCGGTCGACCTGCATGCCCTGGCCAAGATGCATCTGGAGTTGACCCGGGCCGGCGTCGCCAACACGATGAGCAATCCGATGGTCGACGATCCGCGGATCCTGCACGTGCGCTATACCGATTTCGTGGCCGATCAGGTCGACACGGTTCGGCGCTACTACGCGTTCGGCGGCCGGGAGTTGAAACCGCGGGCCGAGCAGGCGATGCGGTTCTACCTGGCCGACAATCGCGGCGACCGGCACGGGAAATTCCGCTACTCGACGCAACTGCTGGTCGACATCGGCGAAGACCTCGGCGCGTTGCACGAGGAATTCCGGCCATTCCGGGAGCGATTCGGCGTCGAGATCGAGAACCGCGGGTGAACACCCACGAGCGGCTCTCCGTACACAACGTCACGTTCTACGGCGCCACCATGACCGACCTAGCGAGCTACTGGGCGGATCTCGGGGTGACCCGGTTGAGCGTCTTGGACAGCCAGCTAAAGTTTCTGCAGCACAACGACTATCCGGTCGAGGCGGTGTATCACCTGTTCACCGGGCCAGCCGCACTGACGCAGGTGATCGACGCGGCGGCGGACGTCGGAGCTCGCACCGTGTACATGCTCACCGGCGGGCGCGGCTCACTCAGCTGGGAGCAAGCCGCACAACGGTTTTGCGAAGCCGTCGCTCCGTGCGTGCAGCACGCACGGGACGCCGGCGTGGCGCTGGCGATCGAGAATGCGTCAGGTCTGTACGCCGACCTGCATTTCGCCCACACGCTGCGCGACACCGTCACGCTGGCCGAGATGAGCGGCCTGGACATCTGCGTCGACATCTTCCACTGCTGGGCCGAGGGCGATGTCGAGGAGATGCTGCGGCGGGCGTTGCCGCGCACGCGACTGATCCAGCTCAGCGACTACGTGCTCGGTGACAGGTCGCTGCCCGGCCGCGCGGTGCCCGGCGACGGCACCATCCCGATCGAATCGCTGGTCGCGCAAGCGCTCACAAACGGCTACGCCCACGGATTCGACCTGGAGCTGATTGGCCCGCGCATCGAGCAAGAGGGCCGGCTCGAAGCGGCCCGTCGCGCCTGTGATGTCATCAGCGCCATGCTCGACAAGCTGGGAGCGTGACGTGGCTTTCGGCGACGGACCCGACGACGCCGCGCTGCGGACGGCGTGGGCCACGTTCTGCGACCAGCTGCGCGACGCGGGCCAGCAGGTCTTCAAGGACGCCAACGCCACGTCAGGCGCCCAGCGCGTCGACGCGTTCCGCTTCCTCACCCAAAACCTGGGCCAGGCCTTCGATTTGGCGCTGGAGACCCGCGACACCGGCTACCCTGCGCTGCACGAGTTCTGCGGCCCCACCCGCAAGCTCGGCGGCGACTGCGGCGATTTTACCTACCAGCAGGCCTGGATCGACGGCCACTCGACGTATCGGCTGACCGGCAGTCGCGGCACGGCACGGTTCTTCAACGTCACCGTCCAGGGTCGCCGTGCATCCGGCCCCGGCGTGCTGCACGAGCCGTTCGGTGACACCCCCGAGGCCAACATCACCCGGCTCGATGTCGACGCCGACGGCCAGTTTGAGCTCTACATCGGCGGCCCGCAGCGCCCTGGCAACTGGCTACCCACCACCTCGGACTCGCGAAAGCTGTTCATCCGTCAGGGATTTGACCGCTGGGATGAGCTGCCCGCGCAGATCCGAATCGAGCGGATCGACATGACCGCGCCCAAGCCGCTGCCCACCGCGAAGACGATGGTCGAC
>DATNFI010000054.1:0-3001 GCA_035606475.1 Mycobacterium sp. | reverse complement strand
TCGTTGGTGTCCTGCAGCGACGCCTGCTCACCGTCGAGGATGTGCTCAGAGCTGGTGGAGGCCAGGATCGAGGCGACGGCCGGCTTGCAGATGTCGCAGCCGGTCCCGCTGCCATACCGTTCGATCAGTCCGGAGAAGGTGCGCAGGCCGCTGGCTTGGACGATCTCGAACAGTTCGGTGCGTGACTGGGAGAAGTGCTCGCACAACGCTTTCGAGACCTCGACGCCTTCGGCGGTGAGCAACTGCGACAGCAGGGGCACGCACGATCCGCACGAGGTGCCCGCGGCGGTGCAGCCCTTGAGATCCGCGACAGTGCAGGCGCCGTCGGCGATGGCCGAACACAGCTCTGCCTTGGTGACGTTGTTGCAGGAGCAGATCTGCGCGTCGTCGGGCAGTGCGCCGATGCCGATTGCGGGCCCGCCGCTTCCGGCCGGCGCGATCAGTGCGACGGGATCGCCGGGCAGCTGGGAGCCAACCAGTGGTCGCAGCACGCCGTAGTTGGACGCGTCGCCGACCAGGACGCCGCCGAGCAGCGTTTGGGCGTCGTCGGAGAGCACCAGCTTGGCGTACGTGCCGCCGATCGGGTCAGACACCACGACTTCCAATGCGCCGGGCGTGGTGGCCAGGGCGTCGCCGAAGCTGGCCACGTCGACACCGAGCAGCTTGAGTTTGGTGGACAGATCGGCGCCCGGGAATTCGGCGTCGCCGTCGAGCAGCCGGTCGGCGACGATTTCGGCGGTCGTGTAGCCCGGGGCGACCAGGCCGTAGCAGCGGCCTTCGACCGCGGCGACTTCGCCGATCGCATACACGGCGGAATCGCTTGTCGTGCACGTCAGGTCGCAGACGACGCCGCCGCGTTCGCCGATCTGCAGGCCGGCCGCGCGGGCCAGCTCATCACGCGGCCGCACCCCGGCCGAGAAAACGAGCAGCGCCGCGTCGATCACCTCGTCGTTGCTCAGGGTCACCCGCAGCCGGTTGGCGCCCTCGTCGATCTGCTCGATGGCCGAGGTGCCCGCACCGACAGTGACCCCGATACCGAGTTCCCGCACCGACCGCAGCAGATGCTCACCGCCGGCCTGGTCGACCTGCAGGGGCATCAGCCGCGGTGCGAATTCGACCACGTGCGGCCGTATTCCGAGCAGGCGTAAGGCGTTGGCGGCTTCCAGTCCGAGCAGTCCGCCGCCGACGACGATGCCGACGGCGTCGGGGTCGCGGGCCAGGGCGGCCTCGGCATCTGCGCGGATCGCGTCAAGGTCGTCCAGCGTCCGGTAGACGTGGCAGCCGGGGGAGTCTTTGCCGGGTACCGGCGGAACGAATGGATACGAACCGGTGGCCAGCACCAGCGCGTCGTAGGCCTGTTCGGATCCATCCGCGATCGTCAGCCGCTTGGCGTCGCGGTCGATGCCGGTGACCGCGCTGCCGACGCGCAGCTCGACGAGGGGATCACCCGCATAGTCGTTGCCGGCCAGCGCGAGCAAGGAGCGATCCCACGCACCGACGTACGACGACAGGCCGACCCGGTCGTAGGCGGCGTCGGGCTCCTCGCCGAATACCACGACCCGCCAGGCCCCGTCGGAGTCGCGGGTCCGTAGGGCCTCGACGAAGCGGTGCCCGACCATCCCGTGTCCGATAACCGCCACGGTGCGTTGACCCACTGCCGGCGCTCCCTTCCCGAATCGTCGAGATCGACGCTAGAAGCCGTGTATTGCGGCGGCGTCGCGTTGGGTTGCCGCGTCGTCACGCCTTTCTCACGCCGTGCGATTCGCGTGCGTGAGGGGCTATGACAGGCGCTCGACCAGGGCCCCTTCGGGGGCATCGGGTGGTATCAGGGCCAGGCCGCGCCGGCTGACCATCGCGGCGAGATGCGCGGTCGGTGCGTGTGTCGGGGCAACCCAGGCTCCGTTGCCGTCCGGTTCGACGGGAACCACCCGCCACCGATCTGCGCTGGGCAGGCCTCGGACCGAGATCAATTCGACAGCGGAGTGTTGGGCCGCGGTGAAGGCATCGATGACCACCGGCCCCAGCAAAGCTGCCCCGGCGACCGCGGCCAGGGGGTTGCCGCCGATCCCGAGCAGCACCCGGGCGCGAGAATCGGCCCCGGGCAACGTCGCGACCAGAACCGAACCACCCGGTCGCATGGCCACTCCGTCAGCGATGACGAAGCCGCCGGCCCGGGCGATCGCCGCGCGCAAATGATCGGCGACCCCGCGACCGGTGCCGCCGATGATGACCACCAGGTCCGCGTCAGCGGCCAGCGCCGCCGCAAGTGCGGTCGGGTCGTCGGACAAATGGGCCCCGACGCCGACGTTTGCCCCGAAGCTCCGCAACATGGCGGCTGCCGGTCCCACGGCGGTTTCAGGTAGCTGTGGCGTGTTCGGATCGAGAGTCGTTGCACCGAAGCCGATTTCGTCACCCGAACTGTGCACCGTGACCCGGACCGGCCCGCGCACCACGAGCCGCTCGACACCGGCCGACCGGGCGAGCGAGGCCAGCGCGTCGTCGATCCGGGTGCCGGCCGAGACGAGAGCGGCACCGGCCGTCCATTCGCTTCCGCAGCGACGGGTGTCGTCGCGGCTGGCCGGCCCGGAATCGCGTTGACGGACCAACCCCCCGGTCGCGTCGACCTCCTCGTCCCGAATCACCCGCTGCGCGCCGGTGGGCAGGCGCGCGCCGGTGGCGATACGACGCGCCTGTCCTGCTGCCAGTGCGCCGCCGTGCGTTCCGGCCGCGATCGCGTCATCCTGCGGGGCCCACGGACCCGGCCCCGCGACCGCCCAGCCGTCCATGGCGGACGCGTCGAACGGCGGGAACGGCGTTGCAGCGGTGAGGGATTCGGCCAGTACCGCGCCGACAGTGGTCCCCAGTTCGCGCTCGACAGCGGGCAGCGGACCGATCGCCGAACGTACCGCGGAGCGGACACCGTCGGGCGATCGGTCGACGTGCGACCGTGCCGCGGCGAGTTGTTCTGGGGTGTCGACATCGGTGATGTCGGCGATATGGA
>DATNFI010000053.1:0-7561 GCA_035606475.1 Mycobacterium sp. | reverse complement strand
CCAGGGGCCAGCTGCCCGTGGCGGCGTGTCCCTGGGCGGCGATCGTGATGACGAGTCCCGCGAGCTCGACGACCAACAATCCGGCCAGCCACCGCCCCGGACGGCGCGCCCGCTCACTCGTGACCGCCCAGACCGTTGCTGCCACGACGCTCAACAGGCACACGCGGACTAGGTGCGCCTGCCCGAACCGGGTTGACAGCACTGCCTGCAGCAGCGACTCATCGAGCACTCCGGACAGCCCGGCGCCCGCGTCGGCAGCGCCCTGCAGCAGCAAACCCGTCCCGCTGGCCAGCCCGGAGACTGCGATGCCCGAGCAGATCAGCAACCGCGTTCGGGGTGCGCTCCACCCGGAAGGCCAGCAGATCAGCAGGAAACCGATCGCTCCGACGATCAGCAGCACTCCCGCGTACCCGAGGAAGCGGGCAATCCCGGCGGCGATCGGCACGCTCGGCCCAGGTAGCGCCGCTGTTGCCGCCACTGGTCCGGCACGGCCCACAGCGAATGTGAACGAACCTGTCACCGGGTGCGAATCTGCGGACACGACCCGCCACATCACGAGATAGCTGCCCGCTGCCAGGCCGGCGCGAAGGCTCACCGCGACGTTTCGAGATGCCGACTCCGGGTGATAAACCCGGCCCGTGTCCACCCGCTGGCCGTCCACCGCGACGACCCGGACCGAGCCCACCCCGACCTCGACCGGCTCATCGAAGCGAAGAACGACCGCTGTCACACTGCGCCCGGCCTCGACCACTTCACCGTCACGTGGGAAGGAGGACTCCATCACCGCATGGCCGGACGCGGGCGCAGCAAAAACGATCGACGCGATCGCGGGCGACATCACCGTTACGCACACCCATGCGGTGCGACGCCACCGCTGCCGTCTCCGGTCGGCCACCCTGATCCCCCCGAGCCGAAGCCGGCCGCCACGCTAAGGCGGCCGTCCCCACGCTAAGGCGACCTCAGCCCGATCGATCGATTCATGACCGATTCGTCATGAGGGCCGGTCGACGTGATCCGGTTGCCGACATCGCTGGCGGCGAGTGCCGGGCCGGCAGCGGATTGCGGACGCAATCACCGATCCGCAGTGTCTGAAGCTGCTCATTCTGGATGGTGATGCCGTCGTCGGACGCGTCACGGACACGCTCTAGGAGCTGGCCCACTGCACACGATTCGGGTCGCGGATCTGCGCGCCCTCGGTCCTTGTTGGCTCGTTAACTCACCCGTATCGCAATCACGAGTGGTGCTCAGGCCCGTGGAGGTGCGAGTGCGGGTGCTGGTGGTCGAGATGGTTGGGATCCTTGGGGTGGCCGTGTTCGTGTTCGTGGTGTTCGGCGTTGCCGGGGATCTCGTGATGACCTTCGCCGTGGGGGTGGGCATGGGGATGCTCGTGCCCGGCGTGTGTCGGGTCATCCAGGTGGTCATGCTCATGGATCGCGTGCTCGGCGTGTATCTCGGTCATGCCGTCACTCCGTTCTGCTTTCCGCATATGTCAACATACACGTATGTACGTGGATAGCCGCGATGACGATGGCGTCGAGCTCGCGGTAGAGATCTTCCGGATCCTTGCCGATGCCACTCGGGTGCGCTTGTTGCGTGCTCTGACCGGCCCAGCGCGGGAGGACGCCACTCGAGAGCTGTCGGTGAGTCAGCTTGCCGATGCAGTGAACAAGAGGCCGGGCGCCGTTTCGCAACATCTAGCGAAGCTGCGCATGGCGCGACTGGTGACCACGCGGCGCGACGGCACGAAGGTGCTGTATCGGGCCGCGAACGAGCACGTTGGTCAGCTCGTCGAGGACGCGCTGCGACAGAGCGAGCATCTTGGGTCGGGCATCCCGCCGCATCACCGACCTAGCGAGGACGTCCGCCACACGCGTCAGACGTCGACCCGACCCAACGGATCCGATTGAGACGGCATCGTGACCAGGATCAGGCCGGTGTTCGAAACCGTTAGCCTCCGATCGGCGGCGGGTTCCGGCGCGCGCTGACCGGTGGGAGGCTCGCCTCTCATTTAGGCCATCCCTCGGTGGACGCAAGACGTCAACACGAAGAGTTCAGCTCGGTGCGACAAGCAGATTCTCGCTATTGCCAATAATTTGCGATAAGCAACGGGTGGGTCTACCTTCGGCGGCGTCGCCAGTGACACCGGCCAGTCGGAGGGATCATGAGCACGCAGTCGAACGCGGGGCCAGCGTTAGAGCCCGGCTGGCGGCAGCGAATCGCACGATTCCTGCGCACGCTCAATCGCAAGGACTGCACATCCCTGGCCGGCATGTACGGCTTCATCATCGTGCTGCACCTGATCGGCTTCGGGATCTTGTTCGGGCTGGTCGTGCCGTACCACTACCACATTGGCAGCTCCGGGGTGTTCGACGTCGGAGTCGGCGTGCTCGCCTACACCTTCGGGTTACGGCACGCTTTCGACGTCGACCACATCGCCGCCGTCGACAACACCACCCGCAAGCTGCTCGCCGACCACTCTGCGGCGACAACCGAAGAAGTGGAGGGCGACCAGCACTCACAGGTTCGCAAGCCGCTCTCGGTCGGATTCTGGTTCTCTCTCGGCCACTCGACAATCGTCTTCACGCTGGCCTTCCTGCTCTCCGTCGGCGTCAAGGCACTGGCCGGGCCGGTCGAGGACGACAACTCCGCCCTGCACTCGGTGACGGGCGTGATCGGCGCGTCAGTGTCCGGCGTGTTCCTCTGGATACTCGGCATCCTCAACCTCGTCGTGCTGTTCGGCATCTTCAAGGTGTTCCGGGAAATGCGCGAGGGCCACTACAACGAGCAGCAGCTGGAAGATCAGCTCAACAAACGCGGTTTCATGAACCGGTTCCTCAACGGATTAACGAAGTCGGTACGCAAGCCCTGGCAGATCTACCCCATCGGCGTGCTGTTCGGCCTAGGTTTCGATACCGCCACCGAGGTCGGGCTACTCGTGCTCGCCGGCGGCGCGGCCGCGTTCAATCTGCCGTTCTACTCAATCCTCGTCCTGCCCATCCTCTTCGCCGCCGGCATGTGCCTGATGGACACCACTGACGGCGTCTTCATGAACGCCGCGTACGGATGGGCATTCGCCAAGCCAGTACGCAAGGTCTTCTACAACATCACCATCACATCAATCTCGGTCGCGGTCGCGTTGATCATCGGCACCATCGAGCTGATCGGGGTGCTCGCCGACCAAGCCAACATCACTACCGGGCCGATCGCCACCATCGCGAATATCAACCTCGACTACGCCGGCTACGCAATCGTCGCGCTCTTCTTCGTCACCTGGATCCTTGCGGTGCTGATCTGGCACTACGGCCGCATCGAGCAGAAGTGGTCCACCACCCTCACCGCCAACCCCGGAGACGCCGCCCGCGGCCACAGTCCATGACCGCATCCGCGACCGCAACCACCCAGCGGCCGAGCCGCGATGCGACCCCGGTGACCTTCTCACTGCAGTGATCTGCGCCAGCGACCGTCAGGCCTCCCGGCAGCAGGAGTGTCGGCTGACCCGAGCCGCGCCTTAGATCGGACTCAGCTGTGAGTTGCGGTGGGCGGGAACTAATCCGGTGTCTCGCCCGACTGTTATCCGGAATGCGCGCCGTTGGGGCGCCGGGGACGGATAGGAGCAGGAATGGCCAGAAGGCGTCGTGCGGTTGCCGGAGCCGTCACCATCGGGGTTGTCGGAGCCATGTTCTGGTTAGCCGGACCGGCCTCAGCCCATGTGACCGTGAGCGCGTCGGAGGCCACTCCGGGTGCCAGCGATGTAGTGATCACGTTCCGGGTGCCGACCGAAAGTGACACGGCGAGCACGACGGGGCTGGCTGTGCAGTTGCCGACCGATACCCCGATCGCCTCGGTCTTGGTGGCGCCGCATCCAGGATGGACCGACACGGTGCAGACCGTGAATTTGAAGACGCCGATCCACACCGACGATGGGGACATCAGCCAGGCGGTGTCGGTGATCAACTGGAAAGCAAATAGCCCGGCCGCGGGGATCAAGCCTGGGCAGTTCGACGAGTTCGTGATCATTGCCGGCTTGTTGCCGAAGGTGAACTCGTTGACATTCAAGGCGATCCAGACCTACAGCGACGGCTCCCAGGTCGCGTGGATCGAAACGCCGGCACCCGGAAGCAGCGCGGAACCCGAACACCCCGCGCCGGTACTGTCCCTGGCCGCGGCAGCCGGCGGCGCGCCGACCACCGCATCCGCAGCGCCATCGGTGGCTGCGACACCGGCCGCGTCCACGCAAGGCGCAAGCAAGGGAGCAGCCACGACCGGGATCGTGCTCGGCGCCATCGGTGTCCTACTCGGCGCCGCGGCCCTCACGGTCGCCTTGCTGCGCCGACGGCAAACGCCAGCGCAGCCGACAAACGAGGCGGAGCGAAGCGAACAACCCACGCCACTGGTCTGACAGACCACCCCGCCGGGCCAGAACCGGAGCAGGCCTCGCTCTCGGCGGTAGGTTCCTCAGGTCTGAACGCCGGCTGTGAATCCGTGCGCGGTGGGAACGAGACGTCGGCCCGCACCGCTATCTCAACGTGGCACCGAAACAATCGGCTCGACCCGAGCGGCTAACCGCTCGGCAGCGGTTGGCCGCGGAACGGTCCGCGGCCGCGGAGGAACGGCAGGCCGCAGCCCGCCGTCGCCGGGCGCTGCTCGGGGTGGGCCTGCCGCTCGTGCTGGTGGTTGCCGTGGTCGCCGCGCTGGTCATCGTCAAAGTCGCGACCGGAGCGGGTGGCCCAAAGTCCGGGCCGACGGCCTCGGCCGCCGCCGGCAGCGTGGTTGCCCAGGTCACGTCGGTTCCGGCGAGCGTCCTCAACGAGGTCGGCGTCGGCGTGGCGACGACGAAACCGACAAAGATCACCGCGCCGGCGTTGACCGCTGATGGCGAGCCGCGGGTGGTCTACGTCGGCGCCGAGTATTGCCCGTACTGCGCGGCCGAGCGATGGGCCATGGCGGTCGCGCTGTCGCGGTTCGGGACATTCACCGGCCTCGGTGAGACCGCGTCCTCGCCCAGTGATGTTTACCCGAACACGGCGACCTTGACATTCCACGGCGCCAGCTACGCCAGCAACTACCTCTCCTTCACCGCTCGCGAGATCCAGAGCAACCAGGCGGTGAACGGCGCATACGCACCGCTGGACACGCTCTCGTCGGCGGACCAGGCCCTGTTCGACAAATACAACGCGCCGCCGTACACCGACTCGGCCGGATCGATTCCGTTCATCGACATCGGTGGCCGCTACCTGATCTCAGGTGCCTCCTACAGCCCGCAGGTGCTGCAAGGCAAGACACAGACGCAGATCGCGGCCGCGCTGGCCGATCCCAACTCGGCGATCGCCAAGGCCGTCGACGGCACTGCCAATCTGATCACCGCCGCGATCTGCCAGATCACCGATGGCCAGCCGGGTGCGGTGTGTCAGTCTCCGGGCGTGGTGACCGCGACCGCGGCGTTGACCGGCTAGCGCATGCGCGTCCAGGATCCCGCCGACGGGCAACGGCCCGATCGGGCCGGCATCGCATCGCTCTGCTTCGCTTCCCTCGGGCTGGCGATCTCGATCTATCTCACCGTCGAGCATTACAGCGGTTCGACTGCACTTGCCTGTCCGGAGAACGCCGCAATCAACTGCGCCAAGGTGACCACCAGCAGCTGGTCTCGACTGGGCGGCATCCCCGTCGCTGTGCTGGGGCTGGCCTATTTCGCCGTGATGACTCTGCTGGTACTGCCGCCGGCGTGGCGGCGCCACCTCCTGGAGCCGGTGCGTGCCGCCGGCGCCGCGGCCGGCATGGCCATGGTGATCTATCTGCTCTGGGCCGAGCTGTTCCGGGTGGGCGCGATCTGCCTGTGGTGCACGGCCGTCCACGTCTGCACCCTGGGGCTGTTCGTCACGATCCTGTGGCACACGGCAGCCAGATCAACCGCGACGGGCCACTCCCGCTTCAAGGGCTGACTTGGTGCAGCCATAGTCCGTGAGCGGCTCGGTCAGGGTCTTGAACGCGTTCCGTTTCGTGGAGAATCCTGGGGGAGGTGGCGATCTTGTTGCACGCCGGGCGGGAGGAGGTGCCAGTTGACCGACTCCGCCGGATGGCAGCTTCGACAGCAGTCGGCTGATGCCGCCGTAGCTTCCGTACGCCCAGGCGACCGGGTTTTCGTGGGGAGTGCGTGCGCGACGCCGCGGGTACTGGTCGAGGCGCTCGAGCGACGGGCGGCTCGATGCCCCGGCGTGACGCTCGTGCACTTCCTCACCGACCGAGTCGGGACCGGCGATCCGCTGCGGACGTCCTTCCGACACCGCGTCTTCTATGTCGGGCGCGACGTCCGTGACCTCCTGCCTTCAGGTCAGGTGGACTACGTGCCGGTGTCGCTAGCGGATGTTCCGGCGATGTTCCGGCGCGGACTGCTGCCGCTCGATGTCGCGCTTGTACAGGTCGCCCCACCCGACCAGGACGGCATGTGCAGCCTGGGCGTATCGGTGGACGTCACGCTTGCGGCGGTGCAGGCCGCGCGGACTGTGATCGCGGAGGTGAATCCCCACCAGCCGCGGGTCCACGGCGGTGGGCGGATCCCGGTGGAGCGGATCGATGCGTTCGTGCCCGTTGACACCCCGATCGTGGAGTACCTGCACGACCCGGTCCCGGGCGCCGCCGAACAGATCGCGCGCTATGTCGCGCGGCTCATCGACGACGGGTCGGCCTTGCAGGTCGGCCTGGGTCGCGTACCGAACCAGATGCTGCAGTTCCTGCGCAACCGGCGCGGCCTCGCGATCCACTCCGACGTGATCACTGAGCCAGTCGTCGATCTGGTCGAGGCCGGGGTCGTGACCGGCACAGTGACCGCGAGCTGGGCCATGGGCACGCGGCGGCTTTATGACCTGCTCGACGACGACCCGAACTTCCGGCTCGAGCCGATCGACCAGGTATGCGATCCGGCGGTCATCGCCGGCCATGACCGCATGGTTTCGGTGACCCAGGCGTTCGCCATCGACCTGAGCGGCCAGGTGTGTACCGAGTACCTGGACGGGTCGCTCTACGGCGGTGTGTCCACCGGCCCTAACTTCCATCGGGGTGCGCTGGCGTCCAGGCACGGCACGCCGGTGATCTGCCTGACCGCCCGCACGCCGGCGGGTGACCCGGCGATCCGGCTCGCACTCGGTCCCGACGAGCCGGTTTCGATCGAGCGCGCTGACGTGCGCTGGGTCGTCACCGAGTACGGCACCGCGTACCTGTTCGGGCTGTCGCTGGCCGAACGGGCGGTGGCCGTGATGGAGATCGCGCACCCGGACGACCGCGAGCCGCTGCTGCGCGCGGCGAAGGAGCACGGCATCGTGACCCGCCAGCAGGCGCTGCGCAGTCGCAGCGCCTATCCCTTGGACGAGGAACGCGAACTGGTCCTTCGCGACCGGCGGCGGGTGCTTGTCCGTCCGACGCGCACCAGCGACCGCGGCGCGATGCAGGACCTGTTCCACCGGCTGACCGAAGAGGACGTTTACACGCGGTTCTTCCAGAAACTCAGCTCACTGACCGACACCGCCGCGGAATACCTGTGCAGCGTGGACTACTCCAACGACATGGC
>DATNFI010000052.1:0-22982 GCA_035606475.1 Mycobacterium sp. | reverse complement strand
ATGCAGCGCCTCAGCGGACTCGACGCCAGCTTCCTGTACCTCGAAACGCCTGCACAGCCGTTGCATGTCTGCTCGATTCTGGAGCTGGACACGTCGACGATGCCGGGCGGCTACACCTTTGACCGGCTCCGCGACGAATTGGCGTTGCGGATCAAAGCAATGCCGGAGTTCCGGGAGAAGCTGGCCGACAGCGCCTTCAATCTGGACCATCCGGTGTGGGTGGAGGACAACGACTTTGACGTCAGCCGGCACCTGCACCGGATTGGTCTGCCGCCGCCGGGCGGACGGGTCGAGCTGGCCGAGATCGCCGGCCACATCGCCTCGTTGCCGCTGAACCGCACCCGCCCGCTGTGGGAGATGTGGGCGATCGAAGGCGTGGCCGGCACCGATGCGCAGCAGGGCGGTCGCATGGCGGTCATGACGAAGGTGCACCACGCCGCTGTCGATGGCGTGACCGGTGCCAACCTGATGTCGCAGTTGTGCAGCACCGAGGCCGACGCGCCCGCTCCGGAACCAGTCGACGGTGTCGGCGGCGCCAGCGAGTTCGAGATCGCGTTGACGGGTGCGGTGAAATTCGCGGCCCGGCCGCTGCGCCTTGCCAACGCGCTGGCCGACACCGCGTCGACCGTGGTCAAGACGGTAATGCGGGCACGCAGCGGCCAGACGATGGCACCGCCGTTCGGGGCGCCGCGGACCGCGTTCAACGACACCATCACCTCGCACCGCAACATCGCCTACGCGCAGTTGGACCTGGGCGACATCAAGAAGGTCAAGGATTATTTCGACGTCAAGGTCAACGACGTGGTGTTGGCCCTGGTGTCGGGTGTGCTGCGGCAATTCCTGCTCGACCGTGGCGAACTGCCGGATTCGCCGCTGGTGGCCATGGTGCCGGTGTCGGTGCACGGCAAGTCGGATCGGCCTGGGCGTAACCAGGTTTCGGGCATGTTCTCCAGCCTGCAAACCCACATCTCCGACCCGGTCGAGCGGATCAAAGCCATCGCTGCGGCGAATTCGGTTGCCAAACAACACAGTTCGGCGATCAAAGCAACGCTTCTGCAGGACTGGTCACAGTTCGCCGCGCCAGCGGTATTCGGGATGGCGATGCGGGCCTACGCTCGGACCAGCCTCACCAAGCGCATCCCGGTGCACAACCTGGTGATCTCCAACGTGCCGGGTCCGCAGGTTCCGCTGTATTTCCTGGGCAGCGAGGTCAAGGCCATGTATCCGCTGGGGCCGATCTTCCAGGGCTCGGGCCTCAATATCACTGTGATGTCGCTGACCGGCAAACTCGACGTCGGGATCATCGGTTGCCCCGAGCTGTTGCCCGACCTGTGGGAACTGGCCGACGACTTCGCGGTCGGAATGGAAGAACTGCTGCACGCGACACGGTAGACGCCCCAGCGACCTGGGGCTCGCGCCGACGCATGGCACCATGTCTGGCATGGGGACCCCTCGCCGCGGCAAGATCGCGCGCACGATGCTGATCTGGACCACGATGGCGGTCGTCGCGGTGACAGTGGCCGGCTGCACGCAGGTCGTCAAGGGGCGAGCGGTGATGTACGGGCCCAAAGTGGGCCAGCCGGTGGAGTGGGGCCCGTGCCGCCTGGTCGGCGGCGGGGGCGGCCAAGCGAAGCTGCCGAGCGGCGTTCAGTGCGGCAAACTCGCCGTACCCGTCGACTATCGCCACCGCAATGGCGACGCGACGACGCTTGGGCTCGTTCGCTTCCCCGCGACCCGGGACAAGATTGGCTCGCTGGTGATCAACCCGGGCGGCCCGGGGGAGTCAGGCATCGAGGCCGCCGTGGGACTCGTGCAGTCGCTGCCGCCGCAGATCCGGGAGCGATTCGACCTGGTCGGCTTCGACCCGCGCGGAGTCGCGACATCGCGCCCGGCGATCTGGTGCAACTCCGACGCGGACAACGACCGGCTGCGCACCGAAACGCAAGCGGACTACAGCCCGGCCGGCGTGGCGCACACCGAACAGGAGACCAAGGAGTACGTCGCCCGCTGTGTCGCCAAGGTGGGCAAGAAGTTCCTGGCCAGCGTCGGAACCGACAATGTCGCACGCGATCTGGACACCATCCGGGAAGCGTTGGGCGACAGCAAGCTGACGTTCCTGGGCTACTCCTACGGCACCCGCATCGGCGCCGCGTACGCCGAAGCCTTCCCGAAGAACATTCGGGCGATGATCCTGGACGGGGCGATCGACCCCAATGCCGACCCGGTCGAGTCAGACTTGCGGCAGGCCAAGGGTTTTCAGGATGCGTTCAACAACTACGCGAAAGACTGCGCGAAATCGCCGACCTGCCCGCTGGGCACCGACCCGGCCAAAGCTGTTGACGTGTACCACAATCTGGTCTATCCGATGGTGGACAAGAACAACCCGATGCGTGGCATACCCATGCGCACCAAAGATCCACGCGGACTGAGCTATAGCGACGCGATCATCGGCACCATCATGGCGCTGTACTCGCCGACGTTCTGGCACCACCTGACGAGCGCGCTGACCGAGATGTCCCACCGCCGCGGTGACGTCATGCTCGAACTGGCCGACCTCTATATGCGTCGCGACAAGCGCGGCCACTACAGCAACTCAACCGACGCGCGGGTCGCGGTCAACTGCGTGGACCAGCCGCCGGTCAAGGATCGCGCCAAGGTCATCGACGAAGACCGCCGCTCCCGCGAGGTCGCGCCATTCATGAACTACGGAAAGTTCACCGGTAACGCCCCGCTGGGGACGTGCGCGTTCTGGCCGGTGCCGCCAACGAGCAAGCAGCACACCCTCTCTGTACCCGGCCTGACGCCGACGCTGGTGGTGTCGACCACGCATGACCCGGCGACGCCGTATCAGGCCGGCGTCGACCTGGCCAGCCAGTTGAAGGGTGGGCTGCTGACCTACGACGGCACACAGCACACGGTGGTGTTCCAGGGCAACAGCTGCATCGATGACTATGCGACGGCCTACCTCGTCAGCGGTACTGTGCCGTCGAAGGGGGCTAAGTGCTAGTTCGACGACGATGCAGGGCGGAACGCCCTGAGGAGGAGTCGGACCGTTCGAGCTAGCCCCGCCCGCGGTCTCCGTCGACAACGAAATGTCACGACTCCGCGGTCGATAACGAGATCAAGGTGTGACCAATACCGATCACGGCCCGTGGCCGACGCGTGTCACGATTGACCACCATGTGGCGCATGAGACGGATGAGCTCTGCGCTGCTTGCTCTCGTGCTGACGACGTCGGTCGCGGTTGTCGCGACGCCGGCGTCCGGCGCGACGCCGGGCTATGACGCCGGCCCGACGCCGGCGCCGCAGCCCAATTCTGCGCCCCAGCTGAATTGGGGGAATTGCAGCCGGGTTGTCAAAACCCCCCACGACGTGCCCAGCGCGCAATGCGGGACCGTCTCGGTTCCCGTCGACTACGCGAATCCCGCTGGCGCACAGGTACAACTCGCGGTGATCCGGATTCCGGCGACCGGGCCGCGGATCGGGGCGCTGCTGGTCAACCCGGGCGGGCCCGGGGCGTCGGCGGTCGACATGGTCGCCGCGATGGGGCCCGACCTAGCCGGCTCCGAGGTCAGCCGCCGTTTCGATCTCGTCGGCTTCGACCCGCGCGGCGTCGGCCATTCCACACCCGGTGTGCACTGCCAGACCGACGCCGAGTTCGACGCCTACCGTCGCGAGCCGATGGTCGATTTCAGCCCCGCGGGTGTGGCGCACATCGAGCAGATCTACCGGCAGATCGCGCAGCGCTGCGTCGCCCGCAACGGCTCGGCATTCCTGGAGAACGTCGGAACCGCTTCTGCCGCACGCGATATGGATGCGATACGCGCGGCACTCGGCGACGACCAGATCAACTACCTGGGCTACAGCTACGGCACCGAACTGGGGACCGCGTACCTCGAGCGCTTCGGCGACCACGTCCGGGCGATGGTGCTCGACGGCGCGATCGACCCGAGCATCGGCCCGATCGACGAGCTGATCAATCAGCAGGCCGGGTTCCAGACCGCGTTCAACGACTACGCCGCGGACTGCGCCCGCTCGACGGACTGCCCGCTGGGCACCGACCCGAACCAGTGGGTTGTCCGCTACCACCAGTTGATCGACCCGCTGGTGACCCGGCCCGCGCCGACCCCCGAAGGCCGTCCGCTCGGCTATTCCGACGCAATCACCGGAACCATCAACGCCCTCTACACCCCGCAGTTCTGGAAATACCTCACCAGCGGACTGCTCGGTCTGCGGCGCGGCACCGATCCCGGCGACCTGTTGATGCTGGCCGACGAGTACTACGGCCGCGACGCCAAGGGGCACTACAACAGCTCGCAGGACGCGTTCAACGCGATTCGCTGCGTCGACGCGCCCGAACCGACCGACCCGGCGACATGGGCCAACACCGATCAGCGGATTCGTCAGGTCGCGCCGTTCTCGTCCTACGGACAGTTCACCGGTCATGCGCCGCGCGACCTCTGCGCGCTGTGGCCGGTACCGGCGACATCGGCGCCGCATCCGGCCTCACCGGCGGCCCCGGGCAAGGCCCTCGTCGTGTCCACCACTCACGACCCGGCCACCCCGTACCAAGCCGGCGTCGATCTGGCCCGCCAACTCGGCGCCAATCTGATCACGTTCGAAGGCACCCAACACACGGTGACGTTCAACGGAAACGAGTGTGTTGACGGCGCTGTGGTCCGTTACTTGGTCGATGGCATCGCGCCAGGAAACTTAAGGTGTTAAGTCGCGCCGGTAACACAAATTTAACGCTGCATGCATACTGTTCCAGGTATGGATCGACAAAAGGAATTCGTGCTCCGCACGTTGGAGGAACGGGACATCCGATTCGTCCGGTTGTGGTTTACCGACGTGCTCGGCTTCCTCAAGTCTGTCGCGATCGCGCCCGCCGAACTTGAGGGCGCGTTCGAGGAAGGCATCGGGTTCGACGGGTCGTCCATCGAGGGCTTCGCCCGGGTCTCGGAATCCGACACGGTCGCCCATCCCGATCCGTCGACTTTTCAGGTGTTGCCCTGGACCACCACCGGCGGCGATCATCACTCGGCCCGAATGTTCTGCGACGTCAAGATGCCCGACGGCTCGCCGTCGTGGGCCGACCCGCGTCACGTCCTGCGCCGTCAGCTAGGTAAAGCGAACGACCTGGGCTTCTCCTGCTACGTGCACCCCGAAATCGAGTTCTTTCTGCTGGAGCCCGGTCCCGAAGACGGAACCGAACCGGTGCCGGCCGACAACGCCGGCTATTTCGACCAGGCCGTGCACTCCGCTTCCAACTTCCGCCGCCACGCGATCGACGCGCTGGAATCGATGGGCATCTCGGTCGAGTTCAGCCATCACGAAGGTGCGCCCGGCCAGCAGGAAATCGACCTGCGCTTCGCCGACGCGCTGTCGATGGCCGACAACGTGATGACGTTCCGTTACCTCATCAAGGAGGTCGCGCTGAACGAAGGTGCGCGGGCGACGTTCATGCCCAAGCCTTTTGGCCAATATCCCGGCTCGGCCATGCATACCCACATGAGCCTGTTCGAGGGTGAGGTCAACGCGTTCCACAGCCCCGACGACCCGCTACAGCTCTCCGACGTGGCCAAGTCGTTCATCGCCGGCATCCTCGAGCACGCCAGTGAGATCAGCGCCGTCACCAACCAGTGGGTCAACTCCTACAAGCGGTTGGTGCTCGGCGGCGAGGCGCCCACCGCTGCGTCCTGGGGCGCGGCGAACCGCTCAGCGCTGGTGCGGATCCCGATGTACAGTCCGCACAAAACGTCGTCGCGCCGCGTCGAGGTGCGCAGCCCCGACTCCGCCTGCAATCCCTATCTGGCATTCGCGGTCCTGTTGGCTGCCGGGCTGCGCGGGGTGGAGAAGGGCTACGTCCTGGGCCCGCAGGCCGAAGACAACGTCTGGGACCTCACCCCGACCGAGCGCCGCGCGATGGGCTATCGGGAATTGCCCTCCAGTCTCGACGAAGCGTTGCGAGCGATGGAAAGCTCCGAACTCGTCGCAGAAGCGTTGGGGGAGCACGTCTTCGATTTCTTTTTGCGTAACAAGCGCGCCGAGTGGGCGAACTACCGTCGCCACGTCACACCCTTCGAGCTGAAGACCTACATCTCCCTGTAGAGCTGTGCCGGTGATCAGGTCGCATCCAGATCTAGACACGACTGCGCTACCTTCAAAGACGTGAACCAACCAGTGACAGAACGGCCCAAGGTCCCCAGCCTCGGCCGCCTCGGGTTGGTCGACGATCGCGCGGGTGCCAATTTGGCGCAGCTGGGTTGGAACACCGAAGAGCGCGTCGATCTGTTGTGGTCATTGTCGCGGGCGCCCGACGCCGACGCCGCGCTGTGCGGGATGGTGCGGCTGGCCGAGGCGTTGGGCGACACATGGAATGAGCTCAACGACGCGTTGGTCGTCGACCGCTGCCTGCGCGGCCGGCTGTTCGGTGTTCTCGGATCGTCATTGGCATTGGGCGATCATCTGGTCGCCCATCCGCAGGCCTGGCATCTGTTGCAGGGCAACGTGACGTTGCCGTCGCCAGAAGAACTGCGCGCCGCTTTCGCCGAATGCGTCGCCGAGCCGCCCACCGCCGGGGGGCCGGTGGTGTGGCGGCTGCGCGAGCTGTACCGCAACCGGCTGCTGGTACTGGCGGCGATGGACTTGGCCCCGATCGTCGAGAACGAGCCGGTGTTGTCCTTTGCGTCGGTGGGGGCTCACCTGGCCGACCTCGCCGACGCCGCGCTCGGGGCGGCGCTGTCGGTCGCCGAGGCCACCGTCTGCGGCGACGACACACCGCCGCGGCTGGCGATCATCGCGATGGGCAAATGCGGTGCGCGCGAACTGAATTACGTCAGCGACGTCGACGTGATCTTTGTCGCTGAGCCGGCCGACCCGGTCTCGGCGCGGATTGCCGGCGAGATGATGCGGCTGGCCTCGGAGGCCTTCTTCCAGGTGGACGCCGGACTACGCCCGGAAGGCAGGCACGGCGAACTCGTCCGCACCCTCGACTCGCATGTCGCCTACTACCAACAGTGGGCTAAGACGTGGGAATTTCAGGCGCTGCTCAAAGCCCGCCCAGCGGCCGGCGACGCCGAATTGGGCAAGCAGTATGCCGACACCCTGATGCCGATGGTGTGGAACGCCTGCGAGCGTGAGGATTTCGTGCCGGAAGTACAGGCCATGCGCCGACGCGTGGAACAGCTGGTACCCGCCGACGTCCGAACCCGCGAGCTCAAACTCGGCAGCGGCGGACTGCGCGACGTCGAGTTCGCGGTGCAGCTCCTGCAACTGGTGCACGGCCGCACCGATGAGTCGCTGCACGTAGCGTCGACGGTCGATGCGCTGGCCGCCCTGGGCGCCGGCGGCTACGTCGGTCGCGACGACACGGCGAACCTGACCGCGTCGTATGAGTTCCTTCGCCTGTTGGAGCACCGGCTGCAGTTGCAGCGCCTCAAGCGCACGCACATGCTGCCCGCGCCCGACGATGACGAGGCGATGCGCTGGCTGGCCCGGGCCGCGCACGTCCGCCCCGACGGGAACCACGACACGCTGGAGGTCCTGCGCGACGAGCTGAAACGTCACCACCTCCGGGTTTCGCGACTGCACACGAAGTTGTTCTATCAACCGCTGCTGGAATCGCTTGCGCCAGAAGGCCTGGAATTCTCGGAGGGGATGACGCCCGCGGCCGCGGAGCGCCAGCTGGCCGCCCTCGGCTACGAGGCTCCGCACAACGCGCTGGCCCACCTGTCGGCGCTGATCAACCAGAGCGGCCGCCGCGGCCGCGTGCAGTCGGTGCTGTTGCCCCGACTGCTGGACTGGCTCTCCGACACCCCTGATCCGGACGCCGGGCTGCTGGCCTACCGCCGGCTCAGCGAGGTGATGGTCTCCCAGCGTTGGTATTTGTCCACGCTGCGCGACAAGCCTTCGGTGGCCAAGCGATTGATGCACGTGCTGGGCACCTCGACCTACGTGCCGGAGCTGCTGATGCGCGCGCCGGAGGTCGTGCAGAACTACAGCGACGGGCCGGAGGGGCCGAAGCTACTGGACGTCGACCCCGAAGCGGTGGCCGGTGCGCTGGTCGCCTCGGCCGGCCGGCAGGCCGACCCGGCTCGTGCCATCGCCGTCGCGCGTTCGCTGCGCCGCCGCGAATTGGCCCGCGTCGCGTCGGCCGATCTGCTGGGCATGCTCGACGTCACCGACGTGTGCGCGGCGCTGACCGCGGTCTGGGTCGCGGTGCTGCAGGCCGCGCTGGACGCGGTGATTCGGGCCAACCTGCCCGAGCGTGGCGACCCCCCGGCAGCGATCGCGGTGATCGGCATGGGCCGCCTCGGTGGCCGCGAGCTGGGCTACGGGTCGGACGCCGATGTGCTGTTCGTCTGTGAGCCGGCCGACGGAGTTCAGGATTCGGACGCGGTGAAGTGGGCGATGACGGTGGCCGAGCAGACCCGCGCACTGCTGGGCACCCCCAGCGCGGACCCGCCACTGGAGGTCGATGCCAATCTGCGGCCCGAGGGACGCAGCGGCCCGCTGGTCCGCACGCTCGCGTCGTACGCCGCCTATTACGAGCAGTGGGCCCAACCGTGGGAGATCCAGGCCCTGCTCCGGGCGGATGCGGTCGCCGGCGATGCAGATCTGGGCCAGCGGTTCCTGCATCTGGTCGACAAGACGCGCTACCCCTCCGGCGGGGTGTCCGCGCAGGCCGTCCTGGAGATCCGTCGGATGAAGGCGCGCGTCGACTCCGAGCGCCTGCCGCGCGGCGCCGACCCGAAAACCCACACCAAGCTGGGCCGCGGGGGACTGGCCGACATCGAGTGGACCGTTCAGCTGCTGCAGTTGCGCTACGCCAGCGAGATCGAGGCCTTACACAACACCTCGACGCTGGAGAGTCTGGACGCCGCCGCCGAGGCCGGCCTGCTCGCGGGCGAGGACGCCGACCTGCTGCGGGAAGCGTGGCTGACGGCGACGCGGGCCCGCAATGCGCTGGTCCTGGTTAGGGGCAAGCCCACCGATCAGCTGCCCGGACCCGGACGGTTGCTCAACACGGTCGCGGTGGCGGCCGGTTGGCCGCGCAACGGTGACGGTGGCGAATTCCTGGACAACTACCTTCGGGTGACGCGGCGCGCAAAAGCGGTTGTGCACAAGATCTTCGACGAGTGAACCTGCCCCGGTAGCGGTACCTGCCAGCCTTCGGTGTTAGTAAAGAGGCAACGGTCGGCTGCTGACGAAGGCCCGCCACGAGCGCCAGGAGGCGGGCTTGGACGCGAAGATCCCCTACGAGGTGATGAGCGCCGAAGAACATGATCGGCTCGCGGCGATCTACGGTCCGCTGACTCAGGACGTGCGCGAGCTGATCGAGGCGGCGCTGAAGACCGAGGCCGAGCCGGACTCCATCGAGGACGTCCGGGCCACGATCCGGTCGGCGACCGACGCGTTGCGCAACAGGCAGCGTGACGAGGGCCGGGTGGTGCGCTACGCGGTCGGGGGCCGGCCAGTCGTGTGGGGCAACGCGGTGGTCGGTTTGCGCAATGCGATCGCGCCCCCGCTGACCATCCAGCACGGCGACGACGCTGTCTCCTGCTGGAGCGAGTTCACGCTCGGCTCCGCCTACGAGGGCCCGCCCGGCTGGGTGCACGGCGGAGTCTGTGCCCTGGTGCTCGACCATGTCCTCGGTGAGGCGGCCAGCGCGGGCCTGACCAAACCGCTGTTTACCGGCACTCTCACGCTGCGCTTCGTCCGCGGCACACCGTTGGGCAGGCTGCGGGCCGATGCCGCTGTCGAGCGCACCGAAGGCATCAAATCCTTTGTCTCCGGCCATCTTTCCGACGCCGATGGGGTCACCGTCGAAGCGGAGGGGATCTTCATCACACCGTCATGGGCGCGGGCCGCCGAATGAAGTTCTACATCAGTAGCGCATTCCTGGACACCAAAGAGATCGTCGAAGTCGCCAAGGTGGCCGACGATCTCGGCTACGACGGCATGGCGATTCCCGATCACATCGTCAACCTGGAAACGTTGAAGACCCCGTACCCGTACACCAAAGACGGCGAGCGCCGCTGGCAGCCGTTCACCGAATGGCCCGACCCGTGGGTTCTGGTCGGCTCACTCGCCCAGGTCACCACCAGGCTGCGGTTCGTCACCACGGTCTACATTCCGGCGATGCGAAATCCGTACTCGGCCGCCAAAGCCATTGGCACGGCGGCATATCTGGCCGACGGCCGGGTCGAGCTCGGCATCGGTGTCGGCTGGTGCGAGGAAGAGTTCGACCTGATGGAGCAGCCCTTCGCGCAGCGGGGCAAACGCACCGACGAGATGCTCGACCTGATGCGGACGCTGTGGTCGCCGGGCTGGACGGAATTCGACGGCGAGTTCTATCAAACGCCGAAGCTCGAAATGCAGCCCACGCCACCGCGGATACCGATCTACGTCGGCGGGCTCAGCGAGATCGCGCTGCGTCGCGCGGCCCGCTACGACGGCTGGATCGGCGACCTGATCAACACCGACCAGGCCATCAAAGCGGCCGATCGAATTCGCGAACTGCGAGCCGAAAATGGTTTGCAGATGGACGATTTCACCATCCTCACCCCGCTGACCGATGCGTTCACCATCGCCCACTACCAGCGGGCCGAGGAGGCCGGCATCTCCGGGATTCTGACCATGCCGTGGATGTTCTACTCGGGGCCGCTAGCCACGCTGTCGCAGAAGATCGACGGGATGAAGCGGTTCCGCAAGGACCTCGGCCTCGACGGCTGAGCACCGGCCTGCATGATGAAGGCTATGTCGGAAATCAGGCCGTACCGCATCGACGTTCCCGCCGCCGTTCTCGACGATCTGCAGGAGCGCCTCGCGCGCACGCGGTGGCCGGAGTGTGAGACCGTCGACGATTGGAGCCAGGGCATCCCGCTGAGCTACACCCGCGAGCTGGCCGACTACTGGGCCAACGGCTACCACTGGCGCGCCCGAGAAGCTGCGCTGAACCGCTTCGACCACTATCTCACCGAAATCGACGGGCTGGATATCCATTTCATCCACCAGCGCTCGCCGCACGACGACGCGCTGCCGCTGCTGATCACTCACGGCTGGCCGGGTTCGGTGGTGGAGTTCCACAAGGTGATCGAGCCGCTGGTCAACCCCCCGTCCGGCCGCGCCGAGGACGCCTTCCATGTGATCTGCCCGTCGCTGCCCGGCTACGGGTTTTCCGGTAAGCCCACCGGAACCGGTTGGGGTGTGGAGAAGATCGCCGAGGTGTGGGAGACGCTGGTCGGGCGGATCGGATACGACCGGTACGGCGCCCAGGGCGGTGACTGGGGTGCGGCAGTCACGACGCAGATCGGTCGCAACGGCGGCCATTGCGTGGGCATCCACCTGAACATGCCGATCGCCAAACCGGTCGCGGGGGCGACCGATTTCAGCGAGGACGATCAACGGGCCCTGGCCGCATATGCGGAGCACCGCAAGTGGGGCACCGGCTATTCCAAGCAGCAATCCACCCGGCCGCAGACGCTGGGCTACGGGCTGGTCGACTCGCCGGTGGGACAGATGGCGTGGGTGATCGAGAAGTTCTGGGCGTGGGCAGACTGCGACGGGCATCCCGAAAAGGTGTTCAGCCGTGACGAATTGCTCGACAACGTGATGCTGTACTGGGTCACCGGGAGCGGCGCGTCGTCAGCCCGGCTGTACTGGGAGAGCTTCAACAGATTCATCAGCGATGGCCGCGTCGAGTTACCGACCGGTGTCGCCTCGTTCCCGAAGGAGATCCTGCGGACGCCGCGAAGCTGGTGCGACGCGGCCTACAACATCACGCACTGGACGACGATGCCGCGCGGCGGCCACTTCGCCGCGTTCGAACAGCCGGAGTTGTACGTCGACGACGTCCGCACGTTCTTCGCGACGCTTCGTTAAGTCTCAGCGCCGCAGTCGAATTCGACGGCTCGATCCGCCGCTTGGGCCCTCCACTGCGTAAGGGCCGCCGCCGATGAAGACCAGCAGCAGGAACGCGAAGCAGAACATCACCGATTCTTCGCCGTGGTTGTTGATCGGCCAGAACCCGTGCGGGAAGTGGGCAGTGAAGTAGGCGAACGCCATCTCGCCCGACGCCAGGAACGCTGCGGGCCGGGTGAACAACCCGAGGGTGATCAGCGCGCCGGTGATCAGCTCAATCCAGGCGGCGTAGAAGTCCGGCCACTGTCCAACGGGCGCAACGTGACCCGCCGCCGGCCAGCCGATGACTCCGGACAGGCCGTGGCTGAGGAACAACAGCCCGAATATCACCCGGAACACCGACAGGGCGATCGGCAGATACGAATTCAGCCGGGCCTCCAGATTTCGCGGCATGCGCCGACAATACGTGCCTAGAGCTGCATCCAGACCGACTTGGTCTTCATGTACATGTCGATGCCCTCTTTGCCGAACTCGTGACCCCAGCCGGACTGCTTGTGGCCGCCGAAGGGCACGTCATGGTCAAACACCAACTGGCAGTTGACCTGCACGCTGCCCGCCTGCATGCGTTTGACGAGCCGGTGGGCGCGGCTGAGGTTCTCGGTGTAGGCGGTGGCGGCCAGGCCGTAGGTGGTGTCGTTGGCCATCGCGATGGCCTCGTCCTCGTCGTCGAACGGCAGGATGCTGACGACCGGGCCGAAGATCTCCTGCTGGTAGAGCCGCATGCCGGGGTCGACGTTGGTCAGCACCGTCGGGTGCACGAAGTAACCCTTACGGTCCAGGCGGTGGCCGCCGGTGACCACCTCGACGCCCTCGGCCTTGCCTTCGTCGATGAAACCCATCACGCGGGTCAGTTGCTTCTGGCTGATCAACGGGCCGCTGACGCAACCTTCCTCGCTGGGTCCGCCCAACTTGAAAGTGTTGGCCATCATCGAAATGCCTTCCACCACACGGTCATACACGCCACGCTGGGCGAAGATGCGCGATCCGCAGACACAGCCCTGACCGGAGTGCACGAAGATACCCAGCGATGCCATCAGGATGGTCTTGTCCATGTCGGCGTCGTCGAAGATCAGCACCGGCGACTTGCCGCCGAGTTCGAGCGTGACCTTTTTGAGGTTGTCGGCGGAGGCCCGCACGATCTCCTTGCCGACCTCCGTCGAGCCGGTGAAGGCGACCTTCTCGACGTCCGGGTGTGCGGTGATCGCGGCACCCGCGGTGTGGCCGTAGCCGGTCAGCAGATTCACGACGCCCTCGGGAACACCGGCCTCATGGATCAAGCGGTCGAGGAGCAGAGCCGAAAGCGGCGTCTCCTCAGCAGGTTTGACGAGCAGACTGCAGCCGGCCGCCAGGGCGGGTGCGAGCTTTGCGCTGGCGTTGAAGATCGGGCCGTTCCACGGGAATATCAGGCCGACCACGCCGTAGGGCTCTTTGAGCGTGTAGGCGTGCATGTTGACGTAGGCGTCCGTCGCGATGCCGTCCGTCTTTACGTCGTAGGCGACGCCGTTGAGCTTGGAACACCAGCCCGCGTAGTAGCGGAAGAACTCCGAACACGTGGACATCTGCAGGGTGGCCTGCAGCAGCGGCATGCCGGTGTTCAGCGAATCGAGTTGGGCGAACTCGTCGGCGTGTTCGTCGATCAGATCCGCGATCTTCCACAGCACTTTGGCCCGTTCACGGCCGGGCAGTTGGGACCAGACGCCGGATTCGAAGGCGGCCTTCGCCCGCGCGACGGCCTCGTTGACCGCTTCTTGGCCGCAGTCGGTGAATTCGGTGATGGTCTCCTCGGTCGCGGGATTGATGACCGCAATGACGTCACCCGAGCCGGGTCGCTTACGGATGTCGTCCAAAACTGTCTGCAGCGCCATCTGATCCCTTCCACCGATTGCTGAGCACCTGCTTAGCATCGCTGACGATACCCGATCGAGGCGGGGGTCGACCACGGGCTCAGGAGTCGAGCGAGTTGGCGGGCAGGGCGGTGAGTCGAGCGTGCGGGTCGACTCGGTGAGCATGGCGTCGCACCCCGCGGGGGTCGTGCGGGTCAGCGGTTTTGGTGACCAGGTCGCGCAGCGTCGCAGGGCGAACGCGATCGGACGTCATCGACACGACGACAGCGTCGTGTCAGCGCGGCGAGCTAACCTCGAGCACCGACACATCCCGGCAATAGAAGTGGAGAACTTGATTGACGATTTTTCAGGCCCCGCTTACCTTCTCGCCAATCTGCCGCCACCCGGTGCGTATAGGCGAACACGCCTACTCCACTGATCGCCAAGCGTGCGGCAAAGCGTCCTGTCGGGTATATTGGTTCTGATATAACCGTCTGCTATGGGTGAGCTGTCGCGCAAGCCCGTCGTCTGGCTGGGAACTAGTCTCGACGACCTACGGGCTCAGCGCACGGCGATGAAGGACGAGCTGGGGTACCAACTAGATCGTGTGCAGCTTGGTCTGTCGCCGAAGAATTTCAAGCCGATGCCCGAGGTCGGAGTGGGCACTATTGAGATACGGGCCACTGACGACGCTGGCATCGCTCGGTTGATGTATGTAGCGAAGTTTGGCGGCAAAATCCATGTGCTGCACGTGTTCACGAAGAAGACGCAGCAGACCGCGAAGTCGGACATTGATATAGCCAAGAAGCGGTACAAGGAGGCGAGGGATGGCTGAGAGCGTTTTCAACGAGATTGCTGACACTCCTGAGGAGGCGGCGAACCTGTCAGCGCGCAGTCTGTTGATGATCGCTATCGAGCAAAAGATCGCGGAGAACGGGTGGACTCAAGTCCAAGCTGCGCGAGTTTTGGGTGTGCAGCAGCCCCGCGTGTCAGACCTCGTGAACGGGAAGATCGACAAGTTCAGTCTTGATGCCTTGGTCAAGATGTTGCCGGCGGTCGGACTTACCGTTGCTGTCGAGCCGTCCCCGGTGAAACCTGCTGCACATCGCATAGTGGGGATGGAGCTTCCTCGCCGAGTACAGACGCGTCTGGGTGTTGCCGCAAACAGATCTGCTGGTGCCGTCCTTGTTGGCGGTAAGAAGAAAAGCAGGGTCACGAAGGCAAGTGCGAAGGGTAAGTTGCAAGCTCGCAAAAAGGGCTGAGCAAACATCCGCGTCAGTACGCGGTCTGCATCTCATTGGGGTTCAGATCAGAACGCCAGCGGGACGCTAATTGACTGGTCTGACGATGAAGAGAGCCCCGGCTGCGAAAGGCCGGGGCTCTCTTTTAACTCCTGTGCAACTGGCCTATACGTCGTAGTAGAGCGCGAACTCGTAGGGGTGCGGCCGGATTTGGACCGGCAGGATCTCGTTCTCGCGCTTGTAGCTGATCCACGTCTCGATCAGGTCGGACGTGAAAACGCCTCCCTCGGTGAGGTATTCGTGGTCCTCTTCCAAGCGGTCGATCACAGCCGACAGTTGGGTCGGAGCCTGCGGGATGTTCGCGGCTTCCTCCGGCGGCAGCTCGTAGAGGTCCTTGTCGACCGGCGTCTGCGGCTCGATCTTGTTCTTGATGCCGTCCAGGCCGGCCATCAGCATGGCCGCGAATGCCAGGTACGGGTTGCCCGACGAGTCGGGGCAACGGAACTCGAGACGCTTGGCCTTCGGGTTGCTGCCGGTGATCGGGATACGCACACACGCCGAGCGGTTGCGCTGGCTGTAGACCAGGTTGATCGGCGCCTCGAAGCCGGGGACCAGGCGCTTGTAGGAGTTCACCGTCGGGTTGGTGAACGCCAACAGCGACGGCGCATGGTGCAGCAGGCCGCCGATGTAGTGGCGTGCGGTGTCGGACAGGCCGGCGTACCCGGTCTCGTCGTACATCAACGGGTTGCCGTCTTTCCACAGCGACTGGT
This sequence comes from Mycobacterium sp., assembly GCA_035606475.1. GTDB lineage: Bacteria > Actinomycetota > Actinomycetes > Mycobacteriales > Mycobacteriaceae > Mycobacterium. The sequence continues at coordinate 7,223 of DATNFI010000052.1, read as the reverse complement.
GGGTGTGCATACCCGACCCGTTGTCACCGAAGAGCGGCTTGGGCATGAACGTGACGGTCTTGCCCTGCTGCCATGCGGTGTTCTTGACGATGTACTTGTACAGCTGCATGTCGTCGGCGGCGTGCAGCAGCGTGTTGAACTTGTAGTTGATCTCGGCCTGGCCGCCGGTGCCCACCTCGTGGTGGCCCTTCTCCAGGCTGAAGCCGGCCTTGATCAGGTTCTGCAGCATCTTGGCGCGCAGGTCGACGTAGTGGTCGACGGGAGCGACGGGGAAGTAGCCACCCTTGGGGCGCACTTTGTAGCCACGGTTGGGGCTGCCATCGTTCTCGGTCGGCTCACCGGTGTTCCACCAGCCGGAGATCGCGTCGACCTCGTAGAAGGTGCCGTTGATGTTCGAGTCGAAGCTGACCGAGTCGAAGATGTAGAACTCGGCTTCGGCGCCGAAGTAGGCGGTGTCGGCGATGCCCGTGCTCTTCAGGTAATTCTCCGCCTTGCGGGCGATGTTGCGGGGGTCGCGCGAGTAGGGCTCGAGGGTGAACGGGTCGTGCACGAAGAAGTTCAGGTTCAGCGTCTTGGCCTGGGTGAACAGGTCGATTTGCGCCGTGTCGGGGTCGGGGAGGAGCAACATGTCGGACTCGTGGATCGACTGGAATCCGCGAATCGAGGAGCCGTCGAAGGCCAGACCGTCCTCGAAGACGCTCTCGTCGAAGAACGAAATCGGAATTGTGAAGTGCTGCATGATGCCTGGCAGGTCACAGAACCGGACGTCGACGAATTCGACGTTCTCGTCTTTGGCCAGTTTGATGATGTCGTCGGCCGTGTTTTCGGACACCGAAGCGCTCTCCTTTGCTGCGAGCTTCGAACCACTGTGGTCGCTGATGAGCTTTCTTTTACGTGGCCGTAATTGAAAGCCCGGTCAGACGCTAGGGACGCAATGTTGCCTGAGTCAAACCTTGTGTTACATCTGCGTTAAGCCGCAGGATGTTGCGCCTCTTAGTCCGGCCAGACCTGACCTTATTGTGGGGTCATGAACCGCAGCAACCGGCCCCCGCAATCTGGCGATTCGGAACAGTCGCAGGGGTATCCGGGCCTGCTGCTGGGTCTGCCCGAGAGCGGGTCGGGCTCGCTGGCCGGCCTGGGGCGGCGCTTGGTGGCGCTGCTGGTCGACTGGTTCATCGCCTACGGCCTGGCCCGTCTCACGGTCACTTTCGGTCTCATGACGACCGAGCAGTTTCTCTACGGGCAAGCGGGAGCGGCGACTGTGTTGGCGACGTGGCTGGTGCTCGGCGTGGTGGCCGTACGGTTATTCCAGTTCACCCCAGGGCAATTCGTGCTGGGCCTGCGAGTGGCGTCGGTCGACGGGCGGCTGAACGTCGGGGTAGGCCGTGCGCTGGCCCGGGGGGTGCTGATCGCGTTCGTCATTCCCGCGTTGTTCGTCGATGTCGATGGGCGCGGTATCCAGGACCGGGTCACCGGCACCGCCGTCGTGCGGCGGTGATGTCGCGGCGCTGACGGGCGCCGCTATCGGCGGCGGACGGTTCGTTGGACGCCGCGCATCTTGGCGTTGCCCGGCATCGGACCCTTGGGCATCGCGGCGGTGCCGGCCCGCGAGCCCAACGCGGTGAGCCGCGACTCCAGCGCGTCCATCTGCTTGGCGGTGATGTTGGAGGGCAGCTTGGTCAGGTGGCGCTCCAGCTTGGCGAGTGGAACCTCACCGTCACCGTTGCCGACGATGATGTCGTAGATCGGCACATCGCCGACCAAACGCGCGGTGCGCTTCTTCTCCTGGGCGAGCAGCGGCTTGACCCGGGTGGCCGAGCCCTCGCCGACCAGGATCACCCCGGGCCGGCCGAGTACCCGGTGCACGGCGTCGAAATGTCCGGTGGCGGCGACCCCGGGGGTCACGCGCCACTTGCCGCGCAGGTTGTCCAGCGCCCAGGCGGCGGCTCCGGCTTGACCGTCGGCCTTGCCGTAGACCGATTTCTGCGCGCGCCGGCCGAAGATGATGAACGCCACCAACGCGCCGAGCACGACACCCAGCGCGGGCATCGAGATCGTCGCGAGGCCGCCGGAGAACACCCCTATCGCCACCGCGATGGCGACGATCAGGACGAACGCGCCGAGCATGTACGGCAGCAGCCGCTTGTCTTCTTTGCGCTGAATGTTGAACGCCTGCCAGAGCTGACTGCGGCGTTCTTTACTGGCCGCCTTGCGAGCGGCTTTCGCCTCCGCTCGGGCGGCCTTGTTCGGCTTGGCGCCGCGGGATCTGGCCATAATCGCCAAGAATACTTACCAGCCGGCGTCAGCCTGGCTGGGCGGTCGGCGTCTGGTGGCGCTGCTGGATCGTCTGCTGATAGAGCCGCCCGGCCCGATACGACGAGCGCACCAGCGGACCGGCCAGCACTCCGGCGAAGCCGAGTTGCTCGGCGTAGTGCTCGTACTCGACGAACTCGTCGGGATGGACCCAGCGGTCGACCGGGTGATGGCGCGCCGTCGGGCGCAGGTACTGGGTGATGGTGACGATGTCGCACCCGGCCTCGCGGAGATCGACCAGCGCGGCGCGTATCTCGTCGGGCGTCTCGCCCATGCCGAGGATGAGGTTGCTCTTGGTCACCAGCCCGAACTCGCGGGCCGCGGTGAGCACGCCGAGGCTGCGCTCGTACGAGAAGGCCGGACGAATGCGCTTGAAGATGCGGGGCACCGTTTCGAGGTTGTGCGCCAACACTTCTGGTCGCGATTCGAAGACCTCACGCAACTGATCCGCATCGCCGTTGAAGTCGGGGATCAACAACTCCACCCCGGTCGACGGGTTGAGTTGCTTGATGGCGCGGACGGTTTCGGCGTACAGCCAGGAACCGCCGTCGGGCAGGTCGTCGCGAGCCACCCCGGTGACGGTGGAGTATCGCAGGCTCATCGCCTGCACGCTTTCGGCGACCCGCCGGGGCTCGTCGCGGTCGAGTGACGCGGGCTTGCCGGTGTCGATTTGGCAGAAGTCGCAACGGCGAGTGCAGACCTCACCGCCGATCAGGAAGGTGGCCTCGCGGTCTTCCCAGCACTCGTAGATGTTGGGGCAGCCGGCTTCCTCGCACACGGTGTGCAGGCCCTCGCGGCGGACGAGCTTCTTGAGTTCGGTGTATTCCGGTCCCATCCGCAGCCGCGTCTTGATCCACGGCGGCTTTCGCTCGATCGGGGTCTCCGCATTGCGCACTTCGAGACGAAGAAGTTTCCGACCTTCGGGGGCTACGGTCACGAAGACGATGCTACGCGGGCGGCGCTGTGCCGTAGATCAACCGGTAGGCGGCCGTCGAGGGCATCGCAGACCGCCTCGGCGACCGCTGACCGGACGTCGTCCACGCCGACCCGGCGGCCCAGCTCGGCCGATATCGACGTGACGCCGGCGTCGGTGATCCCACACGGCACGATCGCCTCGAACGCGGCGAGGTCGCAGTCACAGTTGAGTGCGAAGCCGTGCAGCGTCGTCGCCCGCGATACCCGTACCCCGATGGCGCCGACCTTGCGGGCCGGGCGGCCCGCACCGGCGGGCACCCATACTCCGGAACGTCCATCGATACGCCCGACCTGCAGCCCGACGTCGGTGCAGACCTTGATCAGGGCTTCTTCGATGCGCCGCACGTAGTTGACGACATCGAGCGGTTCGGCCAGCCCAATGATCGGGTAGCCGACCAGCTGACCCGGTCCGTGCCAGGTGATCTTGCCGCCGCGGTCGGTGTCGATGACGGGCGTGTCATCGATCGGCCGCTCGTTGGCGGCGGTCCGCCGCCCGGCGGTGTAGACCGAGGGATGTTCGAGCAACAGCAACGAATCGAGGGCGCCGGCCGCCCGGGAGTTGGCCAACTCCTGCTGCAGCTGCCAGGCGACTCGGTAGTCGACGGTGTCCATCTGACGGACGTCGATGGCAGCAGTGCTCGATCGGATCGAACTCACATCGCCGACGGTACAACCTGAACCTGGCGACAACCTGGTAGCGGCTACGCGACGTCCCGCGCCGCGTTGGCGTAGCGCAGCGCCTCACCGACGGTGTTGTGGTGGAACTGGAATCCGGTCCGCTCCAACGCACCCGGGATGGCGCGTTGCCCGCTCAACAGGGTCTCGTCGGCGAACTCACCGAGCGCGGCACGTAGGGCAAACCCCGGCACCATCAGCGGGGTGCGCCGGTTCACCGCCCGACCCAGTGCCGCGGTGAATTCGGCGTTGGTGACCGGGGCCGGACCGGTGAGGTTCACCGGTCCCGACAGTCGCTCGTCGGAGATCGCGAACTGCAGTGCCCGGACCGTGTCCTCCAGGCTGATCCACGAGAGGTACTGGCGTCCGCTTCCCAGCCGGGCGCCGAGGCCCACCGAGAACAGCGGCCGCAGTTGGCGCAGCGCGCCGCCCGCTGCGGCCAGCACCACCCCGGTGCGGGCCAGCACCACCCGCACGCCGGCGTCACGGGCGGGCGCGGTGACGGCCTCCCAGTCCACGCACAGTTGGGCCAGGAAACCGCTTCCCGCCGAAGCGGTTTCGTCGACCGCGTGGTCTTTGGTGTCGCCGTAATAGCCGACCGCGCTGGCATTGACGAGCACGCCGACGCCGGCGTCGGCGACCGCGGCGGACAGCACTTCGGTCGGGGTGATGCGACTGTCGCGCAGGTTCTGTTTGAAGGCCCCCGACCAGCGCCGCTGCCCGACGTTGATGCCGCACATGTTCACCACGGCGTCGACGCCGGTCAGTGCCTCGGTGTCGAACTCACCGCTGTCGGGATCCCAATGCAGTTCGCTGGCGTTGGACGGTGCCCGGCGCACAATGCGCAGCACCTGGTGGTCGGCCGAACGCAACGCGTTGACCAGCGCCGAACCGATCAGGCCAGACGAGCCGGCGATCGCAACGGTTGCGGCCACGAGTCGAGCCACCCTCCTAGCGGCCTCAGAGCCCTAAGTCGGCCTCGAACGCGCCTTCTTCGAGCCGATGCTTGATGGTGGTCACGAATCGTCCGGCGTCGGCGCCGTCGATCAACCGGTGGTCGTAGGTCAACGGCAGCAGGCAGACCGAGCGCACACCGATCGACTCGTTGCCGTTCTCGTCGACGACGACGCGGGGCCGCTTCACGATTGCGCCGGTGCCCAGCATCGCCGCCTGCGGCGGGACCAGGATCGGCGTGTCGGTGAGCGCGCCCTGGCTGCCGATGTTGGTGATGGTGAAGGTGCCACCGGACAGCTCGTCGGGCCGCAGGTCGCCGGACCGGGCCCGCGCGGCGATGTCGGCGATCGCGCGTGCCAGGCCGGCCAGCGACAGGTCGCCGGCGTTGTGGATGACGGGGGAGAGCAGGCCCTGATCGGTGTCGACCGCGAAGCCGAGGTGCTCGGCGTCGTAGTAGGTGATCTCCTTGGTGCCCTCGTTGTAGCTGGCGTTGACGTTCGGGTGGACCTTGAGCGCGTCGATCACCGCGCGCGCGATGAACGGCAGGAAGGTCAGGTTCACGCCTTCGCGTTCGGCGAATGACGCTTTCGCCTTCTGGCGCAACGCGACGATGCGCGTCATGTCGACCTCGTGGACCTGCGTGAGCTGCGCGGTCGCTTGGAGCGATTCCCGCGTCTTGTTCGCGGTGATCTGGCGGATCCGGCTGGCTTTCTGCGTGGTGCCGCGCAGATGGGCCAATGCGGGCGCGGGTGTCGGCGCGCTTGGCTTGGCCGCGGCCGGAGCTTGCGCGGCCGGCGCGGGGGCCTTCGCGGCTTGTTCTTGCTCGGCCGTCCGTTGTGCGGCGGCCAGCACATCCTGCTTGCGAATCCGTCCGCCGACTCCGGTTCCATTCAGCGAGCCGAGGTCAATGTTGTTCTCAGCGGCCAGTTTTCGCACCAGGGGAGTGACGTACGGAGTGCCGTCACCGGCCGACCGCGGGGCTTCGTCGGCCGGTTGCGGCGCGGGTGCGGCAGGCGCGGGCGTCGCCGCGGGCGCGGGTGCGGGTGGAGCCGGTGGGGCTGGCGGTGGGGGCGGTGCGGCTGCGGGTTGCGGCGCGGGTGTGGCGGGCGCGGGTGACGGGGCCGCAGCGGTGCCGCCGGTACCGATCCGGGCCAATTCGCCGCCGACCGAGACGGTGACGTCCTCCTCGGCGGTGATGCTGATCAGCGTGCCCGCCACCGGTGACGGGATCTCGGTGTCGACCTTGTCAGTGGAAACCTCGACCAGCGGTTCATCGACCTGAACTGCGTCGCCGACCTTCTTCAGCCAGCGCGTCACGGTTCCTTCGGTGACGGACTCGCCGAGTTCGGGCATCAGCACCGGCTGTGAATCTCCGCTTGCGCCTTGGTCATTGGCGGTCGGCGGGGCCGGCGCCTGCGGTTCGGCGGCTGGTTGAGGTGCCGGCGCGGGAGCCGGTTCCGGCTCCGGCTGGGGTTCGGGCGTCGCCTGCGCGGCGGGTTGTTCAGCGGGCGGCTCGCCCGCCTGGCTGCCCTCCGACGCGTCGCCGATCACGGCCAGCTCGCCGCCGATCTCGACGGTGTCGTCCTCGTGGGCCACGATTTTGGTCAAGACACCCGCTGCGGGCGAAGGGATCTCGGTGTCGACTTTGTCGGTGGACACCTCCAGCAGCGGCTCATCGAGTTCGACGGTGTCGCCTTCTTGCTTCAGCCACCGGGTAACAGTTCCTTCGGTCACGCTCTCACCGAGTGCCGGCATCTGCACTGAGAAGGCCATCTGAAGTCGACTCCTCGATTGGTCGGTCGGTGGGCGCGGGTTGACCTCTGGCTTACCACAGCGCGGTGTACCGGAGCTGCACCCTTGATTACCGAAACCATCCTGTCACTGCGGCAACGTCGACACACAACCAGGGCAAGCCGCTGACGCCCGAATTCCGCCCTTGCCGGCGGGTCGAAACGCCGCCGGGTTGACGGTGTGGGCCATCTCTCATTCGAACCCACGCTGGGAGCAACTCCCAGGCGGGATGGGTCCAACTTATCGGAAGTTAAATCCATATATACGGATGCGTGTCGTCCAAAAAGGGCGAAATAATCGGCATTTAACCCGAATTGGATTCCGGAAAGCCGAAAACTTGGATATCTTGTTCGGCGTGTATCCCGATGACAGCGGCAAGGAACTTGCCACCGTGCTCTCGTATCTGGCTGGCCGTTCCCTGAGTAGGGAAGAGATCTGGACCGCGATGGAACTCCCACGTTCGACTTATTACGACCAGCTGGACAAGGGGACATTGATCACGGCCGATAACTTGC
>DATNFI010000051.1:0-5367 GCA_035606475.1 Mycobacterium sp. | reverse complement strand
CGAGGCAGTCGCGCCGTCGCTCGACACTCCCGGAGCGCATGACCAGCCAGCCGTCGTGAACCCGGTGCCCCAGCGCGCCGATCCGGTCGACCGCCAGCAAGGCACACCACGCCGTCACCGCGATCAAAGCGGGCCAAACCCACACGGGCACAGCGGCTTTCCCGTCGACGACAGTCGCCAACACCAGCCCCAGCCCGGTCAGCGCCGGCAGGCTCAAGGCCCGCGTCCAACGCCGAGTCGCCGCCCGGCGGCCGTGGCCGCGCAGCGGGCCGGTGACGACCTCGCGATCACCGACCAGCTCGGTCAGCACCGCCTCGGCGGTCGACGTCGGACATGGCGGCAGCAACACCGACGCCTCACCGGCACCGTGCACACCGGTCATCACCGCGTCCAAGCGGGCGCCGCCGAAGATCCGCACCAGCAGCGGCTGGCGCAGGGTTCCACCACGCAGCCGGCTCATGTCGTAGGAGCGCTCGCGAAGGCGTAGCAGCCCGTGCCGCAGGTGCAGGACATCGCCCTGGCGCAGCAGCACCAAATTGCCCCAGGTGAGCAGCGACCGCAGTACCGCGAGCAACACCGACGCAACCAGGATCACGACGCCGATGACCGCGACCGTGCTGGTCGTCCCCAACACCTGAGCCTCGTCGATCACCGACTCGATGATTCGCGAATGCTGCAGCGGCCCAACGAATCCGCTCTCGTAGACTACACCGGCAGCGGCGACCAGGGACAGCAGGCCGGACACACTCAACGGCGAATACCTCAGCCACGCGGGTTGCCAGCGGGCCAGGACGTCGTCCGGTTGCGGTGTTGTGGTCTCATCCGGCTCAGCCGAGTCGGCCAGCAGGATCGCCTTCAGGCGTGGCACCTGGCCGACCTCGACGGCGTTGAGCTCGAAGACGCCGGATCCGGTCTCGCCCTTGGCCTCCTGGCCGGTGCTCACGCGCACGACGGCCAAGCCCATCACGCGGTGCAGCAGCCGCGCATCGCTGCTCACCGAACGAATCCTGTTGAGCGGCAACGACAACACCTTGCGCTGCAGCAGACCGGTCCGAAGCTGCAGTTGTCCGGCATCGATGCGGTAGCTGGTGGTGACCCAGCGCGCCACACCGATCACGACGGTGTAGGCGACCACGGCCACCGTCCACATCTGGTTACCGGTCGTCGTACCCAGCACGATGGCGCCGATCAGGAACGGCAGTTCGCGCAGCAGCTCATGCACCGGGTGGACCAACAACATCCTGGGACTCAGCCGCTGCCAACCCGCTGTGCTCACGGGCGCCGCTCCTCAGCATTGGCGCCGCTACTGCGGCGCGCAGTCGGGTCACTGGCGCAAGTCACGTCGCGTCCTCGGCGCCGATCGCCGCGATGTCGATCAGCTGCGCCACCAGATGATCGGCGACGTCGAGGTCGAGCGCGACGATGTGCACCGCGCCGGCCGACGATGCCGTCGTGACGGTGACGTTGGCCAAGCCGAACAATCGGTCGACCGGACCGCGATACGTGTCAACGGTCTGCACCCGCGAGATCGGCGCGATACGTCGTTCCTGGACCAGCCAGCCGGTGCGAGTGAACACCGCCTGCGGACCGAGCTCCCAGCGGTGCACCCGGTAGCGCCACAACGGCACCACGGCCGTCGAGACCACCACGCCGAGCACGGTCGCAACGCCGATCAAGATGTGCAGCCACGGCATTCGCTTGTCGAACCCGAGCCAGACGACTTGCCCGACGGCCAGCAGCAGCCAGGGAATAACGCCGCCGACCGCCCACCGCAGCGGCGCGCGCCGACTCGGCGGATGTGCGGGATCAACCATCTCCACGCCTTCAGACAATGCCACCGACCGCCTCCCCCAATTGCACCGACACGGCGACTCCGAAGGATGCATGGGTATCGTTCTCTCCGATGACTTCCGACGGCAAATGGACCACCGGCGACATACCCGACCAGAGCGGCCGAGTAGCGGTCGTCACCGGCGCAAACACCGGCCTCGGCTATCACGTCGCCGCGGCGCTGGCCCAGACCGGAGCCCACGTCGTGCTCGCGGTGCGCAACCTAGAGAAGGGCAACCTCGCGCTGGCGCGCATCGTCGCTGCCCACCCGGACGCCGACGTGACGCTGCAGGAACTCGACCTCGGCTCACTGGCCTCGGTGCGCGCCGCCGCGGCGGCGCTGCGCAGGGCGTACCCCCGGATCGATCTGCTGGTCAACAACGCCGGGGTGATGTGGACCCCCAAGCAGGTCACCGAAGACGGCTTCGAAATGCAGTTCGGCACCAACCATTTGGGCCATTTCGCGCTGACCGGGCTGCTGCTGGACAACCTGCTGCCGGTGCGGGGCTCGCGCGTGGTGACGGTCAGCAGCATGGGCCACCGGCTGCGCGCCGCGATCCATTTCGACGACCTGCAATGGGAACACAGCTACGACCGCTATGCCGCCTACGGCCAGTCCAAGCTGGCCAACCTGCTGTTCACGTATGAGCTGCAGCGTCGCCTGGCCGAGCAGCACACGAACACCATCGCGGTCGCGGCGCACCCCGGGGCATCCAGCACGGAGTTGGGCCGCAGCGCACCGACACTGATCAAGCCGCTGTTGGCGCTGGCCGGCCCGCTGCTGTTCCAAAGCGCGGAGATGGGTGCGCTGCCGACGCTGCGGGCCGCCACCGACCCCGATGTCGAGGGTGGGCAGTACTTCGGGCCCGACGGCCTCGGCGAGCAGCGTGGCCACCCGAAGCTGGTCTCGTCCAGCGCCCAGTCGCACGACGAGGACCTGCAGCGCCGGCTGTGGACGGTGTCCGAGGAACTGACCGGCGTCACGTATCCGGTCTGACAACCGCCACGGCTCCGTAAGATAACCGCGTGGCACGACGTCCCCGCTCCACCGCCGAGAACCCGACGATCAGCCCGCAGCACATGCTGTCGTTGCTGCGGCAGACCGTCCCGCCCGTGCATCCGGCCGGGCTTCCGTTCATCTCGGCCGGACTGGGCCTGGCCCTGGTCGGCCACCGCTCCCGCTGGCTGCGACGGGCCGGCCTGCTGGCCGCCGGCGCCTGTGCGGGCTTCTTCCGGCATCCGCCGCGAGTGCCACCGACCCGGCCCGGCGTCGTGGTCGCGCCGGCCGACGGCCAGGTGTGCCTGATCGAGTCCGCCGCCCCGCCGCCCGAGTTGGGGATGGGTGACGCGGAACTGATGCGGGTCAGCATCTTCCTGTCGGTGTTCGACGCCCACGTGCAGCGGGCCCCGGTGAGCGGCGAAGTGATCGCGGTGGAGCACCGGCCCGGTCTGTTCGGCTCGGCCGACCTCCCCGAAGCCAGCGACAGCAACGAACGCAACAGCGTGCGAATCCGCACGGCCGACGGAGCCGAGATCGTGGCGGTCCAGATCGCCGGTCTGGTGGCCCGCCGCATCGTCTGCAACGTCCAGGCCGGCGACAAGCTCGCGATCGGTGACACCTACGGGCTGATCCGATTCGGTTCGCGGCTGGACACCTATCTGCCGGCCGGCGCCCAGGTGTTGGTCGGCCTCGGCCAGCGCGCGGTTGCCGGCGAGACGGTGCTGGCCGAGTTGCCGTGATCACCAGCAAGCCGCGCGGCCGGCGGGTCGTCCCCCTGCGCATCCTGCCCAGCTCGATGAGCGTGCTGGCGATCTGCGCCGGGCTGACCTCGATCCGCTTCGCGCTGGAGGGCCAGGCGTACGTGGCGATCGCGTTGATCGCCGCCGCCGCAATCCTCGACGGACTCGACGGCCGGGTGGCCCGCGCGCTGGACGCCGAGTCGCGGATGGGCGAGGAGATCGACTCGCTGGCCGACGCGGTGAATTTCGGGGTGGCCCCGGCGGTGGTGATGTACGTGTCGATGCTGCCCGGCAAGCCGGCCGGCTGGGTCGTGGTCATGCTGTATGCGGTCTCAATCGTGTTGCGGCTGGCCAGGTTTAACGCACTGCTCGACGACGCCAGCCAGCCACCGTTCGCGCGGGAGTTCTTCGTCGGCGTGCCGGCACCGGCCGGTGCGATCTGCGCGCTCGGCCCGCTGGCCGCCAAGTTGCAGTTCGGCGCCGGCTGGTGGACGTCGCCGTGGTTTGTCTGCGCGTGGCTGGTGGCCTGCTCGATGCTGCTGGTCAGCCGGATCCCGATGCGCAAGATGCATGCCGTCTCGGTGCCGCCGAACCTGGCTGCCCTGCTGTTGGCCGGCCTGACCATCGTCGCCGCGGCCGCGTTCCTGTTCCCCTACATCCTGATCATGGTGATGATCGTGGCCTATCTCTGCTACATCCCGTTCTCGGTCCGCAGCCACCAATGGCTGGCCGCGCACCCCGAGGCGTGGGGCGAGAAGCCCAAGCAGCGGCGCGCCACCCGCCGCGCGATCCGCCGCGCCCAGCCGAACCGCCGGTCGATGGCGCGGCTCGGTCTGCGCAGGCCGACCGGCCGCACATGACCGCTCCGGCTCAGCTGACGCTGACCGCTCGGCTGAACACGTCGGCCGTCGACTCGCGCCGGGGGGTTATCCGGTTGCACCCCAACGCGATTGCCGCGCTGGGCATTCGGGAGTGGGACGCGGTATCGCTCACCGGCTCGCGGACCACGACGGCGGTAGCCGGCCTGGCCGGTCCGCAGCTGCCGGTCGGCACCGTGCTGCTCGATGACGTGACGCTGTCCAATGCGGGATTGAGCGAGGACGCGGCCGTGATCGTCGTCGCCGCCACGGTGTACGGCGCCAGGTCGGTGACGCTGAGCGGCTCGACCCTGACCTCCCAGTCGATAGCCTCGACCACATTGCGACAAGCCTTGCTGGGCAAGGTGTTAACCGTCGGCGATGCGGTGTCGCTGTTACCGCGGGACCTGGGCCCGGGTACCTCGACGTCGGCGGCGACGCGCGCGCTGGCCTCCGCGGTGGGCATCAGCTGGACGTCGGAGCTGTTGACGGTCACCGGCGTGGATCCCACCGGACCGGTGAGCGTGCAACCGAATTCGTTGGTCACCTGGGGCAACGGTGTCGCGGCCGGCGCCGTTGAGGGACCGGTCACCGTTAAGGCGCCGCAGCTCACCGTGAACGATCTCAAGGGTGTCAGCGCGCAGGCGGCCAAGTTGACCGAATGGCTCAAGCTTGCACTCGACGAGCCGCACCTTCTGCAAACACTCGGCGCCGCAACAAATTTGGGCGTGTTGCTATCCGGCCCCGCCGGCGTCGGCAAGACGACGCTGGTGCGGGCGGTCTGCGCCGACCGACGACTGGTCGAACTCGACAGCCCCGAGGTCGGCGCGCTGGCGGCCGACGACCGCCTGCAGCGGGTCACCGCGGCGGTGACGAAGGCGTGCGACGGCGGCGGAGTCCTGTTGGTCGCCGACATCGACGCACTGCTGCCCGCCACCGC
>DATNFI010000050.1:0-2946 GCA_035606475.1 Mycobacterium sp. | reverse complement strand
CCGGCGACTACTCCCATTGCCCGCGGGCGATCGCGGGCTAGAAGAGTCAGCCGCCGAATCACCGAGGCGACCCAGTTCCGGATGGGGCCAGTGGGGTTCGAACGTCGGTAGATCATCCAGCTACCGGCGGCGACCGTGATCCCAGCAGCAAGACCCACTAGCTCCAACACCGGCACGGCCGGCGGGTGCGGCAAGCCGGGGGTTCCGCCGAGAGACACCGTGATGACGATCCCGCCCGCGTGTATGAGGAATCCGGCCGCGGCAGTCCCGGCCACGGACGCAGCCGCTGCATCGGACTGCAACCCTCGGGTGACGAGAAACCGCCCACTCAACACGGCGCGCCCGATGCCGTTTGGCGTTATGCGATTGAGGAAAGTGCCCGCGAGCTCCACCTGTGTGGTGCGAAACCATGGCAATGACTGGTTCGCTGCTACTTGTAGTGTCGCGACCGCAGCCGGAAAGGCGGCGAGTGCGCAGGTGGCCGCGAGGATGGACCAGACCGGGTCGGCTCGGGTGAGCGCTTCACCAGCCTGCGTGAAGACCGCGACGTGCCGAGTCACGTACCAAACCAAGCCAGCAAAGGGAATTACAACGACAGCGATGTGGATGGCCCGGCGGGCGGCCCTCCGGTGTGGCGTTCCTAGTGATCGCAGCGCGCGGGTGAGCAGTCGATCTATGCTCGGTGCGGTCGGGACGGTCGGAAAGTCGTCTGCGAGTGCTGTCCCGTCCGAGTGACCGTGATCCACTCGCCCAGCCTGCCGACACTCACATATGGGGATCGTGTCGGCCGGATGGAATGCGCACGCGGACGATGGCGCCACCGGTCGGGGCGTTCGCAGCAGATGCGGTGCCGCCGTGGGCCGCGGCGAGGACAGCGACGATCGCCAATCCAAGGCCGCTTCCGCCGACCGACGAGGACCGGGTGCGGCCCTTGTCCGCTCGAGCAAATCGGTCGAAGGCGTGTGGCAGGAACTCATCTGGGAAGCCCGGACCGGTGTCAGCAACGACCAGGCCGAGATCCGCGACAAGCTCGCTATCCGAATCGTCGGCATCGGCAGTCGGGGTCACGATCGCGGACACGGTGACCTGCCCACCGGGCGGCGTATACCGGAGTGCGTTCTGCAGGAGATTGTCGAGGATCCGCCGGACCGCGGATGGGTCCACATTCACGAGGTTCGGGCCGGATCGGGTCCAGTCGAAGCTGATTTGCTGCTCCGCCATGCGCCCATAGAAGGCCTGATCAACCTCGTCGAGCAGGCCGGTTACGGAGGTCGGTTGGCGGCGCATCATCGGATGTCCACCGTCCGCCTCGGCAAGGAACAAGAGATCGTTCGCCAACGCGGCCAGCCGGGCGACCTCGTCCTGGGCGTGCGTGATCGAATCGACGAGGTCTTGCCGGGTTCGATTTGGGCGGATCGCCGTTTCCAGTTCGGTCTGCAACACAGCGAGCGGGGTACGTAGTTCATGCCCCGCATCCGCGACGAACGCGCGCTGCTGGTCTAGCGATACCCGCAGCCGGTCGAGCAGCGCATTCAACGTGCGAGCCAGCCGGTTGAGGCTGTCCATCGTTGGCGGTTCGGTGATGCGGCTGCCATCGTCGTGGGCACTGAGCGCCTCGGCGTCTGCGCGCATCCGGTCCACCGGACGCAACGCGGACCCGGATACGAGCCATGCGCCGAGCGTGACCAACGCGAGCAGTACCGGAGCCGCGACGAACAAGACACGCGTCAGCTGGTCTGTGGCGTTAGTGACAGTGTCGAGATTGTCAGCGACGACGATCTGCCAAGTGCCGTCAGGTCGGGCCAGCGGCTCCGTCAGTATCCGGAAGGAATCCCCGTCATAACTGGCCGTCCGGATCGAGCGCACCGCGGCCGGATGCAGCTGCTGCTGCGCACTCAGGGGCGCGCCGGGCAGTACCGTCGGCTGAGCCTCCACAAGGTGTCCCGTCGGGCCGTAAATCGCGGTGATCGCGCTAAGCTCCGCGATGGGGCGCCGCCGGATGGTTGGCGTGCGGCGCGGTTCGTCGGGAAAACTGCTACTAGCGACATCGGCTGCGGTGGCATCGGCGCGGCTAGCCAGGCTGTCATCTACGTTAGCCAACAAACCACGTTCGAAGAAGAACGAAAACAGGGCGACGCCGCCAGCGGCGAGCACTATTGCGGCGGCTAGGTAGGTCGCGGCTAGCCGGGCGCGGACACCGCGCAGCAGCAATGCAAGGCGGCGAGATCCGGGGTGTGTCGGCTCGGTCATTGCGCCAGACGAGGGTCGGATTCGGCGCTGTCGACCAGTCGATAACCGGCACCCCGCACAGTCTCGATGTCGCATCGCCCGAACGGTCGATCCACCTTGCGGCGCAACGAACCGATGTACTGGTCGATGACGTTGCTGGTCGGGTCGTAAGCGAAGTCCCAGACATGCTCCAGTATGTATGTGCGGGTCAGCACCTCACCCCGACGCCGCATCAACAGCTCGAGCAGCGCGAACTCCTTGGCCGTCAAGTCGATCTCGGTCCCAGCTCGACTAACTCGCCGGGCACCTGGGTCAAGCCGCAGGTCGCCAGCCTCCAGGATCGCCGGCCGGGCCACCGTTCCCCGGCGTACCAACGCCCGGATTCGGGCGGTCAACTCATCGAAGCTGAACGGCTTGGCCAGATAGTCGTCCGCTCCTGCATCCAGACCCTCGATCCGAGCCGGCACCCCTGCCCGGGCTGTCACCATCAGAACCGGCGCCCACCGCCGCTCCGCCCGCCAGCACCGCACGATCTCGAACCCGTCCAGCCCGGGAAGCATCGCGTCGAGCATGATGGCGTCGTAGTCGTTCTCGCGGCCCAGCCACAACGCTTCCTGGCCGTCCCCGGAGACGTCGACGGCGTACCCGTCCTCCTCCAAGGCGCGCTTCAGCAGAGCCGCCATCCGGACATCGTCCTCAACGATCAGCAGGCGCACG
>DATNFI010000049.1:0-3472 GCA_035606475.1 Mycobacterium sp. | reverse complement strand
TGACGACGGACTGCCGGGCACCGAGGGCGGTTTCCATCTCTGCGCGGCATGGCTGCTGGAGGCGTACCTGCTGTCGGATCAGAGGTCGCAGGCCGAGGCGCTGTTCGATCGCCTGGTCGCCGCGGCGGGGCCGACGGGGCTGTTGTCCGAGGAGTACGACCCGGTGGCCGAGCGCGCGTTGGGCAACCACCCGCAGGCGTACAGCCATATCGGGCTGCTGCGCTGCGCGCAACTACTCGACGCCTAGTTGCGATTTCGGCGCGCAAACGGACGCTCAGCGCACGTTTGCGCGCCGAAATCACCTCAGGCCGGTGGGCCAGAGGTTCGGCCGCGCACCACTTCGGTGTCGAGCACGTCGATCACCGGGAGGCCGTCGCGCGGCGGGTTGTGCAGCAGCCGTCCTGCGCGGCGACCCTTCTCAAGGCTCGGCTGCATCACGGTGGACAGGCCGCGCCGTAATGCCTCTGGGATGCCATCGAACCCCGTCACGGTCATCTGGCCCGGCACGTAGATCCCCCGCGCGCGTAGGTAGTCCATCGCCGACAACGCGAGCACATCGGCCGTACACATCAATGCCGTGATCCGCGGATTCGCGTCCAATGCCACTTCGGCGGCTGCCCCACCCGACGTCGGAAGGTGTTCGTAGCTCTCGACCACAGTCAGCGACTCGGGATCCAGCGCCGCCGCGGTCATCGCGTCGTAAACACCGTGAATCCGCTCGCGCTGCACGTGAAAATGCGGCGTCTGCACCCGCTCCGGATCGGCCACCGCCGGCCGGGGCCCGCCGTGCGGCCAGTCGCGGCCCAGCCGCATTGTGAGCAAGGCGATCTCCTGATGGCCCAGTCCCACAACGTATTCCGCCAGGCGCCGCATTGAGCCGCGGTCGTCGATACATACCCGTGACGTCCCTGGGACGTCCTTGGGCTGGTCGACGACCACTACCGGCAGATGTCGCTGCTGCACCACGGGCAGGTAAGGGTCGTCGTCGGAGGCCGAATAGACGACGAAGCCGTCGACACCTGCCGCAAGCACCGCCGCCGACCCGTCGCTCACGCTGCGGTTCGGACCGATTGCCACCAGCAGCAGGCCCTGCCCCGCCTCCTCGCACGATTCAGCAAGTCCGGCAACGAAATCCAGGGCCGCAGGATCGGAGAATGAATAGTTCAATGGCTCGGTGATCATCAGGCCGACGGCGCCAGCCTTGCGGGTACGCAGCGAGCGGGCGACCGGATCGGGTCCCGGGTATCCCAACCGCTTGGCGGTGGCCAGCACGCGTTCACGGAGGTCGGCCGAGAGCTGGTCCGGCCTGTTGTACGCGTTGGAGATGGTGGTCCGCGACACCTTGAGTTCGGCCGCCAACGAGGCCAGGGTCGCACGCCGCCTGGGCGTGGGACTCCTCGACATGCTCCCCGAGGCTAGCGGATGGATTTGGATAAACCCGGTAGCCGTGCGCTAGAGTTATTGGAAACGGTTTTCATTTGTATTAGGGAGTGCGGGATGCGCGCGATCTGGACGGCAGTAGCGGTGGCTATGGGCGTCGGACTGGCCGCCGGTATGGCGAGTTGCAGCCAGCAGCACGCCGCCGACGACCACCCGAACGCGACGACCACCGTCGTCGCGTCGACTGACGTGTGGGGGAGCGTCGCCAGCGCCGTCACCGGCGACCACGCGACCGTGAAGTCCATCGTCAACAGCGCCGTCGACGATCCGCATTCCTTTGAGGCCTCCCCCGCCGACGCCGCCGCAGTCATCGACGCGTCACTGGTCGTCTACAACGGTGGCGGCTACGACCAATGGGTCGACGACGTGCTCTCCGGCCACCCCGGCGTCACGACCGTGAACGCCTATTCACTGCTGCCCGGCACCGTCGCGCAGCCCGCAAACGAACACGTCTTCTACGACCCCACCACCGCTAAAGCGGTCGCCGTCCAAATCGCCGACCGGCTCGCCAAGGCCGATGCCGCGCACGCCGACGCCTACCGGGTCAACGCCGCTGAGTTCGGCAAGCGGGCCGACGAGATCCTTCAAATCGAGCGCGCGATCGGCCAGACCCACCCCGGCACGGCAGTGGTGGCGACCGAACCCGTCGCGCACTACCTGCTGGTCAACGCCGGAATCACCGACAAGACCCCACCGGGGTTCAGTAGCGCGGTCGAAGAGGATGCAGACCCCGCGCCTGCCGATCTGGCCGCCATGCTCGACCTGATCAACACCCACCAGGTGTCGGCGCTGCTGTTCAACCCGCAGACCCAGACGGCGGTCACCAAGCAAATCCAGGACGCCGCGCAGCGCGCCGCCGTTCCGGTCGTCACGGTGACCGAGACCCTCCCGAATGGCACCGACTACCTGACCTGGCAGCGCCAGACCGCTCAGCAGTTGGCGAGTCAGTTGGATAACGCCCCGCAGACAAACCGATAATCACTGTTTGTGGCTGCTGACGTCGTCGCCGAACTGACCGGCGCCCGCCTGGCATTCGGCGACCGTGTGCTGTGGGATCATCTCGACCTGACCGTGCGCGCCGGCGAGTTCGTGGCAGTGCTCGGACCCAACGGCACCGGTAAGACCTCGCTGCTCAAGGTGCTGCTCGGGCAGATGCCGCTGAGCGCGGGCAACGCGACCGTCGCGGGCCGCCGGGTCGAAGCGGGCAGCGAGCGCATCGGCTATGTCCCCCAGCACCGATCGGTTGACCGCGGGTTGTCGCTGCGCGGCCGCGACCTCGTCGGCCTCGGATACGACGGCCACCGCTGGGGCGTGACGACCCTGCGCGATCGGTCGGCCAAACGCGGCGCAGTGCAGCGCGCGCTGCAACAGGTCAACGGCACGCACCTGGGCACCGTGCCCGTCGGTGTGATGTCCGGTGGTGAGCTGCAGCGGATCCGGATCGCGCAGGCGCTGGCCGCCGATCCGGTGCTACTGCTCTGCGACGAGCCGCTGCTGAACCTCGATCCCGCCAACGCCCGCCTGGTGTCGGCGCTCATCGACGCGCGCCGTCGCGAGGCAGGCACCGCGGTGCTGTTCGTCACCCACGAGGTCAATCCCGTTCTGCCCTACGTGGATCGGGTGCTGTATCTGGTCGACGGTCGGTTCCGTGTCGGCACCGTGGAGGAAGTGATGACCTCGGCGATGCTGTCGGAGCTTTACCGCGCCGACATTCAGGTGGTCAAGGTCGGCGGCCGCTACGTCGTGGTCGGCGAACATCTCGACCACTCGGGTCACGCGATCGGACACGAGCATGACTGAACGACAGACCGAGCTCCTGGCTCACCTGTTCTCGTTCGATATCACGGCCGACCTGCTGCGCCGCGACTTCGTTCAGCAGGCGCTGGTGGCCGCCGCGTTGCTCGCATTGGTGTCCGGCCTGATCGGGCCGTTCATCGTGATGCGGCAGATGTCGTTCGGTGTGCACGGATCGTCCGAGCTATCACTAACCGGTGCGGCTTTCGCGTTGCTGGCCGGATTCAATGTCGGGGTC
>DATNFI010000048.1:0-4198 GCA_035606475.1 Mycobacterium sp. | reverse complement strand
ACGGGCGGCCGTGCCACCGCAGCCGTAGCGCGGACCCGCCTTGAGGACACGGCATTAGTTTGCAAGGACATGCATAGTCATGCAACGATGGGCGCCATGACCGACGCGATACGGGTGGCCGTGGCCGGTGCCAGCGGCTATGCCGGCGGCGAGATCCTGCGACTGCTGCTCGGACACCCGGCCTATCAGGATGGGCGGCTGACGATCGGCGCGCTGACCGCTGCCGGCAGCGTCGGAACCGCACTCGCCGATCACCATCCGCACCTGTTGCCATTGGCTCAGCGGGTGCTGGAACCCACCGAGGTCGACGTTCTTGGCGGTCACGATGTGGTGTTCCTGGGTCTGCCGCACGGCCATTCGTCCGCGCTGGCAGAGCAACTCGACCCGCAGACCTTGGTAGTGGACTGCGGCGCCGACTTCCGGTTGAGCGACGCCGGCGCGTGGGAGCGCTTCTACGGCAGCCCGCACGCCGGCAGTTGGCCGTACGGGTTGCCCGAGCTACCGGGTAACCGTGATGCGCTGCGTGATGCGCGACGGATCGCCGTGCCGGGCTGCTACCCAACCGCCGCGGTGCTGGCGCTGTTTCCCGCGGTGGCCGCCGATCTCATCGACCCCGCCGTCACCGTGGTCGCGGTCAGCGGCACCTCGGGCGCCGGCCGTGCCGCCAAAGTCGACCTGCTCGGCGCGGAGGTCATCGGGTCGGCGCGGGCCTACAACATCGGCGGCGCGCATCGGCACACGCCTGAAATCGTGCAGGGGCTTCGTCAGGTCACCGACCGCGCCGTCACGGTCTCGTTCACACCGGTGCTGATCCCGACCACCCGCGGCATCCTGGCCACCTGCACCGCGCGGACCACGGCGCCGCTGTCACAGCTGCAGGCCGCCTATGAAAAGGCTTATCACGACGAGCCTTTCGTCCACCTGCTGCCCGAAGGCCAGTTGCCGCGCACCGGCTCGGTGGTCGGCAGCAACGCCGCACAAATCGCGATCGCGGTGGACCAGGACGCGTCGACCTTCATCGCGATCGCGGCGATCGACAACCTGGTCAAGGGTACTGGCGGCGCCGCCGTGCAGTCGATGAACCTGGCGCTGGGTTGGCCTGAGGCCGAAGGCCTTTCGGTGGTCGGAGTGGCGCCGTGACCGAACTGGTGAACGCCGCGCCACTGGTCCGCACTCAGGGCGTCACGGCGCCGGCCGGCTTCCGGGCCACCGGTATCGCCGCGGGCATCAAGGCCTCTGGCAACCTCGATCTCGCGCTGGTCTTCAACGAAGGACCCGACCACGCCGCCGCCGGCGTTTTCACCCGCAACAAGGTCAAAGCGGCGCCGGTGTTGTGGACCCAACAGGTGCTGGCCGACGGTCGGTTGCGCGCGGTCGTGCTGAATTCCGGTGGCGCCAACGCCTGCACCGGACCTGCCGGCTTCCAGGACACCCACGCCACCGCCGAAGCTCTGGCCTCGGCCTTGTCCGAGTGGGGCACCGAGACCGGGGCAATCGATGTCGCGGTCTGCTCCACCGGCCTGATCGGCGACCGGTTGCCGATGGACAAGGTGCTCGCCGGCGTGGTGGATCTGGTGCACGAGATGGCCGGCGGTATCACCGGCGGCGAGGAAGCCGCCCGGGCCATCATGACCACCGACACCGTGCCGAAACAGGTTGCGCTGCACCATCCGCAGAACTGGACGGTCGGCGGGATGGCCAAAGGCGCCGGCATGCTGGCACCGTCGCTGGCCACCATGCTGTGCGTGCTCACCACTGACGCCGCCGTCGGCGCAGCGGCGCTCGAGCAGGCGCTGCGCAAAGCCACCGCGACGACCTTCGACCGGCTCGACATCGACGGAGCCTGCTCCACCAACGACACCGTGCTCCTGTTGGCCTCGGGGGCCAGCGAAATCACGCCCAGCCAAGCCGATCTCGACGACGCCGTGCAACGGGTCTGCGACGACCTGTGCGCGCAGCTGCAAGCCGACGCGGAGGGCGTCACCAAGCGCATCACCATCCGCGTCACCGGCGCGCTCACCGAAGACGACGCCGTCACCGCGGCCCGGGTGATCGCGCGGGACAGCCTGGTGAAGACCGCGCTGTTCGGCTCCGACCCCAACTGGGGCCGCGTTCTGGCCGCCGTCGGGATGGCGCCGGTGGAGCTGAACCCCGATCGAATCACCGTGTCGTTCAACGGTTCCGCGGTCTGCATCGACGGCGTCGGCGCACCGGGCGCGCGTGAGGTCGACTTGTCGGCCACCGACATCGACGTGGCCGTCGACCTCGGTCTCGGCAGCGCGCAGGCGGCGATTCGGACCACCGACCTATCGCATGGCTACGTCGAAGAGAACTCGGCGTACAGCTCATGATTCGTCCGTCTCCTCCGCATCACTTCGTTCTGCGTCGTCGGCGGCGGCGGTCATGATCGCCACCGACATCAAAGCCAAGGTGCTGGCCGAGGCGCTGCCGTGGCTCACCCGGCTGCACGGCAAGATCGTGGTGGTCAAATACGGCGGCAACGCGATGACCAGCGACACGCTGCGGCGAGAATTCGCCGCGGACATGGCGTTTCTGCGCAACTGCGGTATCCACCCGGTCGTCGTCCACGGTGGCGGCCCGCAGATCAGCGCGATGCTCAAACGACTGGGCATCGAAGGCGACTTCAAAGGCGGATTCCGCGTCACCACACCCGAAGTGCTCGACGTGGCACGGATGGTGTTGTTCGGTCAGGTCGGCCGCGAACTGGTCAACCTGATCAACGTGCACGGCCCGTACGCGGTCGGTGTCACCGGTGAGGACGCGAACCTGTTCACCGCCGTTCGGCGCAGCGTCAGCGTCGACGGCGTCGACACCGACATCGGCCTGGTCGGCAACATCGAGCAGGTCAACCCCGCTGTAGTGCTGGATCTGATTGCCGCCAACCGGATTCCGGTGGTGTCGACCTTGGCGCCCGACATCGACGGCGTGGTACACAACATCAACGCCGACACCGCCGCCGGCGCGCTGGCCGAGGCACTGGGCGCCGAGAAACTCTTGATGCTCACCGATGTCGAAGGTCTCTACACCCGTTGGCCGGACAAAGACTCGCTGGCCAGCGAAATCGACACGGCCACTTTGACTCAACTCCTACCGACGCTGGAGACTGGGATGATCCCCAAGGTCGAAGCCTGCCTGCACGCGGTGAAAGGCGGGGTGCCCAGCGCGCACGTCATCGACGGCCGCGTCGAACATTGCGTGCTGGTCGAATTGCTCACCGATGAGGGATCCGGGACGAAGGTGGTGAGCGCGTGACGCGCACAGCCGACATTCAGCAGCGGTGGTCGGCCGTGATGATGAACAACTACGGTGTCCCGCCGGTGGCGTTGGCCAGTGGCAATGGCGCCGTGGTCACCGACGTGGACGGAAAGTCCTACCTGGACCTGCTCGGCGGCATCGCCGTCAACGTGCTGGGGCATGGGCACCCGGCCGTGATCGAGGCCGTGACGCGGCAGATGTCGACCCTGGGGCACACGTCCAACTTGTATGCCGCCGAACCGGGCCTCGCACTGGCCGAGACGCTGGCCGGCCTGCTCGGCGCCGACACCGAGACCCGGGTGTTGTTCTGCAATTCCGGCACCGAGGCCAACGAGGCGGCGTTCAAACTCTCTCGTCTCACCGGGCGTACGAAACTGGTTGCGGCACAAGGGGGCTTTCACGGCCGGACGATGGGATCGTTGGCCCTGACCGGTCAGCCGAGTAAGCAGGCGCCGTTCGCGCCGCTGCCCGGCGACGTCACCCATGTGCCATACGGCGACGCCGACGCGCTGGCAGCGGCGGTCGGTGATGACACCGCCGCAGTATTTCTGGAGCCGATCATGGGGGAGAGCGGCATCGTCGTCCCGCCCGATGGTTACCTGGCGGCCGCCCGCGACCTCACCGCCCGCCACGGCGCGCTGCTGGTCCTCGACGAGGTGCAGACCGGGATGGGCCGCACCGGAGCGTTTTTCGCGCACCAACACGACGGCATCACCCCGGATGTCGTGACGATGGCCAAGGGCCTCGGTGGCGGCCTGCCGATCGGCGCGTGCCTGGCGACCGGCCCGGCCGCGCAACTGCTGACCCCGGGCCTGCATGGCAGCACCTTCGGCGGCAACCCGATTTGCGCGGCGGCGGCACTGGCGGTGCTGCGGGTCATCGCCGACAACGACCTCGTTCGACGGTCCGGGGCGCTCGGAAA
>DATNFI010000047.1:0-2896 GCA_035606475.1 Mycobacterium sp. | reverse complement strand
GTGCCCGGCCCACCGAGCACGCGTACCGTCCCGCGCAGACCGGGATCGAGTACGGCGTGGACCTCCGGGCCCCAGTGGTACGACATAGCACGAATGACACCACGGGGGTCCGACAAGTTACCCCGACCGCGGTACTGGCACGATCGACGTGTGACCCGCCTACATGTGCATCGATTCGGACCGCCCGGTCCGGTGCGACTGCTGGCGCTGCACGGGCTCACCGGGCACGGCCAGCGCTGGGGGCATCTCGCGAACCGGTACCTGCCCGAGTTCGCCGTTGCCGCACCGGATCTGATCGGACACGGCCATTCGTCGTGGGAGGCGCCGTGGACGATCGATGCCAATGTGGCCGCGCTGGAGGACCTGCTCGAGCGCGAGGGCAACGGCCCGGTCGTGATCGTGGCGCATTCGTTCGGAAGCGCGGTCGCCCTGCGGCTGGCGGCCGCCCATCCCGACCGGGTCGCGGGCCTGGTGCTGCTCGACCCTGCCGTCGGACTGGACGGCGGATGGATGCTCGAGATCGCCGACGCGATGCTGGCCTCCCCCGACTACTCGGATGCGACCGAGGCCCGCACGGCGAAGACCAACGGTTCCTGGGCCGGAGTGGACCCGGCCGTGGTGGACGCGGAACTGGACCAGCACCTGGTGATGCTGCCGGACGGCCGGTGCACCTGGCGGCTGAGCCTGCCCGCGATGATGGCCTACTGGAGCGAGTTGGCCCGCGATATCGTGTTGCCGCCCAAGGGAATCGGCACCACTCTGGTGCGGGCTGCCTGGACGTCGCCACCGTATGTCACCGACCGCCTCGTCACCGATCTGCGCGAGCGGTTGGGCGAGGACTTTCGCCACCTGACGTTCGAGTGCGATCACATGGTGGCCGAGACCAAACCGGCCGAGGTGGCCGCGCTGATCCGCGAACGGATGACCTGACCATGGCCCCGATCACCGATGACCAGGTCGAGCGGGTGCGTGCACTGGTCGCCTCGATTCCCGCGGGCCGAGTGTCGACGTATGGCGACATCGCCGCTGCCGCAAAGCTTTCCAGCCCGCGTATTGTCGGCTGGATCATGCGCACAGATTCTCTGGATCTGCCCTGGCATCGGGTGATCACCGCGTCGGGTCGCCCCGCAAAGCATCTGACCACCAAGCAGCTGGAACTCCTTCGGGCCGAAGGGGTTCTGGCCAGTGACGGCAAGATTCCGCTTGATGAACTGCGCTACGCGTTCCCCGACTAGAGGATCAGCCGCACCAGCGCGGCCGTGCGGGCCAGGCCCGGGAAGGCGGCCGCCGTCGACCTCGGATGCAACGCGTGCACCGCGAGCCGGAACATCAACGCGCGCAACAACATCTGCGGCCATTCCGGCAGCGCGTTCCAGCGGTCGATGAGGCCCTCGTCGGCCTCACCCCAGGACAACGCGTCGACGACCACAACGCCCGCCGCCCACGACGCGGGCCGCCAATACGGCGTGATGTCGGTGATCCCCGGGGCGGCGGCACCGGCGAACAGCACCGTGCCGTACAAGTCGCCGTCGACCAGCTGGTTGGGGCTCTTGGTCGGACGACGCAGTCCGGCAAGCTGATTGATCAGCTCGACCGAGCGCTGCCCGTCGGCGCTCGGGGATGCCGCGCGGGCCGCCGCCGGCACCGACTGCAGCGGGCGCTCCTCCCACGCCGCCCGGTCGGCGGCGATGAACACGTCGACGTCGGCCCACGGCGCGGTCGGCCCCTGGGTCAGGAACCGCGGCCGTTCGAGCTTGCCGGTGGCCTCGTGCAGTCGCACCGCGGCCGACACCACCTCGTCATGCCGCGGCTCCGGTTGGCCGGCCACGAAAGTGTCCGCTCGCCAACCCGAAACCACGTAGCGTCCGTCCGTCGAGCGGACCGGCCTTGCCAGCCGCACCCCGTCGACGAACAGCGTCTCGCGCACCCGCGCCGACCACGCCGCCCGGGCGTTCTCCGCGACCATCGACAGCACCACTTCGCCGCATCGCCAGCCGCCCTCCCAGGCTGCCCCGAGCGGTATCGGCCGAACGCCACTCAAACCGAACGCCGACAGCACATGCTCAGGCGGCGGCTCGATACTCACCCGAACAGCCTAAACGGGCCCAGCGAAGTCCCGGGACTAGACACGAACTCGCAGTCGCGACCGGCGGATCAGTACATCACCATGTCGGGCTGCAGCTGCTGCGCCCACGCCACGATGCCGCCCTGCAGGTGCACCGCGTCGGCAAACCCGGCGTCGCGAAACGCCGTCAACGCCGCGGCCGAGCGCACTCCGGTCTTGCAATAGAGCACCGGTCTGCGATCGCGGGGCAGCTCGGCCAGACCCGCGCCGGAGTCGATCAACGAACTGGGGATCAGTTGAGCCCCCTCGATGTGGTTGATGTCCCACTCGGCCGGCTCCCGTACGTCGATCAGCACGATCTTGTCGCCGGCGGCGAGCAGATCACGCAGCTCACGTGGCGTGATCGCCGAGTCGGTCGCGGCCTCGGCGGCAACTCCGCAGAACTCGTCGTAGTCGACCAGCTCGGTGATCGGCGGCGCGGCCGGGTCCTTGCTGACCGCAATCGTCCGATAGCTCATTGCCAGCGCGTCATACATCATCAGCCGGCCCAGGAGCGGCTCGCCGAGGCCGGTGATCAGCTTGATCGCCTCGGTGCCCATCACCGACGCGATCGACGCGCACAGCACGCCCAGCACGCCGCCCTCGGCGCACGACGGCACCAGGCCCGGCGGCGGAGCCTCCGGGTACAGATCGCGGTAGTTCAGGCCCTGCTCATTGCCGACCTCATCGGCCGGCGCGTGCTCCCAGAACACCGACACCTGGCCTTCGAACCGGTAGATCGATCCCCACACGTAGGGCTTGTGCGCCAGCACCGCGGCGTCGTTGACCAGA
>DATNFI010000046.1:0-3118 GCA_035606475.1 Mycobacterium sp. | reverse complement strand
GCGGCGGCCCACGATGATCCGGCGATCGGGCTGGCCGCGGTGGTCGCGCTGCGGCAGCTGCTCGACCAGCTCGAGGCGCTGCAGGTCTCCTCCGCGCGCGCCCAGGGCTGGACCTGGGAACGCATCGCCGCCGCCCTCGGCATCACCCGGCAGTCCGTCCACAAGAAATACGCCACCCGACGGCTGCCCGGCCGGCGGCTGCGATGAGCCGCCGCCGGCCATCGCCCGGGCCGCTGTCGTCCCGACCGATCCGCCCGATCCTGGCCGCGGCCCGCAGAGAGGCCGAACTCGCCCGGCACGGCTACGTCGGTGTGGAACACCTGCTGATCAGCCTCACCCTTCCGGAGGCACCCGAAACCGCGCGGATGCTCGCCGAACACGGCCTCACCACCCAACGAACCCGCGACGCGGTCTGGCTCGTCGTCGGCTCCGGCCGCGGCGACGGGCCCCGCTTCGACCCCGCCACGCTGCTGGCCACCCTCGGCATCGACCTGGACCAGATCGGCCGCCACGTCGAGGCGCAGTTCGGCCCGAACGCGATCGACAACCTCTACGCCAGCCCGGTCGGCTGGAACCTCCGCCCCCGCGGACCACTGTGCGACCTCGGGCTCAGCCCGCAGCTGAAACGGACCGTAGACAACGCCCTCGGGCGCTGCTGGGACACCGCGCCGCCCCAGCTTTATGAACGACTCCTGCTCCACAGCCTCGACAGCGACAGCGACGCGCTGAAGGCGGTGCTCAGCGAACTCGACGCGTCGGTCGCGCAACTCCGTGCGGCCGTGACTGCGCGCCTGCGCATCGCCAGCTAGACACCCGGCCGGCGTTGCGACGGCGACCAAACAAATGCCTCGGCGTCCGGCCGTAACGATGGCGGCGATTGGTCAGCGCAGCCAGCCCACGAGGCCCAGGATCTGCGCGGCTACGTCCTCCGGTGCCCGCTCATCATTGTCGACGACGAAGTCCGCGACATCGGATACGTCGAGCCGACCGGTCAGCGCGAAGGCGGCGCCCAGATACCCGTCCGGCTCCGGCTCCCGACGGGAAAGACGTTGCCGGATAAGCCCGAGCGGGACCCTCAACTGCACGACCGTCGCCGCCGCGCCGGGTATTGCGCCGGTCACATAACGAAGCAGGCTGCGCGCCTCGAGGACCCGGCAGAAGATCAGGCGTTCGGCGCCGGCGAAGCGAAAGTTCGACCAGATGCAGGCCAGATTCCGGGATGCGATCAGCTCGTTCCACCGATCGTCGGGCGCAGCCGGCCACGAATACGCCAGCCACTCGTGATCGACCAGAGCGTGCGGGACGTCGCCGTCCCGAAGCATCCTGGCCACACACCGCCCGATGGTCGACTTGCCGCTTCCCACCGACCCGGACAGCACCAGCACCGGCACCACATCGAGAATGGGGTCCATGCTCCGATTGTGGCCATCAGCTCATCCAGATCAGGGGCCCGCTGCGCGATGGCGGGGACAGGTCCGCGGTGGTCGCCGCCTGGCGGACATGGCTGGTCGGACCTGAACCGGACCGACCCGAACTCGGCTGCCGTCCGAGTCGGTTGGCATCACTGACTTCGCCGTCAAACGTTTCGCCGGACGTCACCGTAACGCGAAACACCACCGCACCGGCCATGTCAAGACTGGTCGGCTCCGCGTCGCCGATGAACAGACAACCGCCAGCAACATGACCGACCTGCCGCAGCGTGGCGCCCGTCAGCGTAAAGGTCAATCTAGTAACCGATAGCAACCCGAGCCGTCGATAGGGCGCGCCGTTGTCCGCCACCAGGGCTGCGCATACGGATCGCACCCGGACAGTCCGGATCCGCGCACGTTTAGCCGATGTCCGTGCGCTAAATCGGCGCCCGTCGGGCTGGGTCAGTTCACGAGGTTCGTTCGCCTGGCGTCCTCCGCCGGCTCGCCGGCGAGGCGGACTTTCAGCTGGCTCAGACCGGGCAGGTACGCGTCGCGCGGCTGGGCGGCCTGCGCGCTTACGCGGTGCCGAACGGGTCATTGATGAGGATCTGAACCGGCGGCGCCGCGGCGTGCGACGTCGGCGCAGGAACCCTTGAGCTGGACGACGACCGCGCGGCGACTGAGCCGCAAACCCTGACCGCCGTCGCGCCCGTGGTGGCGTGCATGCGCTCAATGACTGCCGACTATCTCTAGCAGCGGGCCGACATGAGCGGCATGTTCACGAGTCTGGACGACCGCGACCGGGCGTTGTGTGATCCGGTGACGTCCGCCCACCGTGGTCGGTCGGTCTTCAGGGTGGCGTCACTGTTCGTTCTCGGAATGCAGGGACACGACGGCGGCGGAACTTCCGCCGCGCCGCGTCGGTTCGCCGGCCGCCAGCACCTGACCATGGCCCAGGAACTCCAGACCGGTGGCGGCTCCGATCGTCGGCGGGATCTGGATCGACGGATCGAGCGGCGAGGTGTTGGTTATCGCGAAGTGCTGACCGAGCGCCTGCAAGCCAGGCGTGGTCGGCAGCGCGATGAAGTCCGGCTCGGCCTGCGTGGTCGTGCTGTTGCGTTGCGACGCTCTCGGCGCGGCGATCGCGTCGGGCAAAGACATGCCGAAGTCGATCCGGTTGATCAGGATCTGCAGCGCTGTGGTGATGATCGAGGCGCCACCCGGTGAGCCGATAGCCAGGAAGGGCTTGCCGTCCCGCAGCACGATCGTCGGTGACATGCTCGATCGCGGCCGCTTGCCGGGGGCTGGCAGGTTCGGGTCGGGGGCGGTGCCTTGTGTCGGCGTGAAGTTGAAGTCGGTCAGCTCGTTGTTGAGCAGGAATCCGCGACCCGGGACGACAATCCCACTGCCACCGAGCTGCTCGATCGTGTTCGTGTACGACACGACATCCCCCCACCGGTCGCTCACCACGAAGTGGTTGGTGTGCGTACCGTCGTTGCCCGGCCTTGTGTCCGCGGTGGTCAATGAGCAGGTCGGCGAGCCATTCAGATCACCGGGCGCAACCGGACTGGTCAGCGCATGCGTCGGATCGATCAGGCAAGCGCGCTGCTGGGCGAACCGATCGGACAGCAGCGTCTGCTGCGGGACGGTGACGAACGCCGGATCGCCGATGTACCGGTTGCGGTCGGCGAAGGCCAGCCGGGTCGATT
>DATNFI010000045.1:0-7365 GCA_035606475.1 Mycobacterium sp. | reverse complement strand
GGGATCGTGTCGCCCCGCACCTCGGCAACCGGCTCGGGATCGGCCGGGGGCACGAAACGGGAGCGGATGGTGGCCCTTGCCTGCGCACCGGTCATGGTGTGGACGGGCGGGAAACCATCGTCCAGCGCCTCGATCAGCGGGGCGATTTGTGGATCTAAGGTCACTTGCGCCGCTCCTCCGGCCGTTTCGGATCGCACTGCCCTGTTGATCGTCGCCGGCGCGCGTCACGCGTACTGCACGGCGGGACGCGACGGACGCAATGGCCGCAGCGGCTGCAGGGTCGGCGCCACTCGCTGGGGGCCGTCTTCGACGTTGCGCCAGACGCCCATCGCCGTCATCCGCACCGGTGCGGCCAACCGCTGGTCGAACATCATCCGATTCATCGGGCCGCACACCGACACTGCGGCGACAGCCTCACCTGGACTCCCGATTGGCGCTGCGACGCAACCGAATCCGAGCAGCGACTCCTCGCGCTCGAACGCGATGCCGTGGGCCCGCACCTTGGCCAACTCGACGGCCAGTTGTGAGCTGCCGGCGATCGAGTATTTGGTCTTGCGGGCCTGCAGATCCACGACGGCGTCTTCGTCGCAGTAGGCCAGGATCGCCTTGCCGACGGCGGTACAGTGCGCCGGCTGACGGCCGCCGACGCGACTGGGAAGCGCGCCAATCGTTCGGTCGCCAACCTTCTCGAGGTAGACGACATCGGGTCCGTCCAGAACCGCAAGGTGGACGACGAGTCCCGTGGCACGGTGCAGTTCGGCCAGCAGCGGACCGGCCGCTCGCACCAGGCGATCTTGGTGCACGGCCAGCGAGCCCAGCTCCACCAGCCGCATGCCGAGCTCGTAGTCGCGGCCACTGCGGCGCAGCCAGCGCAGCTGCACCAGGCGCTCGAGCATCCGGTGCGCCGACGAGCGGGGCAGGCCGGTGCGACGGACGATCTGGGCCAGCGTCAGCCGTCCCGGTCCTTCGAATGCATCGAGGACCAGCGAGATTCGGTCGATGACGGCAGTGGGGGTGGCTGGTTCGACAGCGACGGCTTTCATGCTCCCTGACATCGGCTTCTCCAACCTAGACATTCCTGAATGGTATATGACTAGTAGTAATACACCATGGACGTGACCGTTGTCACTAAGCGCACGGAAATTGCCATCGGACACTGTCGGTATCCGAGCCGCTAGAGATGGATCAGGGCAGGTCAGGCCTTGGCGGCGGACCGGCCCGCGCGGCGGCCGTAGAAGCTGCCGTCACCGAGCGAGATGCCGCTGGCGTAGCCCCACGCGGCGAGTCCGGCGGTCGAACGGCCCGCGGCGAAGAGCCCGGGGATGGGCTCCCCGCTGACATGCAGCACCTCGGCGTCCAGGGTGGTCGCGAGCCCGCCCAAGGTGAAGCCGCCGGTGTTCTCGCGCAGGTCGATTGCGCCGACCGGGGAGCCGATCGGCTTGAGCCACTCCGGCTTCTTGTGCAACAGCGGGTCCTCGCCGCGCGCTGCGCCGTCGTTGTAGGCGGCGACGGTCGCCTGCAGCGACCCCGGTGCCAAACCGATGTCGCGCTCCAAGTCGGCGACCGTGTCAGCCACCCAGGTCGCCGGCCGCAGCATGAACTTGGGCGACCACGAGTTCATCGCCTCGTCCTGTGCATCGCTGTCGATGACGAGGTACGCGGTGTTGTCCTGCTGGTAGAGCGTGAGCTGGCCGATCCGGCCCGGGTAGGTGTCCTCGGCAACGTAGCGCTGACCGCGGCCGTTGACCAGGATGCCGCGCACCAGTTGTTGGGGGTCGACGAAGATCGCCACTTCGGTGGCGTCCATGTGGGCCAGATCGGCACCCAGCGCCTGGGCCATCCGGATCGCCTGACCGTCGTGCTGTTCGATCGACGCGGCCGGACGTCCGGCTATCCGCGGCGCGTACTGCGCCACCATCGCGTCGTTGTAGGCGAAGCTGCCGGTCGCGAGCACCACGCCGCGGCGCGCCCGAATCGTCATCTCGGTGCCGTATTGGCGTGCACGCAAACCGACCACCCTGCCGTCGGATTCGACGATCAGGCACTGCACCCGCACGTCGTAGAGGCCCCGCGCGCCGGCAGCGGTGGCTGTATCGACGAGCGGTTTCATCAGCATGAAGCCGGCGCTGGCTTCACCTTGCTTCTTGTTTTGCATTTGTGGGACGTGCCCGCGTGGCGCGGGGGTGGCGATGGTGTTGAACGGGTACGCGTTTTCGCCGCCGCTGTACATCAGCCCCTGGTCGCCCATCGGTTCCCAGCCGGGCTCGGAGAAGAACTCCGCTTTGAACGGCACGCCGCAGCCGACGAGCCAGTCGAAGTGGGCGACGCTGCCGTTGCAGTAATCGGCGATTCGCTTTTCGTCCGCTCCGGGACCCATCGCGACGTTGAGGAAAGCCGCCATGTTGTCGACGGAATCGGCGAAGCCACAAGCCTTTTGCAGGGCCGTGCCACCGCCGAGGTAGATGAACCCGCCGGCCATCGCCGCCGCGCCGCCCCAGGACCCGGTGCGTTCCAGGACTAGGACGTCAGCGCCGGAGTGGGCCGCTTCGACCGCTGCGGCAGCGCCGGCGATCCCATAGCCCGCGATGACGACGTCGGCCTCGTGGTCCCACGAGCTGATCGAGGACGCCGGGATCGGCGTGACGTCAGTGTCTGGCGTCATAACCGCATTGCCGCGGGCATCTCGCCGACCCACTGGTGGCCCCAGTAGCTGTCGGCAGTGATTTCTTCTGCGGTGTAATAGTTTTCGTCGACGCGCATGCCTTCGGTGCCGAACTCGATGTCCCAATCGCCGGGTGCGCGGACATAAAACGACACCATCTTGTCGTTGGTGTGACGCCCGAGTGTGGAAGACAACTGGAAGCCCTCGGCGTTGACGCGGTCCAGTGCCTGACCCACCGCGTCAAGGGAGTCGACTTCGACCATGATGTGGACCAGGCGTGGGTCCCGCTGGTGTGCGGCCGGCACAATCGCCATGCTGTGGTGTCGCTCGTTGATGCCGAGGAACCGAACCCGAACCGGGCCAAACTCTTTCGGCAACGGCACCCGAAACGCGCCGCGGGAACGGAAACCCAAGACTTCGGTGTAGAAGTCGAACAGCCCGTTGGGATCCGTGGCCGGCACGACCACGTGGCCCAATCCTTGATCGCCGGTGACGAATTTCGCGCCGAACGGCGTGATGACCGGGCTGTGGTCAAGCACAGCACCATGGAACACCTCCAGCGTGGTGCCGGCCGGGTCCTCGAACGTGATCACTTCTTCTGCCCGGCGAGCCTCGGCGTCGTCGTTGGACAGTTGTTTGAAGGGCACCCCGGCGCCATCCAGGGCTGCCTTGACCCGTTGCAGGGCCGGGTGATCGCGCACTTCCCAGCCCACGGTGAGAACCCGGTCGGTCTCACCGGGCACCACGATGAGCCGGGCGGCACGCTCGTCCATTCGCAGATACAGCGCTGAGGGGTCTGGTCCCTTGCCTTCCGCGAAGCCCAGAACGCCGAAGGCGAACTGCCGCCACCGCTCGACATCGTTGGTTGAAATCGTGATGTAGCCAAGGCTTTTCAGATCGCTCATTGAAGCGTTCTCCTAAATCTCAGTTAAATCAGAGCCCGCAACGGACCTTCGGGCGGATCGATACCCAACGAGCTCAGCGCAGATGCGTGGTACGTGGTCCCGGGCATATGAATGGCGTGCAGCTGGCCGACGTGCACGTCACGCCAGTATCGCTGCAACGGCTTATCCATCCGCGCCGCGTTGCCGCCCGAGCGAGCGAAGATCTCGTCGACCGCCGACACCGCGCGCCAGACTGCGCGAACCTGGGTGCGGCGGCCGGCCGCCCGGTCGGCGAACGACACCTCTTTGCCGGCGGCAACCATGTCATAGATGCGGTCGGCGTTGGCCAGCAATTCCTGACGGGCGGCATTGATGTCGGCGGCCGCTTCGCCCACCGCATACATCACGTATGGATCGTCCTTGATCGCGGTTCCCGTGGCACCGACCCGTGCCCGCTGATAGTCGAGGTGTGCGGCCAGCGCCCCCTCGGCGATGCCGATGGTCGCCGCCGAGATGCCCAGCGGGAACATCGTCGACCACGGCATGAGATACAGCGGCTCGGTCATGCCGGCTTCACGCTGGGCCGTTCCGTCCATCACCTTCGCGGCGTCCATCGTCCGGTAGGCCGGGACGAACGCGTCCTTGACGATGACGTCTTTGGAGCCGGTTCCCCGCAGCCCCACCACATTCCACGAGTCTTCGACGATCTCATAGTCCTTGCGCGGCAAGATCATGTGCAACATCTGCGGCGGCATCAACGGTATGCCCTTTTCGTCGCCGAGCATCGCGCCAAGGATGATCCAGTCGCAATGGTCGGTGCCCGAGCTGAACTGCCAGCGACCGTTGAAGAGGTAGCCGCCGTCGACCGGTTTGGCCACGCCCTGTGGCGCGTACGGGGAAGCCATCCAGGTATCGACATCGTCGGCCCAGATCTCGGCAGACACCTTCGGGTCGGCGTACGCCAACTGGTACGGATGCACACCCACCACGCCGACGATCCAGCCGGCGGCCGGGTCCAGCGCCGCGGTGGCCATCACGGTCTCGGCGAACTCGCGCGGATGGACCTCGAAGCCTTGGTACTGCTTGGTCTGTAGCAAGCGAATCAAGCCGGCCGACTTCATCACCTTGACGGTGTCGTCGGTGAGTCGGCCGATCTGTTCGGCATCGGCGGCCTGCTCGCGGATCTGGTCGGCCAAGTCCATCACTCGGTCGATTACACGTTCATTCATAGTGCCGTCCTCCGGTTTTTACGCCTAGTGATGGTCTACCGCAGTCCGGGCCCTGTCCGCTGCCGATCCCGATGAGCGGGCGGAAAACCTTGGCCATCGACTGCGGTGTCCAATGACCGGGAAACCGCCGTGAACGCCACACCGCCTTCCCTACAGTGGGTCCTTGTGACGCACGATGAAACCTTGGACGCGGTAGTCGTAGGCGCCGGGTTCGCCGGGCTGTACGCACTGCACAAACTTCGCGGCCAAGGACTTTCGGTCCGTGTGCTCGAGGCCGCGCCGGATATCGGTGGCACCTGGTATTACAACCGATATCCAGGCGCACGTTGCGACGTAGAGAGCGTCGACTACTCGTACTCGTTCTCCGAGCAGCTCCAGCAGGAGTGGATTTGGACGGAGAAATACGCCACCCAGGCCGAGATCCTGCGCTACCTGAACTGGGTTGCCGACAGACTCGACCTCCGCCGTGACATCGCCTGCAACACTCGCGTGGTGTCGGCGGCGCTCGACGAGTCCGGGACGCACTGGACCCTGACCACCGCCGACGGCGACGTGCTGACGGCGCGGTTCTGCCTGATGGCGACCGGCTCGCTGTCGGCCGCGATGACCCCGGACTTTCCGGGGCTGGCGGAGTTCGCCGGCGAGGTCCACCACACCGCGCACTGGCCACACGAGCCCGTCGACTTCACCGGGAAGCGGGTCGCGGTCATCGGCACCGGATCATCTGGCATCCAATCGATTCCGATCATCGCTGAGCAGGCCGCGCACCTCTTCGTCTTTCAGCGCACCGCGAATTACAGCGTCCCGGCCGGCAACAGACCCTTGTCGCCCGAGGATCTCGATGAGATCAAGGCGACCTACGCCGAACGGCGTCGGCTGTCGTGGCGCAGCGGTGGCGGGTCACCGCATATCACCGCGGCCCGCCCGACGCTCGAGTTCGACGCCCACGAACGTCGCGCGGCGTTCGAAAAGCGCTGGCAGCTCGGCGGGGTGCTGTTTTCCAAGACCTTCCCGGATCAGTTGACCGACCTGGCCGCCAACGACGAGGCCCGCAAGTTCTACGAAGAGAAGGTTCGTGCCGTCATCGACGATCCGGCCGTTGCCGATGTGCTGATTCCCACCGATCACCCCATCGGAACCAAGCGAATCTGCACCGACAGCAACTACTTTCAAACCTTCAACAAACCCAATGTCAGCCTGGTCAGTGTGCGCACCACGCCGATAACGTCGATCGACGCGTCGGGAATCACCACCACCGAAACCCGCTTCGACGTCGATTCCATCGTTTTTGCAACGGGTTTCGACGCTATGACCGGGGCATTGGCGCAGATTGACATCGTCGGCCGTGACGGCACGACGCTCCGAGATGATTGGACGCACGGTCCACGCACCTACCTCGGGCTCGGCGTCGACGGGTTTCCGAACCTCTTTCTGATCTCCGGACCGGGGGCGCCCGCGGTGTTGGCCAACATGGTGCTGCACGCCGAGGCTCAGGTGAACTGGATTGCCAAGGCCATCAGTTATCTTGACAACCACGGTTACGCGGCCATCGAGCCGACCACCGACGCGGTCGATGCTTGGGCTGCCGAACTGGTCCGACGCGCCGAGGCGTCGCTGTTCACCAAAGCCAACTCGTGGTACATGGGAGCGAACATCCCTGGTAAGCCAAGGGTTTTCATGCTCTTCATTGGAGGGTTCGCCGCATACAACGACATCTGCGCCGAGGTTGCCGATGCGGGCTACAAAGGATTCACCTTGGTTAAGGCGTCGCGGATCGCGGCGGAAAGTAATTCAGGCCAGTGACATTAGACAGGAGCGCGTAGATGAATCGACTAGCAGACCACCGGATCCTGGTGACCGGCGCGGCCTCGGGCATCGGACAGGCCACCGCGCTGCGTCTGCTGAGCGAAGGCGCCAGGGTGGTTGCCGCCGACGTCGCCGCCGACGGACTGGAGAAGACCCGCGCCAAGGCCGCAGAAGCCGGCGACGGTGAGCGTCTGACCACGCTGGAGATGAACATCGGCGACGAGCGCTCGGTGATCGATGGGGTGAAATCGGCGGTCGACTCTCTGCACGGTTTGGATTCCGTGGTCAACGCCGCCGGAATTCTGCGCGCGGTTCATACCGATCAGATGGCCTTGGACCTGTGGAACCAGATCATTGCGGTCAACCTGACGGGCACGTTCCTGGTGGTCCGCGAGGCGCTGCCGAGCCTGCTGGAGAACCCGCGCAGTGCGATCGTCAACTTCAGTTCCACCTCTGCAGCATTCGCGCACCCCTACATGGCCGCCTACGCGGCGAGCAAGGGCGGGGTCCAATCCTTCACGCATGCCCTGGCGCTGGAGTATGCGAGTAAGGGACTCCGAGCGGTCTGTGTGGCGCCGGGAAGCATCAAGTCCGGAATCACCGATGCCACAGGCGGATACATTCCGCAGGACGCGGATTGGGGGCTGTTCACCAGGCTGATGCCGATCCTGCCCACGACCGAGGAATCCAGTGGCGCCGGGATGGCCAGCCCGGCGGCGGTCGCCGGGGTCATCGCGATGCTGGTGTCCGACGACGGCGCGTTCATCACCGGCACCGAAATCCG
>DATNFI010000044.1:0-2453 GCA_035606475.1 Mycobacterium sp. | reverse complement strand
GCCGGCGCCGGCGAAGCCCCAGAAGATGGCGTGCCACGACCAAAAGTGCAGCAGGCCACCAGTTCCGAGCATGCCGATGACCGCGCCGGACCCGGCGACGCCGGCCCAGATGCCAACTGCCTTGTTGCGCTGGTCTTTTGGATATGCGGCGGTGATCAACGACAGCGTCGCGGGCATGATGAGCGCCGCGCCGGCGCCGGCGACCGCGCGGGATACCACCACGATCGTCGGGTCGGACAGCACCGCCGGCACCAGCGACGCGGCGCCGAATATCGCGAGGCCCACCAACATCGCGCCCCGCCGACCGTAGCGGTCACCGAGTGCACCGGCGGGCAGGAGTAGGCACGCCAGCGCCAAGGTGTAACTGTCGACGATCCAGGTGAGTTGGGTCTGCGTGGCCGAGGTGGCGATCGCGATATCGGGCAGCGCGGTGTTCAGGGCCACCATCGAGGAGATCACCAGCAGCACGCCGAAGCAGGCGACGGTGAGCAGCCAGATCCGGGCCCTCGTCGATAGGCCGGCGAGCGCGAAGGCGCCGTCGGGATGCGGGTCGACCAAAGCCTCGACCAAACGAAGGCCCTCCGCCCGATGCGTTCCGCGACAGTCTGTCGGGAAACGAGACTATCAGTCTCGTTTCCTCGGGGCCAGGGGTGTCAGACCTGGTTGAATCCGCCGTCGGCGTCGATGGTCGATCCGGTGGTGAAGCTGGACAGATCGCTGGCCAAAAAGACTGCGGCATTGGCGATCTCGACCGGCTCAGCAAAACGGCCTAGCGGGATGGTCGAAATGCGGGCGGCGCGAAACTCTTCGATCGAGGCATCGGGATCGGTTTGGGCGGCCAGATTGTCGCTCCCCGGTGTCGCGGTCGACCCGGCGACCAGGACATTGACCCGGATGCCGCGGTCGGCCAGCTCGTTGGCCCAGGTTCGCGCCAACGATCGCACGGCGGCTTTGGATGCGGCGTAGATGCTCAGGCCCGGCCGGCCGCGGTCGGCGGTGGTGGATCCGATCAGGATGACCGAGGCACCGTCGTTGAGTAGCGGAAGCGATTTCTGGACGGTGTAGACCACGCCCTTGACGTTGGTCGCCAGCAGCGTGTCGAGATCGTCGTCGCTGATCTCACCCAACCGCGCGACTCGGGTCGATCCGGCATTGGCGACGACGACGTCGAGACCCTTGCCGGCGGCGGCGACCTCTCCAAAGAGTCGGTCGAGATCCTCCGGTAAACCGACGTCACCGGTCACCGGCACCGCTCGCGGTCCCAATTGCTCTGCGGCGGAACGGAGTTCCGGTTGTCGTCGGCCAGTGATGAAGACCCGCTCGGCACCTTCGGCGATAAATCGCTCGGCGGTGGCCAATCCGATGCCGGAGTTGGCGCCGGTGACGACGGCGGTCTTGTGATCCAGCAGTCCCATCAGCGTCCCCTCGCTTGGCTAGGCGACCAGCGGCTTGGGCGCGTCCACGATCGAATAGTCGCTGGCGTCGCCGGAGACCGCCCGGCTGCGTTCGCCGTTGACGCTCACCGGAATGTCGCCCGCGAGCGTAATGCGGTGCACGGCGCGGGGTTGGGTGCCGTAGTCGGAGACAGCGTAATGCTGTGTCGCACGGTTGTCCCACATCGCGACGTCGCCGAGTTCCCAGTTCCACCGAATCGTGTTCTCCAGCCAGGTGATTCGGTCCTGGAAGATCCGGAACAAGGCCTGCGATTCGGCACCGTTCACTCCGAGGATGGCCTTGACGAAGTTGCCGAGGAGTAGCGCGCGTTCGCCGGTCTCCGGATGCACACGCACCACCGGGTGATGTGTTTCGTAATGAGTCGAGTGAAACTCGCCGGCGTACTTCAGGATTGCGTCAGGGTCTGCCTCCAGGGCAGCGAGCTTCGCCGGGTCGATCTGGGCGTAGTCGAACGCGTTGTTGTGCATGGCCCACAGACCGTCCGCGAGTTGTTGCAGCGGCTGAGGAAGCTGCTGATACGCCGACACGGTGGACGCCCACGTCGTGGTGCCGCCGTAGGCCGGCAGCTCCACGGCGCGCAGGATCGAGGCTTTCGGCGGGCGGTCGACGAACGTGACATCGGTGTGCCACTGGTTGGCGCCACCACCGTTGATGGACTCCAGTCGCATCACCCGACTGCCGTCGAACTTCAGCGTCGGGTGCGGTGTCGTAGGAACGCCCAGGCTCTCGGCGAATGCGTATTGGGAGTCGTCGTCGAGGTGCGTCTGCCCACGGAAGAACACCACCTTGTGGGTGATCAGCGCGGTATTGATCGCTGCCGCAGTCTCGGCGTCGAGCTCACCGAGTCGCACGCCGTCGATACGCGCCCCGATGTTCTCGCCCAGTTTCACCACGCGAAGCTCACTGCTCACGACTGTTCCCCTTTTTTTGCCATTTTTGTATGTAGTCGGCTGTATACACCGCCCGATGTCCGCTAATGTACACAGATGGCTACAGGG
>DATNFI010000043.1:0-15672 GCA_035606475.1 Mycobacterium sp. | reverse complement strand
ATCTCCCACTGATCGGGAAACTCGGAAAAGGCGTTCACCCCATGCGTCATGGCGTTGCGGGTGGTCTCGTTGCCGGCCACCGCGAGCAGGATGACGAAAAACGCGAACTCAGTCTCACCCAGCGCTTCACCGTCGATGTCGGCCTGGACCAGCTTGGTGACGATATCGTCGGCCGGACAACGACGCCGCTCGTCGGCCATGTTGTAGGCGTAACCCATCAGCTCGGCGTTCGCGACAAGGGGGTCGGTGTCGAATTCCGGATCGTCGTTGTTCATCACGGCATTGGTCCAGGCGAACAGCCGCTCGCGATCGGCCTCGGGAACCCCGAGGAGGTCGGCGATCGCCAGCAGCGGCAACTTCATCGCGATGTCATCGACAAAGTTGCCGGTGTCCGTGTCGGCTGCGGCCGCAACGATGTCGTGCGCGGCCACCGCGAGCTTGTCCTCAAGCGAGGCGACCGATCTTGGCGTGAAGAGCCGGGAGACCAGCTTGCGCAGCCGCGTGTGCTCGGGCGGATCGTGATTGATCAACAACGCCTTGGTGAGTTCTAGCTGGTCGGCGGTCATCTCGTC
Organism: Mycobacterium sp.; assembly: GCA_035606475.1. Classification (GTDB taxonomy): domain Bacteria; phylum Actinomycetota; class Actinomycetes; order Mycobacteriales; family Mycobacteriaceae; genus Mycobacterium. The sequence continues at coordinate 15,100 of DATNFI010000043.1, read as the reverse complement.
GGGGAACCGCATCACGACTCCCTTGTCGTTGGTCGACCACAGCTCGTTGTCCCGGGAGATCTCCTTGACGTCCTGGTGGCGGCTGATCACCCAATACCCGGTGTCATCAAAGACATTGGTGCGGGGCTGCTCATTCCACCAGACCGGCGCGGTCTTGCGGAGCTCAGCGAATTCGGCCGCCGGCACCCCGCGTTGCAGCATGTCCGGATCGGTGAAGTCGAAACCAGATCCGAACGGGCAGACATTCGATGCTGCTGTCACGTGCGACACCTCCTCGGTGATCTGAAGCACACTCCCTCGACCATACACCGGGCTGTCAAGTGTATGGCCGAATGCCCTCTCCTTCGGACCGATAGGGTGACGTCTCGTGCGCGTTCTGGTGATCGGCTCCGGTGCCCGCGAACATGCCTTGCTGTTGGCGCTACGGGCCGATCCGCAGGTCGACGCGGTGGCCATTGCACCCGGTAATGCCGGCACCGCGTCGATAGCCGACCAGCATGACGTCGACGTCTCGTCTTCCGAGGACGTGGTGGCGCTGGCGCGCCAGATCTATGCCGACCTGGTGGTGATCGGCCCCGAAGTCCCACTGGTGCTCGGCGTCGCTGATGCGCTGCGCGCCGCGGGCGTCGCCTGCTTCGGGCCCAGCAAGGACGCCGCCCGAATCGAAGGGTCCAAAGCCTTCGCCAAGGACGTGATGGCTGCCGCGCGAGTGCGCACCGCGTCCAGCGAGATTGTCGACAGCCCAGCGGGTTTGGACGCCGCACTGGACCGGTTCGGGCCCGGTGGCGGTGACCCGGCGTGGGTGGTCAAAGACGACCGACTGGCCGCCGGCAAGGGGGTGGTGGTCACCCCGGACCGCGACGTCGCACGCGCTCACGCCGCGAGCCTGCTCGAGTCCGGGCACCCGGTGCTGTTGGAGTCGTTCCTCGACGGGCCCGAGGTGTCCCTGTTCTGCATTGTCGACGGCGACACCGTGGTGCCCCTGCTGGCGGCTCAAGACTTCAAGCGCGTCGGCGACGGCGACGCCGGCCCCAACACCGGTGGCATGGGCGCCTACGCGCCGCTGCCGTGGCTGCCGGCCGAGGTCTACCAGTCGATCGTCGACGACGTCGTGAAACCCGTTGCCGCCGAGCTTGTTCGACGCGGTAGCTCATTCTCCGGGCTGCTGTACGCCGGGCTCGCGATCACCTCGAACGGCCCTGCCGTCATCGAATTCAACTGCCGCTTCGGCGATCCGGAGACGCAGGCGGTGCTCGCGTTGCTCGAGTCGCCGCTCGGTCAACTGCTCAACTCCGCGGCAACCGGCACGCTGGCGGACTTCGGCGAGCTGCAGTGGCGCGACGGCGCGGCCGTCACCGTAGTGCTGGCCGCGGAGAACTACCCGGGCAAGCCGCGGACGGGCGACACGATCGTCGGCTCGGAGGCCGCCGGTGTTCTGCACGCCGGCACCGCTCGCGGCGACGACGGTGCGATCGTGTCGTCGGGCGGCCGCGTGCTGTCGGTCGTCGGCACCGGTCCCGATCTGGCTGCTGCCCGCTCGGCCGCCTACGCCATCATCGGGTCAATTCGGTTGCCCGGTAGCCACTTTCGCACCGACATCGGACTGGCCGCCGCCGAGGGCAAGATCCGAATCTAGTCCCGTGCTGGCTTGAGGAGCGCGACCATCGCCTCTACTTGTTTGCGGCTGAGCACCACTGTTGACCCGTCGGGCAAACCGAGGATCCGGTCCGTCGCGATGCCATGCAGCTTGAGGCGCTTCACCGCGTCGTCGATGGCTTTACGTCGCGATTTGGCGTCGGGCGCATCGATCACGTGAATCAGGTTCGTCTGCATGCTGGCTGCGAACCCCTGAATCATGTCGCCGACACCCTCGGGATCGAAGGTATCGAACACGCCCTCCTGTACCCCCTGGGTGATGACCTCGGTCAGTACCGGCCGGAACAGGTCCTCCCAGATCGTCACTATTTTTGCGAACAGGGCCTGATTTTCTGGTTTCAGCAGCGAGGTCATCGCCGCGAGCTGTTCGGGCGCCCCCATGGCCATCTTGACCTGGTAACTCGCGGCCAGTCCGGCATTGAGGCGTTCCAGCGCATTCTTGCCGGGCTGGTCGAAGACCGGCCGCAACGCCTCGAAGGCCTGCGCGGCGCTGCGTTCAGCTAACGCGGCGACCAGTGCATCTTTGGACGGAAAGTAGTGGTAGAAAGCGCCTTTCGAGGTTCCAGCGACGGCGAGCAGGTCGTTGAGACTGACATTTTCATAACCGTGTTCGAGAAAGAGCACCAGGGCCTGGTCGAGCACTTCGCCCCGCCGGACATCCTTGGGTTTCACCACACGCGGCATGGCGGTATTGAATCAGTCGGACTTCTTCAGCCACCCGACGTAGGTCAGGTACAGACCGCAGACCGCGAGCAGCCCGAAACCCACTCGCGTGGCACCGAGGGCGGAACTCGATGTGGCGGTGGCGGTTTCGGCCCCCTTGATGATCAGCTGCGGTGCGGCGAGCAATGTGAAACCCCGCAGCAGTAGGAACCAGCCGAACAGCGAGATGATTACGGCGGCGATGCTGCGCCAATACTGGTGGAATGCAACGACGAACAGGCCGCAAAAAAACAGCAGTGCGCCGAGCACCCACGGCCACATCGGGTCGCGGGCGAAACTGGACAACTGATTCCCGAGGTTTCCGGCCCTGATCGCGACGATCGTGGGAACGACGGCGACGAACGGTCCGAGCACGCGGGCGAATGAGCGGGTGCGCTGCGCGTGATCGGCCGTGGTGATGGGGGTGTCCATGGTTGAGGCTCCGTTCTTTAGACCAGTGGTCTATAGATTAGACCACTGGTCTAAAGAAGTTACCGAAGGACGCGATCCAAGCCCCACACCGCGGCGCGCATCCTAGGCCCTGATACTGACCAGTCCGGGACCAACGACGGGCCAGCGCGGACTTATACACAGTTGCGATTTGCTCCACAGGCCGGGGTTGATGCGGTTTGCCGGTCGCCGGTATGTCGGGGGCGGTTCGTAGTTTCGAGCCATGAGTTCAGCGACCAGCGCCGGGCAGGCACGGGAAGAGATCCTGGCTGCCCTGGATGCTGTCGATGCGGCCTACTCGGTGCTACGCGAAACCTCGTCGGTATTGGTGGGCAACGCCTTTCGCGTCGATGCGGCTGAACGGCTGGAGGCCCAAGAGCGTACCAACCGCGGGTTGATGTATCGCTTCTTCGGTGAGATCGCCGACCCGCCCGACGAATCTGGGTCGACAGCTGCGACGCGGGCCGCGCTGTGGAAGCGGTTGCGTATCACTCCTGCCGAGATCACCCGCCGGTTCAGGCTGGCCGCCCGGATTCGGCCGCGTCGGTCGTTGACGGGTCCGCAGCTGCCGCCCGAGCTGCCGGCGTTGGCGGCCGCAGTGCAGGCCGGTGCCGTCGGCGAAGACCACATCCGCGCCGTATGCCGATCGGTCGACGTACTGCCCGCATGCGTATCGCCGGCCGACGTAGAAGGCGCCGAGCGCACGCTGGTCAAGCATGCCGCAACGGTCGATGCCGGGATCGTGGTCAAACTGGGTCAGCGCATCGCCGACTACCTCAATCCCGACGGCCAGTTCAGCGATGAGGACAGGGCTCGCCGCCGCGGGCTGCACTTCGGCGCGCAGGGACCGGACGGGATGTCACGGCTGTCCGGGCTGCTTGACCCGGAGGCCCGGGCCTACCTCGAGGCCATCGAAGCCGCCGTACGGCCGGGTCGCCACCAACCCGAGGGCGGCGATCCCGAGGCGCGCGACGATCGCACCCCGGCCCAACGGTGTCACGACGCGTTGAAGCTCGGCCTGAAAACCGCCATCGCTTCCGGCGGGCTCGGTGTACACCGCGGCCACCCGGTCACCGTGGTAGTCACCACGACATTGGCCGAACTCGAGCAGGCCGCCCACGCCGCGGTTGACGCGGCGGTCCCGATGCCAGCACCTGCGCGTACCGGTGGCGGCTCGCGGCTGCCGATGCGGGATCTGATTGCCATGGCCGCCAACGCCATTCATTATCTGGCGGTGTTCGACAACCACACCGAGCGACCGCTGTATCTGGGCCGGCAAAAACGCATCGCCACCGCCGACCAACGGTTGATCTGTTATGCCCGCGACCGCGGCTGCACCCGCCCCAATTGCCTGGTATCGGGGTATCGCTGCGAAGTTCATCATTCAGACGACTGGGCTCGTGGTGGACGCACCGACGCGGACAAGCTGTTCTTCGGCTGCGGCGGCGACCACGGCATGGCCACCGCCGGCGAACTACACACTGAGGTAACTGCCAGCGGGCGACTGGGCTGGACCGACGGCAGCGGCCCACCCGAAATCAATCACGCCCACCACCCCGAAGAACTCCTGCACGGCGACCCCGACCCACCCGAAAAGGCGTGCTGAATGTGGCGAAGAGCAACGACATCAGATACCGGCGGCCTGGCCGTCGCGGCGCGGATCGCTGACCGCCAGGTAGCCGTCGTCAAGCCGCCAGATCGCCTGGCAACTACCGAACTGGTTGTAATCGTCCGTGGTCGCCAATTCATGTCCGCGTTGCCGCAGCCCGTCCAGGGTGGACGCCGGGACACCCGGCTCGCAGTAGACCTGCAGGCCGCGTGCCCAGCGGAACCGCGGGCCGTCGCAGGCAGCCTGCGGATTCTGGCCGTGGTCGACGATGCGTGTCACCACCTGCACGTGACCCTGCGGCTGCATCGGCCCGCCCATCACCCCGAAGCTCATCACCGGGGCGCCGTCCTTGGTCAGAAAACCCGGGATGATGGTGTGGTACGGCCGCTTGCCCGGTCCTACTTGGTTCGGATGTCCGTGGTGCACAACAAAATCCGCGCCACGGTTTTGCAGTGCGATCCCAGTCCCCGGCACTACGACGCCGGAGCCGAAACCCATGTAGTTCGACTGGATCATCGACACCATGACACCCGAGGCGTCCGCGGCCGTCAGATAGACCGTCCCCCCACGGGGTGTACCGGCAGTGGCCGGCGTGGCCCGGTCCCGATCGATCAGTGTCGCGCGCTCCCGCAGGTACTCCTTATCGAGCAGACTCTGCGGGCTCACCGCCATGTGGTCGATGTCGGACACGTAGGCCTGCGCGTCAGCGAACGCGAGTTTCACGGCCTCGACCTGCAGGTGCACGCTGTCCGCGGAATCGACTGGTAGCGCAGCCATGTCGAAGTTCTCGAGGATGCCGAGCGCGATCAACGCGACGATGCCCTGGCCGTTGGGTGGTATCTCGTGCACGGTGTAACCGCGGTAATCGCCCGAGATCGTGCCGACCCAGTCGGCGCGATGCTCGGCAAGGTCGCTGGCCCGCATCGCCCCGCCGTTCGCGGTCGAGTGGGCTTCGAGCTTGGTCGCGAGTTCGCCGCGGTAGAACGCCTCGCCGTTGCTCGCGGCGATCGCCTCGAGCGTGCCGGCGTGGTCGGGCAGCCTGACCAGTTCGCCGGCGCGCGGTGCCCGTCCGTCGGGCATGAAGGTCTCGGCGAAACCGGGCTGTGCCTCGAACAGCGGCACCTGTGCCGCCCACTGGTCGGCGATCGTCGGCGAGAGAAGAAAGCCGTTGCGGGCGTACGCGATTGCCGGTTCGAAGAGCCGCTCGAACGGCAACCTGCCGAACTTCGCATGCAACTCGACCCAGGCGGACACCGCGCCGGGGACGGTCACCGCGTTCCAGCCGAGCAGCGGAACGCCGTTGTCGCCGAAGTACTCCGGCGTCCACGCCGCGGGAGATCGGCCCGACGCATTCAGGCCGTGCAGTTCATGGCCGTCCCACACGATGGCGAACGCATCGGAGCCGATCCCATTGGACACCGGTTCCACCACCGTCAATGCAATCGCGGTGGCGATCGCCGCATCGACAGCGCTGCCGCCGTCGGCGAGCATTCGCAGACCGGCCTGTGCGGCGAGCGGTTGCGAGGTACACACCACGTTCGTCGCCAGCACCGGCTTTCGGGGCCAGGCATAGGGGAGTTCCCAGCCGAACGGTTGCACCCGGACAGCCTACTGACGTGCAGTTCGATGCCCGATACGGTCGGTGCAACGGTAGCTGATACGATTTACGCTTTAAGCCTGATTTGTAACCCCAACGAAGGTTGATCACATGCCGAAGCCCGTCATCGTCAGCGCAGTCCGGACCGCCATCGGGACGTCGTTCAAGGGTTCGCTGGTCAACACCACGCCCGAGTTCCTCGCGACCACGATCCTGCAGGAAGCGGTCCGCCGGTCCGGCGTCGAGGTATCCGACATCGACGATGTGATCTTTGCCGAATCCCATTACGGCGGAGGCGATATGGCCCGCTACGCCGCGGCTGCCGCCGGCATGACGTCGGTGCCGGGGCAGGCCGTCAACCGGCACTGCGCGGGCAGCCTCACCGCCGTCGCGAACGCGGCCGCGCAGATCGGCTCCGGCGCCGAGAAGGTTGTTGTCGGTGGGGGCGTGCAGTCACTGTCGATGACGCCGATGATGAACTGGCGCATCCCCGGCCCGACCCTGGAGTTCGAGGAGCGGTGGATCCCGCCGACCCACGTGGAGGCGCCCGATGCGCCGGGCCGCGACATGTCGATCACCGTCGGGTGGAACACCGCGCAGGCCGTCGGGATCACCCGCGAAGAGATGGACGCGTGGGCGTTTCGTTCGCACCAGCGGGCGGTCGCAGCGATCGACAGCGGCGCCTTCGTCGACGAGATCGTCCCGTTGAAAATCAAGGGCCTCGACGACGCGCTGATCGAGTTCAGCGTCGATGAGCACCCGCGCCGCGAGACCAGCCTGGAGAAGCTCGCGTCACTGAAGGTGCTGCACCCGGAGATCGAGGGATTCTCGATCACCGCGGGCAACAGCAGCGGGACCAACGACGCGGCCGCCGCGCTGACCTTGGCCGACGAGGACTTCGCCAAGTCTCATGGGCTGAAGGTGCTGGGCTCGGTCAAGGCCTGGGCTTCGGCCGCGGTCGAGCCGCGGGACACCGGTTTGGGCGCGGTGAAGGTGATCGGCAAGGTGCTCGACCGGGCCGGCCTGGCGCCGGGCGACGTCACGCTGTGGGAGATCAACGAGGCGTTCGCGGCGGTGCCGATCGCGGCGTGCCGGAAGTACGGGCTCGACGAAGAGCTGGTCAACTTCTACGGCAGCGGCTGCAGCCTGGGCCACCCGATCGCCGCCAGCGGCGCACGGATGCTGACCACGCTGGTGTACGAATTGGGCCGTCGCGGAGGCGGAATCGGCGTTGCGGCGATGTGCGCGGGCGGCGGCCAGGGCGGTGCCGTCGTCATCGAGGTCTAGCGCGCCCGAACGACGATGCGGGCCGAACGGCCCGCTGAGGAGTCGGGCAATCAGCCGGAGCGACCCTCGTCGATCAGCCGGCTGGCGTGATCGAGAATGCACGTCAGGCCGTACTCGAAGTTGATGTCGTCGGCGACACCGATGCGGTGGCCCTTCTCGGTCAACTGGGCGATCAGCGGCATGGTGTCGGGGTCGATCACCGAAGCCCCACTGCGGCGGTAGGTTTCGGCTCCATCGGATTTGTCCTGTAGCCGTTCCAGAACCGCCGCGCCCTGGGTGTGGACGGAGATGCTGGCATAGGTGTCGAACGCGTCCTCGGGCGACAGGCCGGCCTGCACCAACGCGGCGATTGCCTTCTCCAGCTTTTCGAAGGCCGCCAGCGTCGCTTCTCGGCCGAAGGTGCCGCGGATCAGGATCAGATCGCACAGGATCGGGTTGTCGCGAAACGTCTGGCGCATCTTGTGGGCGTGGTCGCGCAACGAGTTCCGCCAGTCCTGGCCCTCGACGAAGGGTGTGGCGAAGTCGTACTGACCCAGCGCCCGGTCGGTCATCGCGTTGAGCAGATCGTCCTTTTTCCGGAAGTACCAGTAGATGCTCGTGACGCCGACATCGAGGTGTTTGGCCAGCAGCGGCATGCTCAGTCCGTCGACCGACACCTCGCCGGCGACCTCGAACGCGCCGTTGATGATTTCGTCGACGCTGATCGATCCGCGTTCACGGCGTTGCCGCTTGTCCGCGATGGCCTGCCTCGCCAATTGGGGTCACCTCCGTGCGCTGTGGCCATGATTTATGGCGCGTTATCGTAACAAATATCGTAAGGCTTTTGGTAGGGCATGCAGGGCGTTGTTATGCCGTCAGCAGTGGTGCCATCCAGGTCAGTTCGGCGGGCAGTTGCGAGCTCCAGAACGACCCGTCGTGGCCGCCGGGGGAGAACCCGCCCGCGGGCGGATTGGGCAGCTGCGCGATGAATTGTTTGGTCGCGCCGTAGAACGGATCGCTGTTGCCGCAGTCCACTCTGATCGGGATCGATCCCAGCGCAGGCATGCCGAACACCGAGTTGGCCGCGAAGTCGCCGGGGCCGTCGAATGCACCCGGGGCAGCCGCCCCCGATGACATCCACAGCGCCGGGCTCACCGCGCAGATCGCCGCCGTGCGCCCCGGCCCGAGTCGGCCGCCGAGCAGCAGCGCGCCGTAGCCGCCCATCGACCACCCCAGGAACCCGACCCGGGAGGTGTCCAGACCCTGCCCACCCAGCATCGGGATGAGCTCGTCCAACACCATCGCGCCGCAGTCTTCGCCGGAAGCCCTTTTGTGCCAATAACTTCCGCCACCGTCGACGGCCACCACGGCGAACGGTGGTAGACCGGCCGCAACCGCCTGCGCCAGCCCCTGCTCGACGCCGCCCTCCATCACCGTGGCCGCGCTGCTGCCCTTGCCGTGCAGTGCGATCACCGGCCGCAGCGGTTTGCTCTGACCCGGGGGCCGGGCGATCGCCCAGTTGGTGGCGACGCCACCGCGTGCCGCCGACACGAACGAACCGGTGACCATCGTGGGGGCCGGCGGCTGGTCGAGCGGCGGGTGCGGCGCCTGCGGCGCCAGCGAAATCCCGGTGCCGGTCATCGTGACCGGCGGGGCCACCGGAGGCCGGCCGGGAAGGAGACTGTCGATCGCATAAGCGCCGAGCGCTCCGGCGGCGACGCCGGTGCCCAGGCGCAGCACGGCGCGACGACTCATCTCCGGCATGCGGGTCATCATAGGGTGCCGGTGCGGGGCCCCCGTCCGCCGAACGACTGATGATGGTTTATCTCGAAACCCCGATGCAGTGCCATTTTGGCTGGCACCATGTCGTAGGTGACAGCAGCAGTGGCTTCCGAGGGGGCCTTCGCTCCCGAGGTAGCCGTCGCCGCCAGCCAGGTCGTTTCCGCGCCGGTGCCGGTAACGCCGAAGGCCGTGGTGGTACCAAAGGGCGCCGTCACCCCCAAGGGCGAACGCCGGCGGTACGCACTGGTCAGTGCAGCCGCCGAACTGCTACGTGAGGGCGGCTTCGAAGCGGTCAGGCACCGCGCCGTGGCTCGGCGGGCGGGCCTGCCGTTGGCGTCGACCACCTACTACTTCTCCAGCCTCGACGACCTGATCGCCAGCGCGGTGGCGCATATCGGAATGCTGGAGGTCGCGCAGCTGCGCGCTCAGGTGGCAACGCTGTCCCGTCGCCGCCGGAGCGCCGACAAGACGGCCGACCTGTTGGTCGACCTGTTGGTGGGCAGCGAATCCGAGCCACGCCTCACCGAGCAACTGATATCCCGCTACGAACGGCACATCGCCTGCGCCCGGTTGCCCGGGCTGCGTGAAATCCAGCGTCGCAGCCAGCGTCAGCGGGTCGATGCCGTGGCCGAAGTGATCGACCGGTCGGGACGCTCGGTGCGCCCGGAGCTCGTGTCGGCCTTGATCTGCACCGTCGACGGCGCGGTGGTCTCAGCGCTGGTCGACGAGCTTCAGGATCCGCGAGCCGTGGCGCGATCGACGGTGATTGATGTCATTGACGCGGTGGCGCCGTTCGACCGGCGACCCGTGCAGATCTGATCCCGCCGCGCTGAAATAGTCTGTCGCACAGGTCTTTAGCGTGGCAGTGGGCTAGCCGTCGAGTTGCCGGCGGATCTCGGCCAGCCCCCGCTGCGCCTGGTCGAGAAGCGCGGCAACCTGCGCGACGCGTTCCCGTAAGTCGTCGTTATCCGGTTGCGGCGCAGGGCGTCCGCGGCGGGCCGGTGCGACGTCGGACGGCAAAGTCGGGGTGACGATGTAGCCGCTCGCGTAATCGCCGTAGATGGTCACGTCTTCGGGCCGCTGATCCCAGTACAGCCCGACGTAGGCGCACAGCACGGCGTCGACGGGATCTTCGTCACGGTCGAGTTGCACCGGCCGGGTTGCGGCCGCCACCCGTTTGCGAAGTTCTACCCAGGACATGTTGTGGTTCACCCGCAGCCGCGGTGTCGCGTTATCGAGTCCCTCGATCAGCGTCATCAACTGCAGCAGCTCATGCTGTCGCGTTTCGAACGACCCCTTCTTGTACTTCAGGGTCTTTTCCAGACCGAACAACGCGATGGTCGCCGGATGCGGATAGACCTCGATGGCCCGCCGCGGCGAATTCGATGCCGGATCCATATCGAGGGTCAACGCGCTCGCGATGCGGGCGGCACGCGGATGCGCGAGCGCCGGGTTCGTGGTGTTGGCCGGATGTGCGCCCGCCTCGAAGCTGTGGAAGTCGCGGTTGAGCGCCGCCTCGCACGGCCGAGACCCGGCCGGGTTGGTGACGACCAACGGCGCGTCGATGGCGACCAGGCAGTCGTCGCTGACGTAGGGCTCGATGGCAGCCTCGATGCTGGCATCGTCGTGCGCGGCTCCGACGTGCAGCAATCGGCCGTCCGAGTCGACGACGGCGACGCCGGTGTTGTTCTTCTCGCCCCAGGCGAGATCAAGCCCGACAAAGTGCATGAGGTCACTGTGCCTGATCCGCGCCCGGCGCGGCGCCGTTAAGCTGTGTGTTTGTGACGATCCCGAATGTGCTGGCCAACCGCTACGCCAGCGCCGAGATGGTGGCGATCTGGTCGCCCGAGGCCAAGATCGTCGCCGAGCGGCGCCTCTGGCTGGCGGTGCTGCGCGCCCAGAAGGAACTGGGCGTGGAGGGTGCGGCGGTTCCCGACGCCGCGATCGCCGACTACGAACGGGTGCTCGAGGACGTCGACCTGGCCTCGATCGCCGCCCGCGAGCGGGTGACGCGGCACGACGTCAAGGCCCGGATCGAAGAGTTCAACGCGCTGGCCGGCCACGAGCACGTGCACAAGGGCATGACCAGTCGCGACCTGACCGAGAACGTCGAGCAGCTACAGGTGCGCCGGTCGCTGGAATTGGTGTTCGCCCATGGCGTGGCCGTGGTCGCCCGGCTCGCCGAGCGCGCCGCGACCTACCGCGACCTGGTGATGGCCGGCCGCAGCCACAACGTCGCCGCACAGGCCACCACGCTGGGCAAGCGGTTCGCCTCGGCGGCGCAGGAGACGCTGGTGGCGCTGACCAGGTTGCGCGAGCTGATCGACCGCTACCCGCTGCGCGGCATCAAGGGCCCGATGGGAACGGCGCAGGACATGCTGGACCTGCTCGGCGGCGATGCGGTAAAGCTCGCCGACCTCGAACACCGCATCGCTGAATTTCTGGGATTCGCAACAGTTTTGACCAGTGTCGGCCAGGTGTATCCACGCTCGCTCGACCACGACGTGGTGTCGGCGCTGGTGCAACTGGGCGCCGGCCCGTCGTCGCTGGCGCACACCATCCGGCTGATGGCCGGCCACGACCTCGTCACCGAAGGCTTTGCGCAGGGGCAGGTCGGCTCGTCGGCCATGCCGCACAAGATGAACACCCGCAGCTGCGAGCGGGTCAACGGACTGCAGGTCGTCCTGCGTGGGTACGGTTCGATGGCGGCCGAACTGGCCGGTGCGCAGTGGAACGAGGGTGACGTCTTCTGCTCGGTCGTGCGTCGAGTGACGTTGCCGGACAGCTTCTTTGCCATCGACGGGCAGATCGAGACGATGCTGACCGTGCTCGACGAATTCGGTGCCTACCCCGCGGTGATCCAGCGCGAGCTGGATCGCTACCTGCCGTTCCTGGCCACCACCAAGGTCTTGATGGCTGCGGTGCGCGCCGGCGTGGGACGGGAGACGGCGCACGAGGTGATCAAGGAGCACGCGGTCGCTGCGGCGCTGGCCATGCGAGAGCAGGGTGCCGACCCGAATCTGTTGGACCGGTTGGCCGGTGATCCGCGGCTTCCGTTGGACCGGGCCGCGATCGACGCCGCGCTGGCCGACCGGAAAGCGTTCATCGGCGCGGCCGGTGACCAGGTCGACGCGGTGATCGCGGAGGTTGATGCGCTGGTCGCCCGCTACCCCGACGCGGCGAAGTACACGCCGGGCGCCATCCTGTGACGCTCGCGGAGGTCGACTTCACCGATCTGGACAACTTCGCCAGCGGTTTTCCCCACGATCTCTTCGCCATCCACCGCCGCGACGCACCGGTGTACTGGCATCGCCCGACCGAGCACACCCCCGACGGGGAGGGTTTCTGGTCCATCGCTTCCTACGCGGAAACGCTTGCGGTACTCAAGGATCCGGTGACGTTCTCGTCGGTCACCGGTGGGATGAGGCCATTCGGCGGGACTCTGTTGCAGGACCTGTCGATCGCGGGTCAGGTGCTCAACATGATGGACGACCCGCGGCATTCGCAGATTCGGCGACTGGTCAGCTCCGGGCTGACGCCGCGGATGATCGGACTGGTCGAAGACGATTTGCGGGCCCGAACCCGTCGCCTGCTGGACGCGGCGGTGCCCGGTGAGCCGTTCGACTTTCTCGTCGACATCGCCGCCGAACTGCCGATGCAGATGATCTGCATCCTGCTGGGAGTGCCTGAATCCGAACGACATTGGCTGTTCGAGGCGATCGAGCCGCAGTTCGACTTCGGTGGCTCGCGCACGGCGGCACTGTCTCAGCTGTCGGCTGAGGAGGCCGGTTCGCGGATGTATACCTACGGGCAGGAGTTGATCGCGTCGAAGCGAGCGCGGCCGACCGATGACATGTTGTCCGTGGTCGCCAACGCGGATGCTGCCGACGGGCCGGCCATGTCCGATCTCGAGCTCTACCTGTTCTTCAGCCTGCTGTTCAGCGCCGGCGCCGAGACCACCCGAAACGCGGTGGCGGGTGGCTTGCTGGCGCTGGCCGAGCATCCGGAGCAATTACGTTCGCTGCGTGACGATTTGGATGCGCTGCCGGTCGCGGTCGAAGAGATGGTCCGATGGACGTCACCGTCGCCGTCTAAGCGGCGGACCGCCACCCGCGACGTCGTGCTCGGCGACGCCTCGATCGCGGCGGGGCAGAAGGTGCAGATCTGGGAAGGTTCGGCCAACCGCGACGGTTCCGTGTTCGACCACGCCGACGAATTCGATATCGCGCGAAAGCCCAACCCGCACCTGGGTTTTGGGCAAGGTGTGCATTACTGCCTGGGCGCAAACCTGGCGCGGCTGGAACTACGGGTGCTGTTCGAAGAACTGCTGACCCGCTTCGCCGACGTCCGAGTGGTGCGCGACGTCGAATGGACGCGCAGCAACCGGCACACCGGTATTCGGCACCTGGTAGTGGAACTGCGCGGAGATCCGTGACGTTGCGCGCGGCCAACGTCGAGCCGACACCGGATGTATTCGCCACCGTGATGGCAACCGGAATCGTCTCGATCGCCGCGCGCGACCACCACTACACGACACTCAGCGACGCGCTGGGGACCCTAACCTCGCTCGGCCTCGCGGTACTCGTCGTCGTGGTCGGCGCCGCGGTTGTCGGAACCGGACGAAAGCTGTTCTGGGACATGTCCGATCCCGATATCACTTTGCGGCTGTTCACCTTCGTGGCCGCGTGCGCAGTACTGGACACCCGGTTGTCCTTCAACTTGGCGATCTTGCGCGTCCTCGGTGCCGCCGCACTGTCGGCCTGGCTGGTGCTGATCATGCTCACCGCCCGCAATATGTCCGCGCATCGATGGGCTGCCCTGCGCGATCACGCGCACGGCGCATGGGAGTTGGCGAGTGTCGGCACCTCGGGTCTTGCGATCGTGATGGTCCAGCTCGCCTCGCATACCGGGCATCGCGGCTGGCTCTTCGTTGCCGCGCCGGTGTGGCTGGCGGCGATTGGTATCTACGCGCTGATGACCTGGCTCATCCTGTGGCGCACCGTCGTCGAGCGGCAGGACCACGACGGCTTCGCGCCCGACTCCTGGATCATGATGGGCGGGCTGGCCATCGCAACGCTGGCCGGCGACCAATTGCAGCAACAGCTTTGGGGGTGGCCCGGCGCGGCGGTGCGCACGATCACCATCGTCACCTGGGTGACGGCCACACTGTGGATACCGCCGTTGATCTACTTCGGACTCCACCGCATCGCCCAACGGCCCGAGGTACTGCAGTTCACCGGAGCCTGGTGGTCGATGGTGTTCCCGCTCGGCATGTACTCGGCGGCCACCGACGGGATGGCGGTGGAGTTGGGCGCTCCGTCGATGCACACCGTGTCGCTGGTCTTCTTCTGGGACGCCTTCGCGGTGTGGCTGATCGTGGTCGCCGCAGGGCTGCTGCGGTTGCGACCCGGTCGGCCTAGCGCGTTCTGACGGCCATTCCCGCCGAACGCAATTCGATGGCGGCCAGGCCGTGGATGGCGTGCGGGTCCCCGGCCCGCCACGCCCCGACCGGGTCGGGGGTGACGGCGGTGAGTCGGGCCAGTGGCCGGTTGGCCAACGCGCGCAACGCCAGCAGCTGCGCGCCGGCCGGCGTGGCGGCCAGCGCGCCCACGGTCAACTTGCGCCGGACGAATCGGATGCGCAACACCAGCCACGGCACGACCACCCCGAGTGTCGGGGGCGCCGCGACCGCCAGCGCCAGCACGAGGGCCAGCCAGCTCGCGGTCGTGTCCAGGTTGTGGCCCGCGCCGGCGATGTCCAGCGCGGCCTTGCTTGCCGCCGTCAGCGGCTCGCTGACCGCGCTGCCGACGAGCGGGATGTGGTCGGCGCTGTGGCCGGCCGACTTCAGGCTGTCGGCGACACCGTCAGCGCCGCCCTGGACCTGCCGACCCACGCCGGCGATCGTCGAGACCGCGCTGTGCACGGCCAGGCCGACGAGCACCCAGATGAACGACCAGATCACCACGGCGGCGTCGCTGAACAACTGAGCCAGCAGCCGGCCCGGAGTGTTGGCATAGGGGATGAACCGCGATTTCATA
>DATNFI010000042.1:0-13064 GCA_035606475.1 Mycobacterium sp. | reverse complement strand
GTCTCCGCGACGACCGCCGTTCGCGTCCTGTATCGGATGGTCAGCCACGTGAAAAATCTCCTCGTTGCAACGCTCGGTCGCTAGTTGTCGAACAGTGCTACCGATCGAACATAGCTCAGCACCCTGGGAAGCCGCTGAGCTGCGCTTATCCAACTCCAGCGTATGAGTGCAGGCCGACGGTGACCAGGTTGACGAAGAACAGGTTGAACACCATGGCCACGAAGCCAACCACGTTGATCCACGCCGCCTTCCGGTCCCGCCACCCGGCCGTCGACCGGGCGTGCAGGTAGGCGGCGTAGACCACCCATGCGATGAACGCCACCGTCTCCTTCGGGTCCCAACCCCAGTACCGGCCCCAGGCCTCCTCGGCCCAGATTGCGCCGAAGATCACCCCGAAACCGAACACCGGGAACCCGAAGATGGTCGTGCGGTATGCGATCCGGTCCAGCGTCTGCGCGTCCGGCAGCCGCTGCACGAGTTGGGCAAACCTGCCCTGGGCGGCCGGCTCGCCCAACCGGGACGTGCGCAGCAGGAACAGAATGCTCGCCACGCCCGCGACCATGAACACCCCTGAACCGAGGCTCACCACAGACACGTGGATGGGCAGCCAGTAGGACTGCAGTGCGGGCATCACCGGGGCGGCATTGGTGTACAGCCAGCGCCCGGACACCGTCAGCAAAATCAGCACCGGCAGCAGCAGAAACACCCACAGCGGGCGGTACTGCGGGCGGCGCAGCACGATCGCTCCGGCGACCAGCCCACAGAAGCAGGTCAGGTTGATGAACTCGTACATGTTGCCCCACGGCACCCGCTGGGTGGCCAGACCGCGCAGCACGATGCAGGCGAACAGCAGCCCGATTCCGGAGTAGACCAGAAACAGCCCGGCCCGCCCGGCGCGTTCGTCGACGGGCCGTCGCGGGGCCTCGGTCACCACGCCGGGAGTTGCACTCCCGGCGCCCACTCCGACCAGTTCACGGTCGGTGTTGCGGCTGCGGGTGTAGGCGAGTTCGACGGCCAGCAGCAACAGCGCGACGACCATGATCACCACGGCGGAGGTGAATGCCCAGTCGGAGTTGCGTGCCAGTCCGAGGTGGATGTGGGTCGTATTCACTCACGTGCTCCTTCCGGTCGCGATCGGCTCGGCCGCCGACACCACCAGGCCGTCTTGCAGGCGCCCGACGATTCGCTCGAATTCGTCGCCCCAGCCGGCGTTGTCGGTCCGCGCCAAACCGCCTACCTGGACGTTGACCGTACCCGGCGCCGTGGTCTGCAGCCGAACCCAGATCCGGCGACGACGCACCAGCAGCGACACCACCAGCCCGGCCATCATCGCCATCGCCGACACCAGCACCCAGATCTGCCCGGGGTCGTGGGAGACCTGCAGGTTGACGAACGGAACCGCGCCGTCGAAGCGCACCACGGTGCCCGCGGCCGGGCCCTGGTCGATGCGCACCTGCTGGCCGACGCGCAGGTTGACGCGTTTGACCCGGGTGATCCGGTGCTGGTCGATCAGGCGCGGGTCGAGGGTGTACAGCGACTGGGGGCGGCCGCTGTCCAGGCCGGTGTCGCCGGAGTAGATGTCGACGGCAACCGCGGGGGCGATCAGCGCGGGGAAGCTCGACGACAACAGTTTGCCTTCGAGTTGCTCGGTCGGTGCGAGCAGCCCGGTGATGGCGATCTGATGCTGGCGACGCTCGGCGGCGTTGGGATACGTCCCGGCGGGCGGGTCGATGCGCGCGACGCCGGAGGACAGCAGCGTCCGCGGGTTGTCGGGCCGCCACTGCACGGTCGACGTGCGAACCTGCCCGTCGGGGAAGACGACGCTGAACGTCGGCGCGTAGCCGTGGCCCTGCAGATACACCCGGTTGCCGCCGACCCGCAGCGGGTGGTTGACCTCGAGCCGGTAAGGCCGCCAGCTGCCGCCGGTGAGATCGCGGCCCGATTGGTAGTCGATGTCGGCCGCGAACGACGTGGCCTGCCCGGACGGCAGATACTTGGCGTTGAATTCGTTGACGCGCAGGCAGATTGGATGCAGGGAGGTGCCGTCGACGGTGTTGCCGGCCCGGAACGAGTCGAACGCGGCGGGTGATGCCGAGCAGAACCCCGGGCCCCCGTCGGCGATGACGACGACGTTGCCCTCGTAGCCGAACAGCTTGCCGGCGGCGACCGCGACGAGCAGGCCGAGCAGCGAGAAGTGGAAGACCAGGTTGCCGAATTCGCGCAGATAGCCCTTCTCGGCGGAGATTTCGATGGTGTCGCCGCGGCGGACGGTCGTGCGCCAACCCCGTAGCCGTTCGGTCATGGTGGTCGCGACGTCGTCGGCGTCACCGGCGATGGTGGCGACAGAATGCTTGGGCAGCCGGGTCAGATTGCGCGGTGCCGGCACCGGGGTCGCGCGCATGCTGCGGGCGTGCTCGATCATCCGCGGGGTCAGGCAGCCAAGTAGCGAGATGAACAGCAGCGTGTAGATCGCGGTGAACCAGAAGCTGCCAAACACGTTGAACGCCTGCAGTTTATCCAGCAGCGGGCCGATCTTCGGGTGGGCGGCCAGGTAGTCGTCGACCTTGCCGGCGTTAAGGCTGCGCTGCGGCAGCAGCGCACCGGGCATCGCGCCCAGCGCCAGCAGGAACAGCAGCACCAGCGCGGTGCCCATCGACGTCAACGCCCGCCAGGTGTTGCGGGCTTTTTGCGCGAGCAGACGCAAAAGCCCCTCGCGCCTCGGCGTGTCGGAGGCTTTTGCGTCTGCTCGCGGGGAAAGTGGCCGGCTCAAATCGGCAACCTCACATCCGAGACGAACCCGTCGCGCAGCCAGGACACGAAGTCGTTCCAGCCGCCGCTGACCAAGGCGACACCGACCGCGATCAACAGCACGCCGCCGAAGATCTGCAACGCCCGGGTGTGGCGGCGCAGCCAGCCGAGACCCGCGACGGCCGAGGCCGATCCAAAAGCCAATAGCACGAACGGAATTCCCAGGCCCAGGCAGTAGGCGATCACCAGCACGATGCCGCGGGCCACGCTGGCGCCGTCGGTCGCCGACGCGACGGTGACGACTCCGGCCAGTGTCGGGCCCAGGCACGGCGTCCAGCCCAGCGCGAACACCGCACCCAACAGGGGCGCGCCGGCCAGCGTGGACAACTGCCGCGGCGCGAACCGGAACTGGCGTTGCAGCGCGGGAACGTATCCCACGAACACCAGACCCATCACGATGGTGAGGATGCCGCCGACCCGTTGCAGCACAACCTGATTGGTGATCAGCGTGGTGGTCATGCCCAGCACGGCGACCGTGCCGAGCAGGAACACCACGGTGAAGCCGGCCACGAATAACGCCGCCGACCCGGCCACTCGCCAACGCGCATTCGGCGGAGCGTTGTCCGATTCGTCGACACCGACCACCGCGGCCAGATACGACAGGTAGCCCGGCACCAGCGGCACCACACACGGCGACGCGAACGACACCAGCCCGGCCAACACCGACACCGCCAGCGCGAGCAGAAGCGGTCCGGCCGTGGCGGTTTCGGTGAGGCTCATTTCTCGGCGGCGATCCGTTGCACAACCGGCTGGAGATCCTCGGCGAGCAGTTCGCGCAGGAATATCGCGGCGACGCGGTGCTGGCGGTCCAGCACCACCGTGGACGGGATGACGGATGTCGGGTACTTGCCGCCGAACGCGAGCATGGTGCGCATCGCCGGGTCGTAGATCGACGGGTACGTCACCTTGCGGTCTTTGACGAAGTCCTGAGCGGCCTCGCGGTTGTTGTCGCGAACGTCGATGCCCAGCATCGCGACACCTTCGGCGCCGGTGGCGTCGTACACCTTCTGCAGCTCCGACGCTTCGGCGCGGCACGGCCCACACCACTGACCCCAGACGTTGACGACGACGAGCCTGCCGACGAAGTCGTCCGCGCTCACCGTGCGGGTCGGGTCCATCAGGTCGGGGCCGGAGATCAGCCCGGGCTTGCCGCGGCGGTCGGGCGGGTTATAGAAGATATCGGTTTTGCCTCCGGGAGAGACGAATTCGAAGCTGCCGCCCTGCGCGACGGCGTCGTCGCCGGTGGAGCAGCCGGCCAGCAGGCCGACCGCCACGAGCACGACGAACGCCAGCTTGGTCAACGCAGTGCCGGCTCGCTGTACAGCACCTCGACCAGCCGGTCGCCGTCGTAGACCAGCGACGTCACCGAGCCCACCGCGCACTCGCGGCGGCGCGGGTCGTGCCACAACCGTTTGCCCGTGACCGAGAGCCGACCCGTCCACACCGGAAGCTGGTGGCTGACGCAGACGGCCTCATGCCCGGTGGCGCGGGCCCGCGCTTTGTCGATCGCAGTCGTCATGCGGGCGGCGATCTGCTTGTACGGTTCGCCCCACGACGGGGTGAACGGGTTGCGCAGTTGCCACCAGAACCGCGGGTCGCGCCAGGCGCCGTCGCCGGGGCCCACCCGCTTGCCCTCGAAGAAGTTGGCCGACTCGATCAGGTCGGGGTCGGTGTCGACGGTGAGGTTGTGCTGGGCGGCGATCGGCGC
The DNA here is from genome assembly GCA_035606475.1 of Mycobacterium sp. Taxonomy (GTDB): domain Bacteria; phylum Actinomycetota; class Actinomycetes; order Mycobacteriales; family Mycobacteriaceae; genus Mycobacterium. The sequence continues at coordinate 8,548 of DATNFI010000042.1, read as the reverse complement.
GGCGGTCTCCTGCGCGCGCTGCAGCGGCGAGGCGATGACGGCGACGACGTCGCGGTCGGCCAGGACGTCGGCCACCGCTTGCGCCTGTCGAATTCCCTTGTCGGACAGCCGGAATCCGGGCAGCCGCCCGTACAGCACGCCGTCAGGGTTGTGCACCTCGCCGTGCCGGATCAGGTGGACGCGGGTCTGTTCGCCCATCAGGGTTTGGCCTCCTTGGCTGCGGCTTCAGCTGCGGCGGGAAGTGCGTCGGCAATCCGGGCGAACGCAGCGTCATCGAGCGCCGCCGAGACGAACCAGGCTTCGAAGGCGCTGCAGGGCGGGTATACCCCGCGGTCGAGCAGCGCGTGGAAGAACGGCGCGAAACGCCAGGTCTGGCTGGCGCGCGCGGAGGCGAAATCGGTCACCGGCGCTTCGCCGAAGAACACGCTGAGCATGTTACCGGCGCGCGGAATCTGGTGTGGCACACCGGCTTCGGTAAGCGCCTGCGACAGCAGGCCGGCCAGTCGGTCGGCGTTGGCATCGAGCGTCGCGTACACCGCGTCGTCGGCGGCTCGCAGCGTGGCCAGGCCGGCCGCGACCGCCACCGGGTTACCGGACAGCGTGCCGGCCTGGTACACCGGCCCCAGCGGGGCGAGCCGTTGCATCACCTCGGCGCGACCACCGAACGCCGCGGCGGGCAGGCCGCCGCTCATCACCTTGCCGAAGGTGAATAGGTCCGCGTCGACGGGATCGACTCCGTACCAACCACTTCGGCTGATCCGGAAGCCGGTCATCACCTCGTCGACGATGAGCAGTGCGCCGTGTTGGGCGGTAATGTTTCGAAGGTCGGCGTTGTAGCCCGCCGCGGGTGGGACGACACCCATGTTGCCGGGGCTAGCCTCGGTGATCACCGCGGCGATCTGGTCGCCGAACTCCTCAAAGGTCCGCCGTACCGCGTCAATATCGTTGTACGGCAGCACGATTGTGTCGGCGGCGGTGGCGCCGGTGACGCCCGGTGAGGACGGCAGACCCAATGTTGCGACGCCGGAGCCGGCGTCGGCCAACAGCGCGTCGACGTGGCCGTGGTAGCAGCCGGAGAATTTCACGATCTTGGCCCGGCCGGTGAAACCGCGGGCCAGCCGGACCGCGCTCATGGTGGCCTCGGTGCCGGAGTTGACCAGTCGGATCAGGTCCACGGGGGCCACCCGGTCGATGATCTCGGCGGCCAGTTCGCTTTCGGCGGGCGTCGGCGCGCCAAACGACAGCCCGCTGCGGGCGGCCTTGACGACCGCGTCGACCACCGACGGGTGGGCATGGCCGAGGATCATCGGACCCCACGAGCAGACCAGGTCGATGTAGCGGTTGCCGTCGGCATCGGTGAGCCAGTAGCCGTTGGCCTCAGTGATGAAGCGGGGGGTGCCACCGACTGCCTTGAACGCCCGCACCGGCGAATTCACTCCGCCGGGAATGACCGCGCTGGCAGCGTCGAACAGCTTCGCCGAGACCTCCGTGCGCCGCGACGATGCGGGCCGTGCAGCGGCCCGAGGAGGAGCCGCGCGATCTTGTCCGTGCACGTGCTCCAGTGTCCCAGCCGCCGAGAGCCTGTCGACTACAGGGTGTAGTTGTTCAGCCGACCGTCACACCCGCCACACCAGCCCCGTGGTGCCGCTGGCACCGGGTCTCCAAACCGGTGTAGTTACCGGTCAGTGGCCGCCGTGGCCACCTCCACCCGGACCGCCGTTGAAGCCGCCCGGACCGCCGGGACCGTTAGGCACGAACGGGCCGGGTCCCGGACCACCGTTGGGCATCCAATTCGGGCCGATCGGGCCGGGCCCGGGGCCGCCGTTGGGCATGAGACCGGGCCCGCCACCATGGCAGTTGTTCCAGTCCCAGTTATTACCCCAGCCCGGGTCCCAGAACTGTCCAGGGCACCAGTCAGCCGGCATGGATCCGATAGGGCCCGGAAGGGCTTCAGCTACGCTCGCCGCTCCCAGACCAGCAAGTCCAAGACCTGTGGCACATGCAGTCGCGGCTGCAATTCGTTTGATGTTTCTCATTCGCACGGAGTACCACTGGCCCCCGGCGACCCAAACGCGTAAGCCCGTCGATGCTCCGGTTCAGTCCGTTACCCGTTCGAGCTCCACGACGTGCGGGTAGTCGTCCTCGGATAACGGCACGAGCCGATGCTGGTCGGCCCAATCCAGCAGGTCGACCTCGATGGGTAGCGCATCGAGTTCCACGACGATCCCCCTCCTTCTTCTTGTCGACGACATCTGTGGGGAACCGGCCCGCCGCGGGAAAGCCCGGGACGGGGGTGGGCGCGAGCTTCCATCGCGCCAAATTCAGCCCGGCGACGGGCCGGCCTCTACGTGCTGCGATGACATCACCTCCTCGGGTCAGCGTGAGCAGTGCTCTTTGTCGGAGGCCCACGCTGGACGGCGCGCACCAGACGCGGCGGTACACGCCACCGTCCGCAGCGCTCCAACCAAGCCCGACCAGCCGGCCGGGGCCCACGCAAGGCACGCCCGGTCGCTGGTGGTGCCGGCCGCCGACGAAGACAGATCACCCGCGCCGCCGCCGCGCGCAAGATAGCGTCGACCTCGATGAACAGCTCGATTTCCTCGGGTGGAGGGAAGGGTTGGACCCGAGGGCGACTCGCTGAATTTTCGCTGTCCACCGGCGCCGCCGCGCGCGTCCACGGCATCAGCACTGGCTCGCTGACCGTCAGCATCTGACCGGCCGATCAGGCGTAAAAGGCCTGCAGTCTGTCGCATCGGTGGGACTGATTCCCACCCCGGAAAATCGCGCAATTTGCCAACATGGTCATCACCTCCGAAACCTTCGATCTCTGGCAAGTCAGCCATAAGATCTATGCCTGAAGACACATGTTTTATACAACGGGTCGCATGTCTCTGGCAAGCACCGCGCGAGATTTTTTCCGAAGAATTTGAGTCGGGTCGGATTGCGTCAGAACAACGACGTGACGAGGTCGCCCGCCGCCTGTGCGCCGGCCCCGGTACCGAGGCTCTGCAGCGCGTCGACGATGTCATTGAAGACGGCACCCGGGAACTGGAGTAATGCCGCATCGACGCTTTGCGTCCCAGCCTGAATCGCGGTCTCGAGCGTGGCCGGATCGCCGCTGAGGGCGGCCTCGAAAATGTTCCATCCCGCCGTTTGCGGCGCAATGATCAAGTCTCGCAACTCAATTAGCAGCTGCGTCAGCAATCCCGGATCCGCCGGGACGGGTTGGCCGTCCCAGCTGACCAGCGTCCAGCCATCGGTGGGATTGCCTTCGATTTGCACCATGCCGCCACCGGGCAGCAGGGCATTCCCGTCCCCGTCCGGATGGAGAAATTGTTCAATCGTTCCGGTCAGCATGATGGAGATGTCGGGGTTTTTGACGTTCAGCGCTACCCAGGCCGCGACATCAGCCTCGTTGTTGAACGCGACGTCGGTGATCTGGCCGTCCGCACTGACGACCGGGTTGGCCATGGCGGCGTTGTACATCGCATCGACGGCGTCGGTGAAGTTTTGGTTCTCGACGATCCCGTTGACGTCACTGGAGCCCGGTATCGGCACCGAAACCAGTCCGAACGTTGACCACAGAAACGGCGTGATTTGGTACAGGTAACCGCCAAGGCTGTCGAGGGGATCGCCGGCGTAGATGCCGCTGTCGATCTCGTTGAGCCCCGGCAGGATCTGCACGGCATCGCTCATGTGCTCGAGCGTGGCGAGTGGCGCCGCAGTCTCCAAGTCCCGCAGGGACTGCCCCGAGAAGATCCCGGCGACGTGTTGGCCGAGCTGGTTGAACAGCTGGTTTGCCACATCCTGCGCCTGCTGCTGACCCAGGTCGCTGATCGGGGGTCCCGGATAGTCCGGCGACGGGGTGACGACTTCGTTGAACGGGGGCAGTCGCTGTCCGTGCCGCACGATGTCGATCACGATGTCTTGGATGTCGCCCGAAGTCAGCCGGACGGCGTGCGATTGGACCTCGGGCACCGGCGCCGGGGTGGGGGTGACGACGATGACGCCGGCGCCGATGAGCGCGACGCTTGCCGTGACGTAGCGGCGATACATGGCTTAGAACGCCGTCGTCAACGCATCGGAGATGGAGTTGAGGATCGATTCGGGGAATTGGGCCAGCGCCGAGTCGATTTGGTCCAACCCGGTCTGAACCGCGCTCGCGATCGTCGTCGGGTCGCCGCCGACGATGGCCTCCCAGACGTTCCACAGTGCCGTCTGCTCGGGCAGGGCCACGTCGCGGAAGTCAACGAACAACGACGACAGCAAATCCGGGTCCTGCGGAATGGCTTGCCCGTCCCAGCTCAGCAATGTCCAGCCGTCGGTGGGATTGCCCTCGATCTGAACGACGCCGGTGTTGGGCAGCAAAATCGTCGAGAGGCCGTTGGGGACGGTGTGGGATTCGATGATGCGCTGGATGAAGAACGGGAGGTCAGGGTTTTTCACGTTGTCCAAGGCCCAGACGAAGATCGAAGCCTCGCTGTTGAAGGCCACGTCGGTGATGTTGCCGTCGGCGCTGACAACCGGGTTCGCCAGAGCGGCGTCGTACATCGAGTCGATCGCGTCGGTGAACCTCGCGTCGAACACGATCCCGTTGACATCAGAGGACTCCGGCGCCGGCACCAACGCCAATCCGAACGGCGCTCCCAGCGACCATGCGCCTGCGGTCAGGAACGCCAGCTGGCCGCCCGGGCTGTCGATCGGATCGAATGCGTAAATGCCGCTGTCGATTTCGTCGAGCCCGGGCAATATCTGCACGCCATTCGTCATGTTCTCGAGCGTGGCGAACGGCGCCGCGGTTTCCATCTCCCGCAGGCCCTGCCCCTCGAAGATGCCGGCGACGTGCGGGCCCAGTTGGTCATACAGTTTGGTCGCGAGGTCCTGTGCCTGCTGCTGACCGAGATCGCTCAGCGGAGCCCCGGGATACGCCGGCGAGCCGGTGAGCTCGTCTTCGAACGGCGAAACCATCTGTGCGTGCCGGATGACGTCGATGACGACGTCCGGGTCGTCGCCGGAGGCGAGCTGAATGTCGGGCAGGTAGCGGGTGGGCGGCGTCCCGGGCGTCGGGGTGATGGCGATAACGCCGGCACCGATCAGAGCAAAACCCGCCGTGACGTAGGGGCGATACCGAAGCCGCATGATGTGCCCACCTATAAATAACCTGAAAATTTAGTTACACCACGCTTAATGGTGTGCGGTCCAACCCGGCAGAACAAGGGCATCTCGCACCAATAGCAATTAGTGATGGTGCATAGTGCACCAAAACGGATACGCTGCGCCGATGGAATGGGAGCGGCCGTCGAAGCGGGTCTGCGAGCTGATCCAACAGGGCGCCAAGATCGTGCTCGACGCGCCCGAAGAGCCTCCGGTCGGGGAGCTGAACAAGGCCACGCTCACCCCGGAGTACATGCGGACCGTCGCCAACGATCCGGTGCTCGCCGAGGCGGTACACCGCAGCAACCAGTCGAATCGGCTGCACTGGGCGGCCGCCAACGTCAGTCACCCCGGTGAGCCGGTGCAACCGAATCTCGGGCCCGAGACACTGACCATTGCTCGCTACCTGATTCGCCGCGGACTGGACGAATCCACGGCCGTCGACGCCTACCGGATCGGGCAGAACACCGCATGGCGGGCCTGGATGCAGGTCGCGTTCGCGCTGACATCCGACGTCGACGAACTGCATGAGCTCCTCGACGTCTCGGCGCGTTCGATCGCGTCGTTCATCGATGCGACGGTCGCCGGGATCTACCGCCAGCTACAGATCGAGCGCGACGCGCTGACCAGCGGGACGCACGCCGAGCACCGCGAGATCGTCGCGCTGATCCTCGACGGGGCGCCGATCACCCGGCAGCACGCCGAGAACCGGCTCGGTTACCGCCTCGGACAGGACCACACCGCCGCTGTGATCTGGGGCGACGAATCACAGACCAGCCTGTCCGATCTCGACCGTGCCGTCGAGGCGGTGACGCGCAACGCCGACGGACGCCGCCCGTTGTCGGTGCTGGCCGGTGCCGCCACCCGATGGGTGTGGTTGCCCGGGGCCGAAGGCCCGGACCTGTCCGGAGTCGCCGCCGCGGTGAGTCAACTGGCTGGTGTGCGAATAGCCCTCGGGCCCACCGCAACCGGAATCGAGGGTTTCCGGCGCAGCCATTTCGACGCGATCACCACGCAGCGCATGGTGATGCGGCTGGGCTCGACCCAGCGGGTGGTCAGCTTCACCGACGTCGAACTCATCGCGTTGATCACCGCGGATCCGGAACGAGCGGACCGGTTCATCAAACACACCCTCGGCGACTTCGAATCGGCCGACGCCGAACTCCACCAGAGTGTGCTCACCTTCGTCCATGAGCAGTGCAATGCCTCACGGGCGGCCGCCCGGTTGTTCACGCATCGAAATACGTTGTTGCGCAGGCTTAGTCGTGCCGACGAGCTCCTGCCGCAACCCCTGAGGGATTCGAGCGTGCACGTCGCGGTGGCCTTGGAGGCGTTGCGCTGGCGTGGCGCCAGCCGTCCACCGTCCTTGAGCGGTTGAGGTCGGCGGCGCAGGGGAGTTGGATGGTGGCATGCAACTACCGCAACGGCTCGCCCGGTTCAACCGGCACGTGACCAACCCAATTCAGCGGATGTGGGCCGGCTGGGCCCCATCGTTCGGCATCCTCGAGCACGTCGGACGCCGTTCCGGCAAGCCCTACCGCACCCCATTGACGGTGTTCAACGCCGACGTCGACGGGAAGCCCGGCGTGGCGATCCTGTTGACGTACGGCCCGGACCGCGACTGGCTGAAGAACCTGAACGCGGCCGGCGGCGGGAAGATGCGGCGGCACGGAAAGACGTTCAGCGTCGGCAACCCGCGAACGGTCAGCAAGGAAGAAGCGGCGGCTCACGTCAGCGGCGCGGCGCATCGGGTGTTCGGCAGGCTGCCGTTCGAGCAGGCGGTACTGCTGACCAAGACGGGCTAATCAGTCCGGGCCGCAACGCGTTTGGTGATGAAATACAACGCGGCCGTGACGGCCCAGGACAGCAGGCTCAGCCAGAGCTGCGTTCGGGCGCTGGCGTCGAACGCCATCTGCACCAACACCGCGGCGATCCCGGCCACGGTCAGGATCGACAGCGCGGGAAAGAACCACATCTTGACCCGGAGCTTCCCCGGCGGCGTGCGGCGTCGTAACACGATCTGCGACAACGCAATCAGCAGATAGACCAGTAACACGATGGCGCCCGACGAGTTGAGCAGGAATTGGAAGACGGTGTTGGGCGCGACCCCGGCCATGATGACGCAGAGGAACCCCACCACTGACGAAGCCACGATCGCGAGGTAGGGCACCCCGCGCGTGCTGACCTTGAGAAGCCGGGTCGGTGCCTCGTGCTGTTTGGCGAGCACGAACAGCACTCGCGACGCGCTGTAGAGGCCGGAGTTCAGACACGACAGCACGGCGGTGAGCACGACCGCGTTCATGACGTGGTCGGCACCGGGAATCCCCATTTGCTTGAGCGCCCCGACGAACGGCGAGGCACCGGACTGCACGGAGTTCCATGGCAGCACAACCGTCAGCAGGAAGACCGAGCCGACGAAGAAGATCGCAATGCGGGCGGCCACCGCGTTGGTCGCCCGCTGGACGGCGCGTTCGGGGTCGGGGGTTTCGGCGGCGGCGATGGTGGCGACCTCCGCACCGACCATCGAGAAGATCACCGTCACGATCGCACCGGAGGCGCCGTGTAGCCCGTTGGGAAAGAACCCGCCGTGGGCGTGCAGGTTGGAGAAGTCCGCGTGCCGGTGCGGCCACAGCCCGAACGCGTACATCGAGCCGAGCAGCAGAAAGAGCATGATCGCCGCGACTTTGATTCCGGCGAACCAGAATTCGAACTCGCCGTAGGACGACACCGAGAACAGGTTGGTCGCCGTCATCAACAGCATCAGACCGAGCGACAGCAGCCACAGCGGCGCGGGAAACCAGTAGGTGATGACCTTGGCTCCGGCCACCGCCTCGAAGCCGACGACGATCACCCAGTAGTACCAATACAGCCAGCCGACCGAGAATCCGGCCCAGCCGCCCAACGCTTCTCGCGCGTACTCCGCGAACGAACCGGTCGTGGGGTTCGCGGTCGCCATCTCGCCCAGCATCCGCATCACCAGGATGATCAACACGCCGCACAGCGCATAGGTCAGGAAGGCGGCGGGCCCGGCTCTGCCGATGACGACACCCGATCCCACGAAAAACCCGGCTCCGATGATGCCGCCGATGGCGATCATCATCAGCTGACGCTGCGAGAGCCCTTGGCTGAGTTGCGGTGTGACGCTCTCCGGCATGACGGGACGCTAACACCCGCCGGGCGTCCCTCGATTCAGACCGGCACGGCGCGCAGCGCGGCGGGCAGGCTGGGCAGGAAATGCGCGGTGGCGAACGCGCGAATATCCTCGTCGTCGGCGATCGGCTGGCGGCCCGGTAACAACAGCAACATCGCCGCGTAGCGCATGATGGTGTCGGCCAGCTCGTCGACGGCGTCCGCGCCGATTCGCTCGGCGAACCCGTCCGGGAAGATGACCCGA
>DATNFI010000041.1:0-6089 GCA_035606475.1 Mycobacterium sp. | reverse complement strand
GCGGTAGCCGGGAGTTCTCTGCCTTCGAGCGTGAATCTCCCGACAATTCACGGCGTGTCGCGTCGTGTGGTTCACGCTCGCGGACGTGATCCGCTTTACGGGCACAAGCTAAGTTGTTGTGGTTGAGGTCACATCTAACCTGCTGAGCGGGCGACCACACACGGTCGCTAGGCTGTGGTTGCGCTCACAGTCCAGCCCTAGACCACAGTGAGGAAGCGTCGTCGCGGGATGAATCTCTACCTACCCATTCTCGTTCTTGGAGGGATCGCCGCGGCGTTCGCGCTCGGCTCGGTCGCACTCGCACAGATCACCGGCCCGTCCCGTTACAACCGGGCGAAGCTGGAGGCCTACGAGTGCGGGATCGAGCCCAGCGATCAGCCGGCCAACGCTCCCCACGCGGGCAGCGGGCAGCGGTTCCCGGTGAAGTACTACCTGACCGCGATGCTGTTCATCGTCTTCGACATCGAGATCGTGTTCCTGTACCCGTGGGCGGTCAGCTACGACCAACTCGGCCTGTTCGCACTGATCGAGATGGTGGTGTTCATGCTCACCGTCTTCGTGGCCTACGCCTACGTGTGGCGCCGCGGCGGATTGACTTGGGATTGAGGTAAATCGTGGGCATCGAAGAAAAACTCCCCAGCGGCTTCTTGCTGACCACCGTCGAACAACTGGCGGGATACTTTCGCAAGAGCTCGCTGTGGCCGGCCACTTTCGGCCTGGCCTGCTGCGCGATCGAGATGATGGCCACGGCCGGCCCGCGATTCGACATCGCGCGCTTTGGCATGGAGCGGTTTTCGGCAACACCGCGTCAAGCCGACCTGATGATCGTCGCGGGCCGCGTCAGCCAGAAGATGGCCCCGGTGCTGCGTCAGATCTACGACCAGATGGCCGAGCCCAAATGGGTACTCGCGATGGGCGTCTGCGCGTCGTCCGGCGGCATGTTCAACAACTACGCGATCCTGCAGGGCGTCGACCACGTTGTGCCCGTTGACATCTACCTGCCCGGCTGCCCGCCGCGTCCCGAGATGCTGCTGTACGCAATCCTCAAGCTGCACGAGAAGATTCAAGAGATGCCGCTCGGCGTCAACCGCGAGCAGGCCATCGCCGAGGCCGAGCAGGCGGCCCTCGCGGTCCGGCCGACGATCGAGCACTTGGGGTTGCTGCGATGAGCTCACCGACACACGACCCCACCCGCGCGGCCAGTGAGGTCGGCGGGCCTCCCGTCGGCACCAACCCGTCCGACGCCGAGCGGATCGGCGTGCGCCGCGGCATGTTCGGCGTCCGCGGCAGTGGTGACACCTCCGGCTACGGACGCCTGGTTCGCCAGATCACCATCGACGAGGGCAGTCCACGCCCCTACGGCGGCTACTTCGACGAGGTGGTCGACCGGCTGGCCGAGGCGCTGAAGACCGAGGACAACGTCGAATTCACCGACGCCATCGAGAAAGTCGTCGTCTACTGCGACGAATTGACGCTGCATGTGCGCCGCGAGTCGCTCAAGCAGGTCGCCCGCCGGCTGCGCGACGACCCGCAGCTGCGCTTCGAGCTGTGCCTGGGGGTCAACGGCGTCCACTACCCGGACGAAACCGGCCGCGAGTTGCACGCGGTGTACCCGCTGAACTCGATCACCCACAATCGTCGGGTCCGGCTGGAAGTGGCTGCGCCGGACGGTGATCCGCACATCCCGTCGTTGTTCGAGATCTACCCGACCAACGACTGGCACGAGCGCGAAACCTACGACTTCTTCGGCATTCTCTTCGACGGTCACCCCTCGTTGACCCGCATCGAGATGCCCGATGACTGGGAGGGCCACCCGCAGCGCAAGGACTACCCGCTCGGCGGCATCCCAGTCGAATACAAGGGCGCGCAGATTCCCCCGCCCGACCAGCGGAGGTCTTACAACTGATGAGCGAAACCCTGGTAACCCTCGGCGGGCAGGATTGGGACAAGATCGTCGAAGCCGCCCGGCAGAGCGGCGAACCCGGCGAGCGGATCGTCGTCAACATGGGTCCTCAGCACCCGTCCACCCACGGCGTGCTGCGGCTGATCCTGGAGATCGAAGGCGAGACCGTCACCGATGCCCGATGCGGAATCGGCTACCTGCACACCGGAATCGAGAAGAACCTCGAGTACCGGTACTGGACGCAGGGCGTCACCTTCGTGACCCGAATGGATTACCTGTCACCATTTTTCAACGAAACCGCCTTCTGCCTCGGTGTCGAGAAGCTGCTGGGGATCACCGACGAGATCCCCGAGCGGGTCAACGTCATCCGGGTGATGATGATGGAGCTCAACCGAATCTCGTCGCATCTGGTCGCGTTGGCGACCGGCGGCATGGAGTTGGGCGCGATGACGCCGATGTTCACCGGCTTCAAGGGTCGCGAGGTCGTCCTCACGCTGTTCGAATACATCACCGGCCTGCGGATGAACAGCGCCTACATCCGGCCCGGAGGTGTGTCGCAGGACCTGCCGCCCGACGCGAAGAGCGAAATCGCCTCAGCCCTCAAGGAATTGAAGGTCTCGCTGCGCGAGATGGGCGACCTGTTGAACGAGAGCGCGATCTGGAAGGCCCGCACCAAAGACGTGGGCTACCTGGACCTCACCGGTTGCATCGCGCTGGGCGTGACCGGGCCGTGCCTGCGCGCGACCGGGCTGCCGCACGACCTCCGTAAAGCGGAGCCCTATTGCGGTTACGAGAACTACGACTTCGACGTGATCACCGACGACGGCTGTGATTCGTACGGCCGCTACATCATTCGCGTCAAGGAAATGTGGGAGTCGGTGAAGATCGTCGAGCAGTGCCTGGACAAGCTGCAGCCCGGCCCGACCATGGTGGAGAACCGCAAGATCGCCTGGCCGGCTGACCTGAAGGTCGGCCCGGACGGACTCGGCAACTCCAACGAGCACATCGAGAAGATCATGAGCGGCTCGATGGAGGCGCTGATCCACCACTTCAAGCTGGTCGCGGAGGGCTTCCGGGTACCGGCCGGGCAGGTCTACATCGCGGTCGAATCGCCACGCGGCGAGTTGGGTGTGCACATGGTCAGCGACGGCGGCACCCGCCCGTACCGGGTGCACTACCGGGATCCCTCGTTCACCAACCTGCAAGCCGTCGCCGCGATGTGCGAGGGCGGGATGGTTGCCGACGTCATCACCGCGGTGGCCAGTATCGACCCGGTGATGGGCGGGGTGGACCGATGACCGCCGCATCCCACAACGGCGCCAACAACGGCGAGCGGGTGTTCCTTCGGCTTGGCCCGCCCCCGGAGGAGCCCGGCCAGTTCGTCACCGACGGCGCACCCACGTCGTACCCGGCCGATGTGCAAGCGCGACTCGAGGTCGACGCCAAGGAGATCATCGGCCGCTACCCGAGCCCGCGCTCGGCGCTGCTGCCGCTGCTGCACCTGGTGCAGGCGCAAGACGGCTACGTGACGCCGGCCGGTGTGGAGTTCTGCGGCGCTCAGCTGGGATTGACCGGAGCCGAAGTCGCAGCTGTCGCAAGCTTTTACACCATGTACCGGCGTGGACCCACCGGCGACTACCTGGTCGGCGTGTGCACGAACACGCTGTGCGCGGTGATGGGTGGCGACGCGATTTTCGAGTCGCTCAAAGACCACCTCGGCGTCGGCAACGACGAGACCACCGACGACGGATCGGTCACCCTGCAGCACATCGAGTGCAACGCCGCGTGCGACTTCGCGCCGGTGGTGATGGTCAACTGGGAGTTCTACGACAACCAGACCGTCGAATCGGCGCGCACGCTGGTCGACGGTCTGCGTTCCGGCAACCCCCCGGCCCCCACCCGCGGAAACCTGGGCAAGTTCAAGGAAACCGAGCGGATCCTGGCCGGCTTCCCCGACTCGCGGCCCGACGAGGGCCAGGGCGGCGCGGGCGCAGCGACACTGGCCGGCCTCGAGGTGGCCAAGGAAAAGAACATGACCGCACCGCCTGCGGGAGAGGGCAAGTAATGGGGTCACCAACACCGTTGACACCGGTGCTGAGCCGATTCTGGGACGACCCCGAATCCTGGACGCTGGAAACCTATCGGCGCAACGACGGCTATCGCGCCCTGCATAAGGCGCTGGAGATGGACCCCGACGCGGTGATCGCGGCCGTCAAGGACTCCGGACTGCGCGGTCGCGGCGGCGCGGGCTTCTCGACCGGGACCAAGTGGTCGTTCATCCCGCAAGGCGACAGCGGCGCCGCCGCCAAGCCGCACTACCTGGTGGTCAACGCCGACGAGTCGGAACCCGGTACGTGTAAAGACATTCCGCTGATGCTCGCCACCCCGCACGTCCTGGTCGAGGGCGTGATCATCGCGTCCTACGCGATCCGGGCCAGCCACGCCTTCATCTACGTCCGCGGTGAAGTGTTGCCGGTGCTGCGGCGCCTGCAGAACGCCGTCGCCGAGGCGTACGCCAACGGCTACCTGGGCAACAACATCGCCGGGTCGGGCTACAACCTCGAACTGGTCGTCCACGCCGGCGCCGGTGCCTACATCTGCGGTGAGGAAACCGCGCTGCTGGATTCGCTGGAAGGCCGACGCGGCCAGCCGCGACTGCGTCCGCCGTTCCCGGCGGTCGCCGGCCTGTACGGCTGCCCGACGGTGATCAACAACGTCGAGACCATCGCCAGCGTCCCGTCGATCGTGCTCAACGGGGTGGACTGGTTCCGCTCCATGGGCAGCGAGAAATCGCCTGGCTACACGCTGTATTCGCTGTCGGGGCACGTCGCCAAGCCCGGCCAGTACGAGGCACCGCTGGGTATCACGCTGCGTGAGCTGCTCGACTACGCCGGTGGCGTGCGGGCCGGCCACAAGCTGAAGTTCTGGACGCCCGGCGGATCGTCGACACCGCTGCTCACCGACGAACACCTCGACGTGCCACTGGATTACGAGGGCGTCGGATCGGTTGGCTCGATGCTGGGCACCAAGGCGTTGGAGATCTTCGACGAAACCACCTGCGTGGTGCGCGCGGTCAGCCGCTGGACGGACTTCTACAAGCACGAGTCGTGTGGCAAATGCACGCCATGCCGCGAGGGCACGTTCTGGTTGAGCCAGATCTACCACCGCTTGGAAAACGGCCGCGGCACCGCCGAAGACCTCGACAAGCTCACCGACATCGCGGACGCGATCCTCGGAAAGTCGTTCTGCGCCTTGGGCGATGGTGCGGCGAGCCCGGTCGCCTCGTCGATCAAGTTCTTCCGCGACGAATACGTCGCACACATCGAGGGCGGCGGCTGTCCGTTCGACCCCAAGCTGTCCATGCTCGAGGCAGATGGAGTGAAAGCGTGACGCAAACTGCCGACACCGAAAAGAAAGTCGCCGAGCCTGAATTGGTGACGCTGACTATCGACGGCACCGAAATCAGTGTTCCCAAGGGGACTTTGGTGATCCGGGCCGCCGAGTTGATCGGTGTGCAGATCCCCCGGTTCTGCGACCACCCGCTGCTGGACCCGGTCGGCGCATGCCGCCAATGCATCGTGGAAATCGAGGGCCAGCGTAAACCGATGGCGTCGTGCACGATTCCCGTCGCCGACGACATGGTGGTGCGCACCCAGTACAGCTCCGAGGCTGCCGACAAGGCGCAGCACGGCGTGATGGAGCTGCTGCTGATCAACCATCCGCTGGACTGCCCGATGTGCGACAAGGGCGGTGAATGCCCGCTGCAGAACCAGGCGATGTCCAACGGTCGCCCGGATTCTCGGTTCGAGGACGTCAAGCGGACCTTCACCAAGCCGATCAATATCTCCTCGCAGGTGCTGCTGGACCGCGAGCGCTGCATCCTGTGTGCGCGTTGCACCCGGTTCTCCGACCAGATCGCCGGCGACCCGTTCATCGAGATGCTGGAGCGCGGGGCGCTGCAGCAGGTCGGCATCTATGCCAACGAGCCGTTCGAGTCATATTTTTCCGGTAACACCGTTCAGATCTGCCCGGTCGGAGCGCTGACCGGTGCCGCCTACCGTTTTCGCGCCCGCCCCTTCGACTTGGTCTCCAGCCCGAGCGTGTGCGAGCACTGCGCCTCGGGATGCGCGCAGCGCACCGACCACCGCCGCGGCAAGGTGCTGCGCCGGCTGGCCGGCGACGATCC
>DATNFI010000040.1:0-7214 GCA_035606475.1 Mycobacterium sp. | reverse complement strand
TTGAGGTTGACGCCGCCGACGTTGACGCCGCGCAGGAAGGCCGCGAAGTGGGTCATGAGCGCGATGGTAGCCACGTCAATGAAGTGGCCCGTAGGCTTTCGGCATGGGGCGCCATGTTTTCGACGACAAACTGCTGGCCGTGATCGCGGACAATTCTCTCGGCGTGCTGGCCACGCTCAAGCGTGACGGCCGGCCACAGCTGTCCAACGTGTCGTACTACTTCGATGCCCGCAACGCCACCATTCAGGTGTCGGTCACCGAGCCGCGGGCCAAGACCCGCAACCTGCGTCGCGATCCTCGGGCGTCGCTGCTCGTCAACGCCGACGACGGCTGGTCCTACGCCGTCGCCGAAGGCACCGCGACGCTGACCCCGCCGGCGGCCGCGCCGGGTGATGACACGGTCGAGGCGCTGATTGCGTTGTACCGCAACATCGCCGGTGAGCACCCGGACTGGGACGACTACCGGCAGGCGATGGTCACCGACCGCCGCGTGGTGCTGACGTTGCCGATCGCGCACGTCTACGGCATGCCGCCGGGACTGCGCTAGGCTGCGAGCTATGGCTGGAACCACGTCGGGGGCCGAGTCGTCCGCGTCATCCGAGGACGACAACAAGCGCAAATTCCGCGAAGCGCTGGAGCGCAAGAACGCGAAGTCGTCGGGCGGATCTGACCATAAGGACAGCGGCGGCGCCAAGGGCTCGCGGGCGCATGGGGCGGCCGGGAGTCACCGGGAGTTCCGCCGCAAGAGCGGCTAGTCCGCGAGTACCTTCTCGTCTGCCGTAGCCATCCCGAAAAAGGCTGCGGGAACAACGAATTCGACGGCGGTCAGCACTTCCTGGAACCTGTGCGGCCGTCCGTGGCTGACCAGCGAGATCACCCGTCCGATTGCGCTGACCAACATCAGCCCGGCCAGCAGGCGCACATCGGTGGCGCGGATGGGCGACCGGCGGGCCGCTGCCAACCAGGCCAGGCCGTAGCCGGCGAAGTACGCGGAGTAGAACCGCTCCCGCGAATCGACCGTCGCGTTGGCGTCGGTCGCACCGGGCACCGACCCAATGCCGAGCGCGAAGTGGTAGACGCCGATCACCAGGCAGGACAGTCCGGTGAACCCGGCAAGGTTTTTCACGTGGCGGCCGGTAACGGCGGCGGTGGTGGCCATTGGGCCACGGTAGCTTAGGCGGGCCGTCGCGCGGCTGGGGCGAATTTCTCGACCAGCGTCCGCCAGTCGCCGGCGGAGAGCACATAGGCCGGCGGATCTTTGACGACCCGCGGGGAGCCTGCCCAGGCGAATCGCGTCGCGTCGAACGCGCATTTGACGGTGAGCGGCGGCAGTCCGGGTGCCGACAACGTCAGGGCCGGTATTCTCCAGACGCGACTGGACTCAATGTCGCGCGTCTCGTAGATGAGCGGGGTCGCGGTCACCCGGGACACCGAGGCAGAGGCGTCGACGGCGTGGCTCTCCGGTTCGACCACCCGAATGGTGTCGTTGTCGACGTCGATGAACAGTTGAGCCCGGCCGAGCGAATTCGCAGCCTGCTGTTTCTTCTTGAATGCGAACCGGCCGCTGTCCGCGATCGTTTGCGAATTGGGGTAGAGGATGCACCGCGTCGGTTCACCCGGCGCCGGCCCCCTCGCGGCGCCGCGTCCGCCCAACCGAAGCAGCTCGTCGAAGTCGGACGCCGGCAGCCGGGCGTCGACCAGCTGGGTAGGTTCCGCGTCGAGTGGGGTCGCCGGGCCGATGCAGCGCTCCTCCCCGCCCACCACGAACCGGCGACCGCCGGAGTGCAGGTGAAGCGCCACCCCGCGGTTGGGCCAGATAGCCAGCTGCGCGTCGGCGAGCGAGTAGACCTCTCCGCGGGGCGCGACGGTGACCGTATCGCCGGTCACGGTGAGGACGTACTTCTGCCGGGAGCGCCAGAACATGTAGACGCCGATAACGGCGCTGGCGCCCAGCAGCACTGCGATGAAGATCAGCCCGGTGTAGCGCGGGATGTGCGTCTTGGCGCCCCGCGACGTGTTGTACATCATCAGTACGGCAAAGCCGACGAAGCCGACGAAAACGACCGTGTAGACGGCCTGCCAGATCTTGGTGCCCGTGATCCACGAGGTCGAGAACACCTCACGCGCCGCGACGAATTGCCGTGCCATGCCGGCTTCGTTGTTGATGCTCATGGCGTTGATGTTCACTCACCTGCGGCCGGATGCGCATCGGTCATGTGCCCTATTTATGGGGCCGGTACGCCCGCAGGCGGCAACGGCCGCGGGCTAGAGTCGGGTTGTGACCGTGCAGATCTGCCTGGCGCAGGACACCGACGCCGATCAGTTGCTTTCCGAAAACCCGTTGGCGCTGGTGGTCGGCATGCTGCTCGACCAGCAGGTGCCGATGGAGACCGCGTTCGCCGGACCCAAGAAGATCGCCGACCGGATGAACGGCTTCGACGCGGCCGAGATCGCCGACTACGACCCGGACAAGTTCGCTGCGCTGTGCTCGGAAAGGCCCGCGATACACCGCTTTCCGGGTTCGATGGCCAAGCGGGTGCAGGCGCTGGCGCGGATCATCGTGGACCGTTACGACGGCGATGCCGCCGGGCTGTGGACCGCCGGCGATCCCGACGGGCCCGAATTGCTGCGACGGCTCAAGGGTCTACCGGGGTTCGGTGAGCAGAAGGCGCAGATATTTCTGGCCCTGCTCGGCAAGCAGTACGCGGTGACTCCGAAAGGCTGGCGGGCCGCCGCCGGTGAATTCGGCAAGGCCGGCACGCACGTGTCGGTGGCCGACATCGCCGACGCGGGCTCCCTGGAGAAAGTTCGTTCGTACAAGAAGCAGTTGAAGGCAGCCAAGAAGGCGACAATCGGGAAGGCGACATCGTGAAGACGCATCTGAACTGTCCGTGTGGCGAGGCGATCACCGGCAAAGACGAAGACGAATTGGTCGACCTGACGCAGGCCCACCTGGCCAGCGCGCACCCCGGTCTGGAGTACGACCGGGACGCGATTCTCTTCATGGCCTACTAGCGCAGCACGGCCTACTGACGAAAAATCCGCCGGAGCGCGCGGCCCCGGCGGATTGCCCGTCGCTAGATCAGGGCACCACCGTCGATCCGATGGTGGGCATGAACTGGCACTGCTTGTCCTTGGTGCTGACCTGCCCGAAGACCGTCGACATGATGCTGCCCGAGCCGGTGTCGACGGTGGCGGTCAGCGTGGTCGGCCCCTGCGGGTTGATGTCGGCCTGCGGCTTGAGCGTCGCGCTACCGGACTTGCCGCTGGTCAGGTTCACCCAGGTGACATTGAGCGGTAGCTTCTGCACGTCGGCCGGTCCCGACGTCCCGATTGCGGTGAACACGTAGGCAGTCTGGCCGGCCTTGGGGCCAGGCGCGGGGATGTTTGCCGGACCCGCCACCGACAGCACGGGGGCCATGACCGTGCCGCCGTCGCCTCCGCAGTTGTTGCTGATCGACGGATACATGAAGTCCTGGGTGGGCGGCGCGTCCGGGCTGAACCCGGGAGCCGCGGCCTGGGGTGCGGCGGCCTCGGGCGCGGGAGCAGGTGTTGCGGCCACCGGAACGGCGTTGGCGGGGACGGGTGCCGGCGCGGCTGCGGGCGCGGGCCCTGCGGCGTGTACCGGGTCGATCCCGGTCGGCAGGTGCGCCTGGGCGCCCGGCTCCACACCTGGCGGGACGACGTGCGCCGTCGAGGCGGCGTCCGGTGCCTGGACGAACTGGTTCACCGACGCCGCAACATTTTTCGACTCCTCGGGCGCCGACGGATTCTTGCTGAACGCCTGCGCGGCGGCCATCAGCAACTGGGTCGCCTGCTCGGGATTGCCGGCCGCCTGCTGGATGATCGGGCTCAACTCGGTCAGAGCCGGCAGCGCCGGCAGACCCGGCAGCTGCTGGGCGGGGATCGGTGCGGGCGGTGCCGGGTCGGCTGCGGCGTTGGGGGACATGGCCATTGCGGCGCTGGAGGCGATGGCCGTGGCGGCCAAGGCGTAGATCAGGTTTCGTGCGATGTTCATGGTGTCCTCCCAGTCGTTGAAGTTGGTGGTGGCCGGCTAGCGCGCTGCGGCGCTAGCCGGCCGGTCGCTCAATCAGGGCAGGGCGGAAACCGGGAACAGCAGCGGGTTGGTCGCTGTCGCGGGCACCACGGGTGCGGCCGCCAACGGCAGCGTCGCCGCCGGAGCAGCCGCCGTGGCCGGCAGGCCCGCGGCCGAGGCGAGTCCGCTGCTGAGCGGAGATCCGCCGCCGAGCAGCGAGGTGAGGTCGCCGGGCAGCGACACCTGCTGAGGCAGCGGGAACGGCAGCCCGGGAATCTGCGGGAGGTTGAGCTGCGCCTGGGGCAGCATGCCCGCGGTGCTGGTCGCCGGAGCGGTCGCTGCCGGGACGGTCGACGTCAGGCCCGGAAGGCTGAGCCCGGGTGTCGACGTCGCGGCCGGAGTCGGCGAGGCCAAGCCCGGAATGCCAAGCCCCGGTGTGGAACTCGCGGCCGGAGTCGGCGAGGCCAAGCCCGGGAGCAGAGATGCGCCGGGAGTGGCGGCAGCGGGCGTCTGCGGCATCTTGATCGAAGCGCTGGCCAGTGGCGGCGGGGTGGCCGGCTGGCCGCCGAGCGCCCCCGCGACGCTCTGCAGCAGCTGCGGCGCCTGAGCAGCGGTGCCGACCAGCTGCTGACTGATGTCGGGGGTGGGCACCGGTGCGGGGTCGGCGTGGGCTGTGCCCATCAAGCCGCCGAAGAGCAACGCTGCCGACGAGCCCGCCACGACAGCGGTGGCGCGTACGAAGGTCCGAACAGTTGACATGATTCTCCCTGAAACTCGATGACAGGTCCTCGCCGCAGACGATCCGGCAGATGCGCAAGTGACTCAAGTGACACGTGTGGCATTTATGCGACCGTTACGGAACCGAGTGACGGCAGTGACCGAGCGACGCCGCGCCGTTACCCCACGAGGCAAGGCGCTTGAAGAGGTGCGCTCAGAAGTGGAAGTCCCCGAACGAGGTCAGGATGTCGGTAAGGAAGCTACCGCCGGTGGCGGTGCTGGAGGTGAGAGTGTTGCCGAAGACCTCGCCGAGGTCGAAATCGCCGCCGAAGCCGGCGGTGGCGGCGCTGTTGTCGCCGAAGACCGATGCGAGGTTGAAGAAGCCCCCGCCGGCCTCGGCTTGGCTGACACCGCTGCCAAACGGGTTGAACACCTCGGCGGTGTCGAAGCCGCTGGGGGTGGTCAGGCTGAAGGGAAGGGCCTGGGCCTGGGTGTGGTCGCCGATGGCGGAGGCGAAATCGCCGTTGCTCAAATTGGTACCGACGCCTTCGGCCTCCGCGATGCTGTCGGCGCCGTTGGCGAAGGCGCTGTCGGAATTGCCCAACCCGGAGACGGCAAAGGCGTTGGTGCCCTCGGCAACCGCGCTGTCGAACTGGCCGGGGAAATCCCCGGCGCCGGCGGACGCGTGGCTACCGGCGCCGATGGCGATCGCCCAGTCGTTGGGGCCCGAGAAGGCCAGCGCGGTGTGGTGGTCGGTATGAAACACATCCATTCCGTCGAAAGAGATGTCGATGTCGGGGGTGACGACCGGCGCGGCGGTCAGGGCGCTCCCCAGATCCGTTCCGTCGAAGGAAATGTCGAGTTCGGGGGCGGCGGCGGCGATGCCCGGCGTGGCGGCCAGGGCGGCCCCGATGCCCAGTGCGACGGCCAGCCCGCCGACCCGGCCGATCGCTCGAGCGTCTCTCATGGGCTCGTCCTTCTGTGTTGTAGCCGCCTCGTGGGTAGTGTGCCGACGCGGCCGGCCCCGGCACATCGGGTAATTACCTGATATTCGAACCCGCCCGCACCCGCATCATGGGCGCGGCCGTGGGTACCAGTCGCACGTGTCGCTGCCCGTTAGAGTCGTGCAGATAGACACCACCTCGGCCGCTCCGGCGGCAATCACCAGTCGCCGGCCCGCGATCTCTGTCGACACGCTCGGGCCGGTGCTTCTGGTCGTCAGCGTCGTGGCGCGTCTGGCCTGGACGTATCTGGCTCCCAATGGGGCCAACTTCGTCGACTTGCACGTCTACGTCGGCGGGTCGGCGATGATCGACCATCCGGGCAGCCTCTATCACTACGTCTACGCCGACCAGACACCGGATTTCCCACTGCCCTTCACCTATCCGCCGTTCGCCGCGGTGGTGTTCTACCCGCTGCATTTCCTGCCGTTTAGCCTGGTCGCGTTCTGTTGGACGGTCGGGACGATGGCCGCGCTGTACGGCGTGGTCCGAATCAGCCAGCGACTGCTGGGTGCCGTTGCCGGCGAGGGCCACCGGCAGGCGATGCTCTGGACGGGCATCGCGATCTGGCTCGAACCGCTGCGCAGCACGTTCGACTACGGGCAGATCAATGTCGTGCTGGCGCTGGCCACATTGGGCGCCGTGTTCAGTGCTCGATGGTGGCTGTCCGGCCTGCTGCTGGGGACGGCGGCGGGGGTGAAGCTGACGCCCGCGATCGGGGGGCTCTATTTCGTCGGCGCGCGCCGGTGGGGCACGGCGGTGTTTTCCGGGGTCGTTTTCCTGGCGACGATCGCTGTATCGGCATTGGTCGTCGGCGACCAAACTCGTTACTACTTCACCGATTTGATCTTCAAGACTGGCCGGGTTGGGCCGATCTGCACGATCTTCAACCAGTCGTGGCGGGGTGCGATCTGCCGGATCTACGGCCACGATTCCGGCTACGACCCGGTGGTGCTGATCGGAATCGCCGTCACTGCAATACTTTCCGTGCTGGCGTGGCGGGCGATCAATGATCGGCTCGGCCGTTTGTTGGTGGTCGAGTTGTTCGGGTTGCTACTGTCGCCGATTTCCTGGACTCATCACTGGGTGTGGCTGGTGCCGTTGATGATCTGGCTGTTTCACGGCCCGCTGTCGGACCGGCGAGGAGCGCGGATCCTCGGCTGGACCTGGCTGGTGCTGCTCGTCATCGGCGTGCCCTGGTTGTTGAGTTTCGCCCAGCCGAGCATCTGGCAGAACGGCCGCCCCTGGTACCAGGCGTGGGGCGGGCTGATCTACATCGTGACGACGTTGGCGACGCTGGCCTGGATCGCCGCCAGCACACGGCGCGCGGCTAAGACTCGATAATCGAGTCGATGTCGTGCGCCATTGCGACATCTTTGTCGGTGATGCCCCCTTCGGAATGCGTCACCAGAGCGAAAGTCACTGTCCGCCAACGGATATCGATGTCGGGATGATGATCC
>DATNFI010000039.1:0-3436 GCA_035606475.1 Mycobacterium sp. | reverse complement strand
ACCGCCGAAGATCTTGTGGGCGGAGGGCCCCGAGCCGGGGGAATTCGTGGTGCAGATCCGCGCCACCGACCGAGCCGGCATGCTGGCGAGGCTGACAGCGGTGTTCGAACGGGACGGCGTGGACATCGCATGGGCGAAGGTCACCACGCTGGGCTCGTCCGTTGTCGACGTGTTCGGCATCACCGCCGCCGGCGACGGTGATTCGGCCGGAGCGCAGACTCCGGCCACCGCCTCGATTCGCGACGAGCTGGAGCGAGACCTGTACGCCGTGCTGCCTGCGCCCGCACCTGCGAAGCCAGTCTCCGAAGCCAGCTAGGCTGAACGGCGTGTTTGAATCGCTCTCCGACCGGTTGACCAGTGCCCTGCAGGGGCTGCGCGGCAAGGGCCGGCTGACGGACGCCGACATCGACGCGACCGCCCGCGAGATCCGGCTGGCGCTGCTGGAAGCCGACGTTTCGCTGCCTGTGGTGCGCGACTTCGTCGCCCGCATCAAGGACCGCGCCAAGGGCGCCGATGTGTCTGGAGCGCTCAACCCGGCCCAGCAGGTCGTCAAGATCGTGAACGAGGAGCTGGTCGGCATCCTCGGTGGCGAAACCCGCCAACTGGCGTTCGCCAAGACGCCACCGACGGTGATCATGCTCGCCGGCCTGCAAGGGTCCGGTAAGACCACGCTGGCCGGCAAGCTCGCCAAATGGCTTCGAGACCAAGGACATACGCCGCTGTTGGTCGCGTGCGACCTGCAACGGCCAGGAGCGGTCAACCAGCTGCAGATCGTCGGCGAACGCGCAGGCGTGCAGGTGTTCGCGCCGCACCCGGGGGTTGGGCCTGAAGGCTACGAAAACGAGGCAGCGGCCGGGCCTGGCGATCCGGTCGCGGTCGCCTCTGCCGGCCTGGCCGAGGCCAAGGCGAAGCACTACGACGTCGTCGTTGTCGATACCGCAGGCCGGCTCGGCATCGACGAGGAGCTGATGGTCCAGGCGGCGGCGATCCGCGAGGCCGTCGACCCCGACGAAGTGATCTTCGTGCTTGACGCGATGATCGGCCAGGACGCCTTCACCACGGCCGAAGCGTTCCGCGAGGGCGTCGGCTTCACCGGCGTGGTGCTGACCAAGCTCGATGGCGACGCCCGCGGTGGCGCGGCGCTGTCGGTGCGCGAGGTCACCGGGGTGCCGATCCTGTTCGCATCAGCCGGCGAGAAGCTCGAGGACTTCGACGTCTTCCACCCCGACCGGATGGCCGGCCGCATTCTCGGCATGGGCGATGTGCTCACGCTCATCGAGCAGGCCGAGCAGGTCTTCGACGCACAACAGGCCGAAGCCGCGGCCGCCAAGATCGGCTCGGGCGAGCTGACTCTCGAGGACTTCCTCGAGCAGATGCTGGCGATCCGCAAGATGGGCCCGATCGGCAACCTGCTGGGCATGCTGCCCGGCGCGGGCCAGATGAAGGACGCGCTGGCCGCTGTCGATGACAGCCAGCTCGACCGGGTGCAGGCGATCATCCGCGGCATGACTCCGGCCGAGCGGGCCGACCCGAAGATCATCAACGGCTCCCGCCGGCTCCGCATCGCCAACGGGTCGGGTGTGACGGTCGGCGAGGTCAATCAGCTCGTCGACCGGTTCTTCGAGGCCCGCAAGATGATGTCGCAGATGGCCGGCCAGATGGGAATGCCGTTCGGCCGCAAAGGTTCTGCCCGCAAGGCTGCCAAGAACAAGAAGAAGGGGCAAAAGGGCCGTAAAAAGGTGGGTGGGCCGACTCCGCCGAAGACGCGCAACCCGCTTGCCGCGGGTATGCCCGCCGGCTTCCCGGATCTGTCCAACATGCCGAAGGGCCTCGACGAACTGCCGCCCGGCCTGGCCGACATCGACTTGTCGAAGCTGAAGTTCCCGGGCAACAAGTAGTTGCGGCGATGAACGCTTGCGCGAAGAGCAGATGACGCTGCACGTGCGCGGCCGCGGGCTGCCCGACGGGCAGTCCACGGAGTGGTGGATCGTCGACGGCACGCTCAGTGCCGAACCGGTCAAAGATGCGCAGACGGTGTTCGATGGTGGCTGGATCGTGCCCGGCCTGGTCGACGCGCATTGCCACGTCGGCCTGGGCCAGCGCGGCGCCGTCGAACTCGACGAGGCGATCGCGCAAGCCGAAACCGAGCGTGACGTCGGCGCACTCTTGCTGCGCGACGCCGGCTCACCGACCGACACCCGAAGCTTCGACGACCGCGATGATCTGCCCCGCATCATCCGCGCGGGCCGGCATCTGGCCAGGCCGAAGCGTTACCAGCGCGGGTTCGCCATCGAGTTGGAGGATGAATCGCAGCTGCCCGACGCGGTGGCCGAACAGGCCCGCTGGGGTGACGGCTGGATCAAGCTGGTCGGCGACTGGATCGACCGCGATACCGGCGACCTGGCGCCGCTGTGGTCCGACGAGATCCTGAAGCAGGCGATCGACGCTGCGCACGAGAACGGCGCGCGGGTCACCGCGCACGTGTTCAGCGAGGACGCGCTGCCGGGCCTGATCAACGCAGGCATCGACTGCATCGAGCACGGCACCGGTTTGACCGACGACACCATCGAGCTGATGATCGAGCACGGCACCGCGCTGGTGCCCACGCTGATCAACATCGAGAACTTCCCCGGCATCGCCGACGGGGCGGAGAAGTATCCGAGCTACGCACGACACATGAGGGACCTCTATGCGACGTGCTATCCGCGGACTGGCGCCGCTCGCGAAGCCGGCATACCGATCTATGCGGGCACCGACGCGGGCAGCACGGTCGCGCATGGCAGGATCGCCGACGAGATCGAGGCACTCAAGGGGATCGGGATGAGTCCGACCGAGGCGCTCGGCGCGGCCAGCTGGGTTGCACGGGAGTGGTTGGGGCGACCCGGCCTGGAGCACGGTGCCAGTGCCGATCTGGTGTGCTACGCCGACGACCCGCGCTTGGGTGTCGGGGTGCTCAACAACCCGCAAATCGTGATGCTGCGTGGACGGGCGTTTTGCGGTACTGGCTGAAGCCCATCCGCCCATTCCACCAGTCGGTGCGGCCCATTCGCGTCTTCCTTGCGATCGTCGCGATCACCGCGGTCGGTCCGGCGCTCGCGTTGATGTCGGCGCATCCACCGGCCGACTGATAGCTTCCATAGCCACCATCGGACGGGTGTGTCGTGGTGGTGTCGCACCTAGGTGCAGTGATCATCAACCACTTGCGGACAGCTGACCTCGCCGAGCCGGGCATGTTGAGGTGTGCTCTTCCGGAATGCTCCGGAGCCGAGTTGGTCTGCGACGTCTGTCCGCATGTCATTGTCGGCCAGCTCCGCGCAGTGATCCGAATCCGAATCCCACACGCGCGCTGTTGACGTTCCGACGTTCTGAGCATCCGCAGGATGTTCCCCCGGGGTGGATGCGCTCAACCACCCAGATGGGGTTGTCCTGCGCGGCC
>DATNFI010000038.1:0-29072 GCA_035606475.1 Mycobacterium sp. | reverse complement strand
CAATGCGTGTTTTTCGATTGACTGCTCACCCGTGCCAGGGTAAGGGCAAATTCCGGCGAATCGGGGATTTGAGCGGGGCTTTCGCGGTCCCGATTTGCTCACCGTGTGGCGCGGGTCGGTGTTTGCGGGCGAATGCGGATGGCGCGCGGCACCCGTCGCGGGCGCATGAGCGGATGTATCCGTAATCTGGCAGCTATGCGGTTGTGGTGGTCGAGGCTGCGCAGTGTGTCTGCGCTCTGCTCGGCGGTGCTCGTTCTTGCTGGTTGCGCCCAGTTCAACGATATTCAGTCGCAGCCGTTCACCACCGAGCCTGAGCGCCACGGCGCGCCGACTTCGTCGCCGCCTCCGCCACCTCCGCTGCCCGACAAGCCGTTCCCGAAGGAATGCCCGGCGCCTGGGGTGATGC
The DNA here is from genome assembly GCA_035606475.1 of Mycobacterium sp. GTDB lineage: Bacteria > Actinomycetota > Actinomycetes > Mycobacteriales > Mycobacteriaceae > Mycobacterium. The sequence continues at coordinate 28,666 of DATNFI010000038.1, read as the reverse complement.
AGGGTTGCCTGGAGAGCACCAGCGGTCTGCTGATGCAGCCCGACAGCAAGTCGGCTCTGGTCGCCGAACGAACCACCGGCGCGGTCAAAGAGGTGGCCGTCAACGCCGAGCCCAAGGTGAAGGTCGTCATTCCGGTCGACCCGGCCGGCGACGGCGGGTTGATGGATATCGTGCTCTCGCCGACGTACTCGCAGGACCGGCTGATGTACGCCTACATCAGCACTCCGACCGACAACCGGGTCATCCGGGTCGCCGACGGCGACATCCCCAAAGACATCCTGACCGGAATTCCCAAGGGCGCCGTGGGTAATACCGGCGCATTGCTGTTCACCAGTCCCACCACCCTGGTCGTGATGACGGGCGACGCCGGTAATCCGGCAATGGCCAACGACCCGGCGTCGCTGGCGGGCAAGGTGATTCGCATCGAGCAGCCCACCACCGTCAATCAGGCGCCGCCGACAACGGCACTGAGCGGCCTCGGCGTCGGCGGTGGCATGTGCACCGACCCCGTCGACGGCTCGCTGTTCATCGCCGACCGGACACCCACGTCCGATCGGCTACAGCGAATCACCAAGGACTCCAAGGTTTCCACGGTATGGACCTGGCCGGACCGACCCGGAGTTGCCGGCTGCTCGGCGCTGGACGGCACCGTGCTGATCAACCTGGTCAACACCAAGCAGACGGTCGCGGTCCACCTCGCGCAGGGCACGGGTGCGGTCACCGGTCAGCCGGACGTGGTCCGACAGGACACTCACGGACATGCGTGGGCGCTGCGGATGTCGCCGGACGGCAACATCTGGGGCGACACGATCAACAAGACCAGCGGCGACGCCCAGAAGCTGGACGACGTGGTGTTCCCGCTGTTCCCGCAGGGCGGTGGCTTCCCGCGGGCCAACGACGACAAGACCTAGCCTGTCGACGATGCGCGCCGCGCAGCGGAGCGAGGAGGAGGCGAGCAATCAGGCTCAGCCTGTCGTTAGGCTTCGTGGCCCGGCGTCAGGTCGGCGACGTCAGTGAGCATGACCAGATCGTGCGACGGGTCAGCAATGGCGCCGGTGACGGGTTCCAACAGGTAGCCGATGTGATCGCCGAGGTCGATGCGTTCCAGCGTTCGCCCGACGAACCAGCCGGCCGCGTCGTCGAGAATCGGCATGCCCTGGGGCCCGGTATGCCACGAGCAGCGATCGAATTTGTTGACCTCGTCCCCGGTTTCGCCGCCGAACAGGCGGGCCAGATCGAGGCGGCGACGCTGCACCACGTGCACCGCCAGGAAGTCGGATCGCGCCGCGATCGCGCAGGTGTGGTTGGCCTTGGAGATCGCCGCCATGAATCGTTGCGGATGGATGCTGGCTTGGGTCGCGAAGCCGACCAGACAACCCGACAGCTCGCCATCGGCCTGCGTCGTCACCACATACATGGTGTTGTCGAGCATGTCGACCAGTCGGTCGAACGGATCGTCGTCCACTTATGTTGCGGCAGAGCCGCTTTCGATGAACTGTTCGATCAGCTTGCCCACCAGCGGCGGATTCTCCAGGCCGGCCAGATGAGCCACTCCGTCGAGCACGTGAACGGATGCGTTGGGGATGGCCCTGGCCATGTCGATCGCGTCCTGCGGGGGGAACGTCGCATCCTCGGCGCCGCCGACCACCAGCACCGGTGTTCGGATGCGGCCCAACAGCTCCCGCTGGTCGGGCCGGCGCGGCACCACACTCTTGACCGCCCAGGAGGCCGAGGCGATGTTGACCGACCTCACCGTCGCGCTCACGTGCTCCACCACGTCGGGACGCTGCCGCATCGTCGTAGGTCCCAGAAAGGCTTTCAGCACAGGGCGATTCAGCAGCGGTCCAATCTCGCCGGTCCATTTCGCCACCTGGAGCAGGATCGCGAATTCGACTTTTTGACGGAGGCTGGCGCGGCCGGCAGTGCAATTCATCAACACCGCTGCCCCGACTCGCTCGGGATACGTCGCGGCAAAGGTCGCGCCGATCATCCCGCCCCAGGAGTTGCCGACGAAGTGCGCCGCGTCGAGCCTCAGGCCGTCGAGGATGTCGGCCACACAGCGGGCGCAGTCCTCGAAGCTGAAGTAGTCCGTCAACGGCTGGCTACCACCCTGGCCGGGCGGGTCGACGAGCACCACCTGATGACGGGCGATGAGCTCATCGGCCACCCCGAGCCACATGTCGCCGGTCATCAGCAGGCTCGGCCAGAACACGATCGGCGCGCCAGATCCCCCGACCTGCAGCCGAATTCGGCCGAGCACAGTGTCTACCGTCTGTTCGTGAAGCTGCTCGCCGATGTTGGTCATCGCTTGTAGGCTCTCATCCGCGGCGACATATGACAATGCCTGGAGCCTCAGTTCGCGAATCGTGCGACTGCGACAAACGCCGCGAGCAGCAGCAGAATTACGTTGATAGGCAACGGTTGCCGCTCATTGCGGGTCAGGTGCACGCGCATCGCTCCGATCTGCACGATGACCAGACCGACCGCGGCGATCGGGGTGAGGATAGGCGCGATGCCGGTCGCCTCGGGCAGGATCACGCCGAGCGCACCGAGGATCTCGACGGCGCCGACGGCTTTCACGGCAGCGTCCGAGTGGTCCTTCATCCAGTCGAGTTGGCCGGTGGCCACCAATTTCTCGCGCGGCCGGATGACCTTGAGCCCGCCAGCGGCGAGATAAACGAATGCGAGCAGCCCCTGCACCGTCCACAATGCGATGTTCATGGCAGTCCCCAATCCTTACGATTTGTGCGTAGCCACATCGTGTGTCAGTGCCGGGATGCAGACAAAAGGCACATCGATGTATGTGTCCAGGAAGAAGGCATCGTTATGACGCACATCACAAAGACGCCGGGGATACCCGAGGGCGGCGCGGTCCGCGAGGTGCTCGATCGCGTCGGCGACAAGTGGAGTCTGCTGGTGATCGGGACGCTGCGCGACGGGCCGCTGCGGTTCGGCGGGTTGGAGGCAAGCGTGGCGGGCATCTCGCAGCGGATGCTGACCCGGACACTGAAACACCTCGTCGAGGATGGCCTGGTCGATCGCACGGCCTACGCCGAGGTGCCGCCGCGAGTGGAGTACGAGTTGACCGAACTCGGGCGGACACTGCTCCCGCTGGTGATGTCCATCGCCAAGTGGGCCATGGCGCACCGCGACGAGATCAATGCCAACCGCACGTCGCGGGCGAAGTCTCGGTAGGCCGAGAACGTCCCGAATGCGTTGGGCCGCTTCGCCGTGCGCGCCCGCTAACAACATCGACGTTTAGCCAATGCTCAGCTGGATCTCAGTTAACATCTAGCTGCCCGTGGGGGGCCGACACGCTTAGGAGACGCATGGACATCACTGCCAGCCCTTGGACCACCGCGGGATTCGCCGTGACGCTGGTTGCCGCGGGAGCGATCGCCGCCCCGGCGATCGCTCCGTTGGCCGACCACCCCGACGTGCAGACTCACGCCGTCCGACTGGCTTCCGGTGACGTCTCCTGGGATCAGGTGCTGCAGACCGCACTGGCCAATTCGACCGACATCTCCGACCACTTCTCCCCCGCCCCGTTCCCGGACCTCCAGCAGTTCGCCGCCAACCTGCCCGCGTACTTGGACGGCAGCCGCAACTTCGACACCGATCTGACGAGCGCATACAACGCGGCCATCACACCGTTCGATCCCGCCAACCCCGAGCCGTACATCTACACCTCGGTCGATCCGACCCAGAGCGAGATCGGCATCAGCGCGCTGGGCCTGCACCTCTTCGACATTCCCCTGCCGGGCAAAGACGGCCTGATCGACGATCTGACCAATGGTCTGAACTTCACCATTGGACTTTGCCCGCTGTGCACCCACGTCGACATCCCCCTGTTGCCGCTGTTGGTTGGCGACGACGAGGCGGCTCAAATCACTCCCTACCTGGAATTCTCGGGCTCACCGCTGAGCGGCATCCTGTGGGGCAGCTTCGGCACCACGCTGAGTCCATTGCTGCAACTCCAGAACGACTTCACCACGATCACAACCGATCTCAGCGGCGCGACTCCCGACTACACGGCCGCGTTCAACGAGTTGGCCGACATGCCGGCCAACGTCACCAACGCCTTCCTCAACGGCTACGGCGACATCAACCTCGACACCCTGCTGACGGATTTGGGCGGCAGCGCACCGTCGGGCGTGGATGTCGGCGCGATCCAACTCGACCTCGGTGGGTTGCTGAGCCCGGCGGGATCACTCATCAACGGCATCGCCATCAGCGACACATTCGGCGACTGCAGCATCGCGTGCGCGACGCTGGACGTTCCGTCCTCGGCCGTCGGGCCGATTGCGTCATTGTTCCTGCAGGATCAGGCAATCGCCGAGGCGATCGGCTGGGACGGCGTCGGCCAGCCGTTGGCTCACTTGTTCAGCGACCTGACGGCGCTGTTCAACTAGCTGCAGGCGGCGATCACCAGTTCGCGCACCCGCGCGGCGTCGGCCTGACCCTTGGTCGCCTTCATCACGGCGCCCACGATCGCGCCGGCCGCCTGCACCTTGCCGCCCCGAATCTTTTCGGCCACATCGGGATTGGCGGCCAGCGCCTCGTCGACAGCCGCCTGGATCAGCGAATCGTCGCGCACCACAGCCAAACCGCGCGCCGTGATGACCTCTTCGGGTTCGCCCTCACCGGCCAGCACGCCCTCAATCACCTGGCGCGCCAGCTTGGCGGTCAGCGTGCCCTCGTCGACCAACGCCACCACTGCGGCGACTTGGGCTGGGCTGATGGGCAATTCGTCGAGTTCGAGCCCGGCCTCGTTGGCCTTCTGCACCAGGAAGTTACCCCACCAGGCGCGCGCCGACTCACTCGAAGCGCCCTGGTCGACGGTCGCGATGACCAGTTCCACAGCGCCGGCGTTGACAAGGTCGCGCATCACCTCGTCGGAAATGCCCCAGTCTTGCTGAATCCGCTTGCGGCGCAACCACGGTAGCTCGGGGATGGTGTGCCGCAGGCGCTCGACGAGCTCGCTGCTGGGCGCGACGGGCTCCAGGTCGGGCTCGGGAAAGTAGCGGTAGTCCTCCGCGGTCTCCTTGGTGCGGCCCGGGCTGGTGAAGCCATCCTCGTGAAAGTGCCGGGTTTCCTGAATGACTCGGCCACCGGACTCCAGAACGGCGCCTTGACGCCGCATCTCGTAGCGGACGGCGACCTCGACGCTCTTGAGCGAGTTGACGTTCTTGGTCTCGCTGCGGATGCCGAACTCCGTGACACCGATCGGCCTCAGCGACACGTTGGAGTCGCAGCGCATCGATCCCTGATCCATCCGGACATCGGAGACATCCAACGCGCGCAACAGGTCTCGCAACGCGGTGACGTAGGCGCGGGCGATCTCCGGTGCCCGCTCGCCGGTGCCTTCGATCGGCTTGGTGACGATTTCGATCAGCGGCACCCCAGCGCGGTTGTAGTCGGCCAGTGAGGTGGTCGCGCCGGCGATGCGGCCGGTGTCGCTGCCCAGGTGGGTCAGCTTGCCGGTGTCCTCTTCCATGTGGGCGCGCTCGATGTCGATCCGCCACGTGCTGCCGTCATCGAGCGGAACGTCGAGGTAGCCGTTGATGGCGATCGGCTCGTCGTACTGCGAGATCTGGTAGTTCTTCGGTTGGTCGGGGTAGAAGTAGTTCTTCCGGGCGAATCGGCCCCACGGCGCGATGTCGCAGTTGAGCGCGAGCCCGATCCGGATCGCCGATTCCACGGCGGCCTCGTTGAGTACCGGCAGTGAGCCGGGCAGGCCCAGGCACACCGGACACACGTGGGTGTTGGGCTCGGCCCCGAACTCGTTGGCGCAGCCGCAGAACATCTTGGTGGCGGTGGACAGCTCGACGTGCACTTCCATGCCGAGCACCGGGTCGTAGCGCGCGATCACGTCGTCGTAGTCGAGCAGCTCTGCACTTGCCATCGCCGCAGAAGTCATGCGGACGATCCTAATTGGCCGCCGGGGTGGCCGTCCCATCGCCGTCCGCACCTGCGGTGCCGGTCAGCAACGCATGGTCGAATGCCGTTCGGGAGCTGATGGCATCGTCGCGGACCTCGCGGAAGCTGCGGACAACATGCTCCGCGAGCCGTCGCAGCTTGACGTTGGTCGATTGAGACCTCCACCTGAGCAGGTCGAACGCGGCATCCTCGTCGAGGCCGTAGACCAGCATGAGCATCCCTTTGGCCTGCTCGATCACCGCGCGATGCTCGGTGATCTCGGCGACCCGTGCGGTGATGATCTCCTCACGCACGCGGTCGGACGCCGGCGTCATGTCGACGTAGTAACCGTGCGTGCCGATCACCCGATCGTGTTCATCGGTCAGCTGGTCGCCGACCACCACGACCTGATGGACGACATTGCGGGTATCGACAATGCGGTGGCGCGTGCTGAATGCGCAGCGGTTGTGCAGCATCGCGTCGATGGTCTTCGCTACTTCGCGGCGATCGTCGGGATGCTTATGTGCCAGCACCAATTCGGTCGTGGGCGTCACCGTGCCCGGCTCATAGCCGTGCATGCGCTGCACCTCCTCCGACCATTCCCAGCGTTCGTCGTCGAAGTAGAGGCGGAACCACCCGACCCGCTGCGGCGCTCCGGCGAAGGCCTTCCCGACGTCGACGGTGTGACCGCTCAGTTCGCCGGGCATCAGCGGTGTGCCTCGTGTCGGAACGCCGACGAGCAACAGATCGCATCGGGCCGGCCGCGAAGGCCGGTGTCGCATTCGGCGCAGGTCACCGGCTTACATTACCGCTAGCCGGCAGGGCTAGCCGAAGAATGCGGCGGCGTCGTCGTAGCGGCTTTGCGGGACCAACTTGAGCTGGCGCACCGCGTCGGCCAGCGCTACCCGGCCGATGTCCTGGCCGCGCAGCGACACCATCTGTCCGTACTCGCCGGCGTGTGCCGCGTCGGCGGCGTTGACGCCGAACCGCGTCGCCAGCACGCGGTCGTACGCCGTCGGGGTGCCGCCGCGCTGGACGTGGCCGAGCACCGTGACTCGGACGTCTTTGTTGATGCGTTTTTCCACCTCGACGGCCAACTGCGCTGCCACCCCGGTGAACCGCTCATGACCGAACTCGTCGGTGCCGCCTTCGGCCAACTTCATCGACCCTGCGGCCGGCTTGGCGCCCTCGGCCACCACGCAGATGAAATGGGAATCGCCGCGTTGGAAGCGCCGCTTGACCAGCCGGCAGACCTCGTCGATGTCGAAGGGCTGCTCGGGGATCAGGGTCATGTGCGCGCCGGAGGCCAGTCCGGAGTTGAGTGCGATCCAGCCGGCGTGCCGACCCATCACCTCGACCAGCATCACGCGCTGGTGCGACTCGGCCGTGCTGTGCAACCGGTCGATCGCATCGGTGGCCACCATCAACGCGGTGTCGTGACCGAAAGTCACGTCGGTGCAATCGATGTCGTTGTCGATGGTCTTGGGCACACCGACGACGGGCACATTCTCTTCGGAGAGCCAATGCGCGGCGGTCAGCGTGCCCTCGCCGCCAATGGGGATGAGCACGTCGATGCCGTTGTCATCCAGCGTCTGCTTGACCTGATCCAGCCCGGCCCGCAGCTTGTCGGGATTGACTCGGGCCGTGCCGAGCATCGTTCCGCCCTTGGCCAACAGGCGGTCGTTGCGATCATCGTTGGCCAGTTGGATGCGACGATTCTCCAGAAGCCCGCGCCAGCCATCTTGAAAACCGACCACCGACGACCCGTAACGGGAATCGCAGGTGCGCACCACCGCCCGAATGACGGCGTTCAGCCCAGGACAGTCACCGCCACCGGTGAGAATTCCGATCCGCATTCCCTCATCTTGCCCCGCAGGGGCTCCGCACGTGGCGCGAGCAGACGCAAAGGCTCCCAAAACATCGGCGTGTCGGGCACCTTTGCGGCTGCTCGCGGTCAAATGGCGGTGGGCAGCGCTCCCCGGGCGGCCTCGTAGGCAGCCCCGACCCGATAGAGCCGATCGTCGGCCAGCGCGGGCGCCATGATCTGCAGCCCGACCGGCAGGTTGTCGTCGTCGGACAACCCGGACGGCACCGACATTCCGCAGTGTCCAGCCAGGTTCAGCGGCAGCGTGCACAGGTCGAACAGATACATCGCCAGCGGGTCGTCGACCTTCTCCCCCAACGGGAATGCCGTCGTCGGGGTCGTCGGCGACACCAGGACATCCACCGACTGATACGCGGTATCGAGGTCGCGCGCGATCAAGGTCCGCACCTTCTGCGCCTGGTTGTAGTAGGCGTCGTAGTAGCCGGCCGACAGCGCGTAGGTACCAATCATGATGCGCCGCTTGACTTCCGGCCCGAATCCGGCCGCCCGCGTCAGCGCCATCACTTCCTCGGCGCTGTGCGAGCCGTCATCGCCGACCCGCAGGCCGTAACGCATCGCGTCGAAACGGGCCAGGTTGCTGGACACCTCCGACGGCAGGATCAGGTAGTAGGCCGCAAGCGCGTGATCGAAATGGGGACAGTCGACTTCGGACACGTCAGCACCGAGCGCGGTCAACTGTTCGACGGCGCTGTTGAACGACGACAGCACGCCGGGCTGGTACCCCTCACCGCGCAGTTGCTTGACCACTCCGATGCGCACACCGCTGAGATCGCCTGCGGCACCGGCCTTCGCGGCGCCGACGACATCGGGCACCTCGGCGTCGATCGAGGTCGAGTCGCGCGGGTCGTGCCCGGCGATCACCTGATGCAGCAGAGCGGTGTCCAGCACGGTGCGCGCGCACGGTCCACCCTGGTCGAGCGACGATGCGCAGGCCACCAGGCCATAACGCGACACCGTGCCGTAGGTGGGTTTGACGCCGACGGTCGCGGTCAACGCGGCCGGCTGGCGGATCGATCCGCCGGTGTCGGTGCCGATCGCCAGCGGCGCCTGGAACGCCGCCAGCGCGGCGGCGCTGCCACCGCCCGATCCGCCGGGCACCCGGTCGGTGTTCCACGGGTTGCGGGTCGGGCCGTAGGCGGAGTTCTCCGTCGATGAACCCATGGCGAACTCGTCCATGTTGGTCTTGCCGAGGATCGGGATGCCCGCGGCGCGCAGCCGCGCGGTGACGGTTGCGTCATACGGCGAACGCCAGCCTTCGAGGATCTTCGATCCACAGGTGGTGGGCATGTCGGTGCTGGTGAACACGTCCTTGAGGGCCAGCGGAACCCCGGCCAGCGCCGAGGCCGGCCGCTCACCGGCGGCCAGCGACTTGTCCGTCGCGGCCGCGGCCGCCAATGCCGCATCGGCCGCGATGTGCAGGAATGCTCCGTAGTGCTGATCGGTCGCCGCGATCTGGTCCAGGAACGCCTGGGTGACCTCCGTCGACGACAGCTCCTTGGCGGCGATTTTCGCGGCCAGCGTGGCGGCGTCCAGCCGGATGATGTCCGTCATTCCGGTTCCCCGAGGATCTGCGGGACCACGAAGCGGCCGTCGAGTGCTTCCGGCGCCTCGGCCAGCGCCTCCTGCTGGGTCAGGCACGGCGCGGTCTGATCGGGGCGGGTGATGTTGACGGCCTTGAGCGGGTTGTCGGTCGGCTCGACGCCGGCGACGTCGACGGCCTGGATCTGGCCGACGTGGGTCAGGATGGCGTCGAGTTGGCCGGCGTAGCTGTCCAGCTCGTCGTCGGTCAGCGCCAGCCGGGCCAGCCGGGCCAGGTGGGCCACCTCGTCGCGGGAGATCTGGGACACGACTGGAAAGCCTAGTGGGCGGGGTTGAGGTCCGTGGACTCGCCGCCGGGCGCCCGGCCGGCCGGGCGTTCGGCGCCGACTGCCCGGCTGCCCGGGCACTCGGTTGGGCGCTCCCGCCGAAATGCCGACCGCGCAGCACTGTGGAACAGTGGCCGCGTGTCGTCCTATCTGCTCCGCGTCCAGCTGGCCGACCGACCAGGCAGCCTCGGCTCGCTGGCGGTAGCCCTGGGATCGGTGGGCGCCGACATCCTTTCCCTCGACGTCGTGGAGCGCGGGCCCGACTACGCCATCGACGATCTCGTGGTCGAACTACCTCCTGGTGGCATGCCGGACACATTGATCACCGCGGCCGAAGCGCTGCAGGGTGTGCGGGTCGACAGCCTGCGGCCGCACACCGGCTTGCTGGACGCGCACCGCGAGTTGGCGTTGATCGATCACGTCGCCGCAGCAGGCAGCACCAAGGCCAAGCTCAAGGTGCTCGTCAGCGAGACGCCACAGGTCCTGCGGGTGAGCTGGTGCTCAGTGCTGCGGAAGTCCGACGACGGATTTCACCGCATCGCCGGCAGTCCCGGCGCGCCGGAAACAATTCTGAGCGACGTGCCGTGGATGCCGATCGAACACGCCACCGCGTTGGATGCCGCCGAGGACTGGGTGCCTCAGGTCTGGCGCGACCTGGACACCACGCTGATCGCGGCTCCGCTGGGCTCCACCAACACCGCGGTGATGCTCGGCAGACCGGGCGGGCCGGCGTTTCGCCCGTCGGAGGTGGCCCGCCTGGGATATCTGGCCGGGATCGTCGGGACCCTGCTGCACTGAAAACTAGCCAGCTTCAGAAGGCCCGTCCGCCAACAGCTTTCGGAATCCGTCCTCATCGAGGATAGGCACGCCGAGCTCGACGGCCTTGTCGTACTTCGAGCCGGGCGAATCCCCGGCGACCACGTAGTCGGTCTTCTTCGACACCGAGCCGGCGGCTTTGCCCCCGCGCGTGAGGATCGCCTCTTTGGCGTCGTCGCGGGAGAAGTTCGGCAGCGACCCGGTGACCACGATCGTCAGACCCTCCAGCGTGCGCGGCACACTGGCGTCGCGTTCGTCGGCCATCCGCACGCCGGCCGATCGCCACTTGTCGACGATCCGGCAATGCCAGTCGACGGTGAACCACTCCGTGACCGCGTCGGCGATGGTCGGTCCGACGCCTTCGACCGCGGCGAGCTGCTCGGTCGACGCCGAGGTGATCGCGTCGAGGCTGCCGAATTCGGTGGCCAGCGCCCGCGCCGCAGTCGGCCCGACATGCCGAATCGACAGCGCCACCAACACCCGCCACAGTGGCTGCTTCTTGGCGGTGTCCAGGTTGGCCAGCAGCCGCTTGCCGTTGGCTGACAAGGTGCCGGCCTTGGTGGTGAACAAGTCGGTTCGCAACAGGTCGTCTTCGGTGAGGCCGAACAAGTCACCCTCGTCCTCGATCACTTCCGCTTTCAGTAGCGCGATCGCGGCCTCGTAGCCGAGGCCTTCGATGTCGAACGCGCCGCGGCCGGCCACGTGGAACACCCGCTCCCGCAACTGCGCCGGGCAGGACCGCGAGTTGGGGCAGCGGATGTCGGCGTCGCCCTCCTTCGCCGGCGCCAAGGTGGTCCCGCACTCGGGACACGTTGTGGGCATGACGAATTCGTGCTCTGTGCCGTCGCGCAGGTCGACGACCGGGCCCAGCACTTCGGGGATTACGTCGCCGGCCTTGCGGAGCACCACTGTGTCGCCGATCAGCACGCCCTTGCGCTTGACCTCCGCGGCGTTGTGCAGGGTGGCCAATCCGACGGTCGACCCCGAAACGGTGACCGGTGTCATGAACGCGAACGGCGTCACCCGCCCGGTTCGGCCGACATTGACGCGAATGTCGAGCAGTTTGGTCTGCACTTCCTGCGGCGGGTACTTGTAGGCGATCGCCCAGCGCGGAGCGCGCGACGTCGATCCGAGCCGGCGCTGCAGTGTCACATCGTCGACTTTGACTACCACACCGTCGATTTCGTGGTCGACGTCGTGGCGGTGCTCACCCCAGTAGGCGATGCGCTCCAACGCGCCGGCCGCGTTCTCCACCCGGCTGGTGTGATCGGACACCGGCAGCCCCCAGGCCGCCAAGGCCAGATAGGCGTCGTGCAGGGAGTCCGGTCGATAGCCCTCGACGTGTCCCAGTCCGTGGCAGATCATCCGGAGTTTGCGACGGGCGGTCACGGACGGATCCTTTTGCCGCAGCGACCCGGCCGCGCTGTTGCGCGGATTGGCGAACGGTGCCTTACCGTCCTCCACCAGAGCGGCGTTGAGCGCCTCGAAGTCGTCGAGCCGGAAGAACACCTCGCCGCGCACCTCGAGGACGTCGGGCACCGGGTGATCGTCGCTGGGCGTCAGCCGTTCGGGCACATCGTCGATCGTGCGGGCGTTGAGCGTGACGTCCTCACCGGTGCGCCCGTCGCCGCGGGTCGCGGCCCGAACCAGTCGGCCGTTGCGGTACACCAAAGCCAAAGCGACACCGTCGATCTTGAGCTCGCAGAGGAAGGGCACGTCGGCCCCGACCTCACCGTGCACGCGGCCCGCCCACAGCTCGAACTCCGCGGCGCTGAACACGTTGTCCAGCGACAGCATTCGCTCCAGATGATCGGCGGACGTGAAATCCGTGGCGAAGCCGGCGCCGCCGACGAGTTGGGTCGGCGAGTCGGGCGTGCGCAGTTCGGGATGCTCGTCTTCGAGTGCCGACAACCGTCGCAGCAGGATGTCGAAGTCGGCATCGGAGATGATCGGCGCATCGCGCACGTAGTAACGGAACTGGTGTTCACGCACCTCGTCGGCCAGTTCGCGCCACGCACGTCGCACCTCGGGCGGAACAGGATCGTCCTCGGGTGAGCTCACCCTGGCAGGCTATCCGAGGCCCCGGACAGCCTCGGGGCACTAGTCGCGGTAGAGGTCGGGGAAGTCCGACTTCAGCGCGCCGAGCTTGGGCAGGTCGTTAGCGACGATGTACGGGTTGTTCGGGTGCAGGTCGAAAAAGTTCTGGTGGTACGCCTCGGCGGGAAAGAATTGGGCACCCGGTGTCACGGTGGTGACGATCGGCGACGGGAAGGCGCCCGCCGCGTTCAGCTGGTCGATATAGGCGTGTGCGATCTTCTGCTGGTTGTCGTTCTGGGTGAAGATCACCGAGCGGTACTGCGGACCGACATCGGGCCCCTGGTAGTTGAGTTCGGTCGGGTCCTGCACGACGCCGAAGAAGACCCGCAGCAGCTGGCCATAGGTGACCTGAGTCGGGTCGTAGCTGATCCGGACCGACTCGGCGTGCTGGGTGGTGCCGTTGCTGACCGTGTCGTAGTCGGCGGTCGCCTTGTCTCCGCCGGCGTATCCCGACGTGGCTTCCGAGACCCCTTTGACGTGCTGGAAGACGCCTTGCACACCCCAGAAGCACCCGCCGGCCAGCACCGCGGTCTCGGTCTTGGCCGGTCCGGTCGTGGGCTCGTCGACGGTGGGCGACGGAAGCGCCGCCGCGGGCATGCCGCTCGCCGCCGGTAGCGCGGGGCTTCGGACCAGAAACGCCGCGGCGGCCAGCCCGATCACGGCGAGCCAGCCTGCCAGGACCATTCGTTGACGCCCAGTTCCGGTTGTGCCAGTCATATGCGTGTGTCCTCTCGCGCCCAACTTTTGGCCGCATGTGAAACACGTTGCCAGACAATCAGAAGTTCAGTCCTCGACGTAGGCGCGCAACCGGTCGATCGCGGCGTCCCAGCGACGCGACAGCTGGGTGAGGTAGTCGCCCGCGTCGATCAGCGGTCGAGTCTGCAGCGTCCAGATGCGTTCGCGCCCGCGCCGGTCACTGGCCACCAGGCCGGCCGCCTGTAACAACTCGAGGTGTTTGGTGGCGGCTTGGCGCGTGACCGAAACCGCCTCGGTAACTTGAGAAGTCGAGCTCGGCCCGCTCTCACAGAGCCGGACCACGATGCGCAACCGGTTCGGGTCTCCGAGCGCATCGAACAGCGGCGCCGCGGCGAGTGTCGCGGTCACACCCGCTGCTCCAACGACAGGTACTTCCGCACGAGTTCGGTCTGCTTGGCCCAGCCCCCGCTGTTGGCCTCGAACGCGGCTGCCCGCCGCGCCTCGGGGATGGCGTCGAATCCGGACTCGACGATCCGGAGCTGCACACCGTCGGGTGTGTCCGACAGGGTGAATTCGACGAGCGTGGTGGGCTCGGCCTGGTAATCGACGTCCGACTCGACCGCGAACGGATGCCAGCGGTAGGCGAATCGCCGCGGCGGTTCGACCGCGACGATCTGCCAGGTCGCCGTCGCTCCGACATGCGGTCGCTGCATCTCAGCGACCTCGTCGTCGACGGTGGTCCCGGTGATCGTCGCCGTCACCGATGTCCCGGCGACGAACGGTCCGTCGACACGGACGCCGAACCAACGGCCGAACTCCTGCGAGTCGCTGATCGCCCGCCATACCCGGTCGAGTGGCGCGCGCAGCAGCACCTGCTTCTCGATGCGATCGGTATTCATATGCAACCTCCTGGTTGCCTATCAGCAGATCACATTCAGTGACTATATGCAACCCTTTGGTTGCCTTTTTACGACAGCAGTGAAAAGAATTCATGAGACGGATCGTCCGGCCCGGGACGGCCCTGCGGCGTGTCCCGGGTTATCGGATGGCTCACGTCGACCGCGGACGGATCGTTGACATGCGCCCAATCGGTGACGATGCAGCGAGTGATGAATTTCCATGTGCCGTCGCGCTTTTCGTATTTATCGAGATAACGCCCACCCACGATGACCTCTGTTTCGCCATCCTTGGCGGCGAACGAATGCGTGGCGATGCTGTAAATCTCACCTTCGGCGACGTCGCCACTGATGGCGAAGTTCGTGGTGGTGATGTGATGTTGCATCGACCGTATATAGGGCCGAGTTTCGGCCAGCGTCCGCAGAAACGTGTCGACCGAGCCCGATGAGAACGATCCGTGGCTGTCGTCGGCGTCAGCGTGATAGAGGCTGCGCAGGGTATCGAAGTCGCCGCGATCTACCGCGCGGCAATAACCGTGGACCAGCTTTCGCAGCGCGTAATCGTCGAGCATCTCTTGAACGTCGGATGAGGACATCGTGCAACGCTAACGGTTCTCAGATGGCCTCTGGATCCTCGGCGAATCCCTCGGCGACGCGACGGGCCAGGCCGACCGCGGTACGGGCCCACTCCGGGGTCGCCCCGGCCAGTCCGCAGGCGGGCACGATGCCGATGCTTTTCCGCAGCACCGACCGGTTGAAGCCGATCCGGTCGGTGAGCGACACCACGCTGGTCGCTACCTCCTCCACGGCGGGGCGACGGGCCGGTGCGCTGGACGGCACCGCACCTAACATGACGGCTCGTCCGGACTCGACGAATTCCCCGATCGCATCCAGATCGGCGGCCTGCAGCGAGCCGACGTCTACCGATATCGCGTCGATACTGCTGCGCTGCAAGACTTTCCAGGGAATCGACGACGCGCAGGTGTGCACCGAAACATCGGTTCCGGCGGCGGTCGCGCAGATGTCGAGGACCGTGACGGCCGACGACTCCTCGATGGCCGCCACCGGGCTCAGCTTGCTCACCCCGCTCAGGTGACCGGCCAGTGCCGCGGGCAGCGACGGCTCGTCGAATTGCACGACCACCGGCGTATCGAGTCGACGAGAAACCGATGCCCGGTGCGCGGCGACCCCCTCGGCCAGCGAGGCGGCAATGTCATGGAAGGCGCCGGGATCGGTGATCGCGCGATGTCCGTTGGACAGCTCCAGCGCAGCGGCCAGCGTGATGGGTCCGGGCGCCTGAACCTTGACCGGCCGCCCACTGCCGCGCAGGCCCGCGACCTCCCAGGCCTCTTCGAGGGCATCGACGTCCTCGGCGAGAAAGCTGACCGCCCGTCGCGTCACCGCGCCGGGGCGAGCCGTCAGTCGATAGCCACGCGGGACGGTGTCGATGGCGATGTCGACCAGCAGGGCTCCGGCGCGCCCGACGATGTCGGCGCCCACTCCCCTGGCCGGCAGTTCGACCAGATGGGCCATCGCCGCGCCCAACTCGCCGACGACGACTTCGGCCGCCGGTCGCGCCGCCAACCCAGGCCACGACCCGATGCCGGTGGCGGTTGCGAAAACACTCACCGGACAACCGTATTCGATCGGTGCGATTACGCTCTGGTCAGGATGACAATGCGACGGCTGGCTCTGTGTGCCGCGGCTCTGCTGGCCGCGTCATGTACCCGCGTGGTCAGCGGGAGCCCGGCAGCCGAATCCGGCATCGCGCCCAACGGATTTGACGTTGCAGGGATGCTGCTCGACCAGTCCAGGATGCAGGCGATCACCGGCGGCGGCGAGCATCTGACGATCATCCCGTCGATGGATACCACCTCCCCGGTCGACATCGACACCCTTGCCCAGACCGCGCCGCCGGCATGCCGGTTCGTCTACGCCGAAACCGTAACGTTCGGGCCCGACGTCGAGACGTTCCACAAAACCACCTTTCAGGACCCGCCGCGCGGCGGCATCATCTCCGAAGGCGCCGCGGCGTATCACGATGGCGATACCGCGCGGCGCGCGTTCGGGGCTTTGGTCAGCACCGTCCGGAACTGCGCGGACAGTTCGGCCGGCACTGGCCTCGTCGGCGACTGGAATGCCGACGACCGGTCGCTGCAGACCCGTCCCGGCGATTGCGGGCGCGATTACCTGCTCAAGGCCGTGGTGTTGATGGAAGTCACCTATTGCGGGTTCCCCGACTCGGTGTCGACGATCGTGATCTCGAACCTGGCCGCCAACGTGCCCGGCTAGGACGCCGTGGCGATGGTGGCGCTGGCGAGCACCTCGTCGCCGTCCGGATCGCGTCGGTACAGCACCAGCGTTTGGCCCGGTGCCACGCCACGCAGCGGAGTCCGCAGTCGCACCGCCAGCTCCTCGCCGGCCAATTGTGCTTCGGCGTCGACGGCCTCGCCGTGTGCGCGCACCTGCACCGCGCAGTCGACGGGCCCGTCGGGCGCGGTACCCGAGGTGAACACCGGCCGGTGTCCGGTCAGCTGCCAGACCTCGAGGTCGGCGACCGAGCCGACCTGGACGGTGCCGCTCTCGGCGTCGATCGCGGTGACATAGCGCGGCTGGCCGTCCGGCCCGGGGCCCGCGATGCCGAGCCCCTTGCGCTGGCCGATCGTGAAGCCGTGCACGCCGTCGTGGGTGGCCAGCACGGTGCCGCCCTGGTCGACCACCGAACCGCGGCGCACCCCGATGCGTTCGCCGAGGAAGGCGCGGGTGTCGCCGGACGGGATGAAACAGATGTCGTGGCTGTCCGGCTTCTCGGCGACCGACAGGCCGCGGCGGGCCGCCTCTGCGCGGATCTGCGGCTTGGGGGTGTCGCCGATCGGGAACGCCGCATGCCGCAGCTGCTGCGCGGTCAGCACCGCGAGCACGTAGGACTGGTCCTTGTCGGCGTCGACGGCCCGGCGCAGCCGCCCGTCGGACAGGCGGGCGTAGTGGCCGGTGGCCACCGCGTCGAATCCGAGCACCAGAGCGCGAGCGGCCAACGCGGAGAACTTGATTCGCTCGTTGCACCGCACGCACGGGTTCGGGGTTTCACCGCGGGCATAGGACGACACGAAGTCGTCGATCACGTCTTCTTTGAACTTGTCCGCGAAATCCCAGACATAGAACGGGATTCCGAGCACGTCGGCGACTCGTCGAGCGTCGCCGGCGTCCTCCTTGGAGCAGCAGCCGCGCGAGCCGGTGCGCAGGGTGCCCGGGGCGTGCGACAGGGCCAGGTGCACCCCGACCACATCGTGACCGGCGTCGACCATGCGGGCGGCGGCGACCGACGAATCGACGCCGCCACTCATCGCGGCAAGCACCCTCATCGGGCCACCGCTGCCGTCGCAAGGGCCGCCTGCCGCGCTCGCGCCACGGCGGCGGGTAGCACCTGTAGCGCCGCCTCGACGTCGGACTCGACACTGGTGTGCCCCAACGAGAGTCGCAGCGACCCGCGAGCGCTGACGGGGTCTGCGCCCATCGCGATCAACACATGTGACGGCTGCGCCACCCCAGCGGTGCAGGCCGACCCGGTGGAGCACTCGATTCCGTTGGCGTCCAACAACATCAGCAGCGCGTCGCCTTCGCATCCCTCGAAGGTGAAATGCGCGTTGCCGGGCAGCCGGCGAGCACCGGTGGCGCCGTTGAGCCGAGCATCCTCGACTGTGGCCAGCACCCCGTCGATCAGCCGGTCCCGCAGCAGCCGGAGCCGCGCGCCGTTGGCCTCCAGTCCGTCGACGGCAAGCTGAATCGCGGTGGCCATGCCGACCGCCGCGGCGACATCGGGTGTGCCGGAGCGGATATCACGCTCCTGGCCGCCACCGTGCGACAACGGAACACACTGGATGTCGCGACGAAGCAGCAACGCGCCCGCACCGACCGGGCCACCGAACTTGTGTGCGGCTACGCTCATCGCGGACAACTGGCTGGAACCGAAGTCGACCGGCAGCTGCCCCACCACCTGAACCGCATCGCTGTGCATCGGAACGTCGAATTCGGCTGCGATGGCGGCAAGCTCGTCGATCGGCATGATGGTGCCGACCTCGTTGTTGGCCCACATCACCGTGATCAGGGCAACGTCGTCGTGGCATTCCAGGGCTTCGCGCAGTGCCGCACCGGACACCGACCCATCGGCACTCGTGGGCAGCCAGGTGATCTCGGCGCCTTCGTGCTCGGCGAGCCAGTTCACCGCATCGAGGACGGCGTGGTGCTCGACCTCGGTAGTGATGATCCGACGGTGGCGCGGATCGGCATCGCGACGCGCCCAGTAGATGCCCTTGACGGCGAGGTTGTCGCTCTCGGTGCCGCCGGCGGTGAAGATCACCTCGGACGGGCGGGCGCCGAGCTTGGCCGCGATCAGCTCGCGGGATTCCTCCATGCGCCGACGCGCCAGACGACCGGTCGCGTGCAGCGACGAGGCGTTACCCACGGTGCTCAGGACAGCCGTCATCGCCTCGACAGCAGCGGGGTGCATCGGAGAGGTGGCGGCGTGATCGAGATAGACCATGACCTGCCCAGGATACCGACGACCTCGAAAAGGTCAGGACGCGAGCACGGAGGGCCGCTGGCCGCGGTCCGAGTGCGGCGCCGAGGTGACCCGAATCGCCGCCTGGCAGCGACGGGCCAGCTCCCGCCGGTCGTCGCCCGGAAGCTGCAGCGATTCGACGTAGATCTTGGCCACCGTGCGGCGGGCGACCATCAGCCGGCGGATCGACGCCAGCAGGGTGTCGTCGCCGATGTAGGCCGGCACGGTCGAGGTGCTGCCGTCTCGGTGCTGGTAGCGCAGCCGCAGCGGCTGGACCGGCCGGCCGGTGTCGACGGCGGCCTGGAACATCGCCGGGTAGAACCGTCCCGACCCCGGGTGGGAACGCCCCGCCGGGCTCGATGGTCCGGCTTCTCCTCGGCCCGCCAAGCGGCCCGCATCGTCGCCGGCCGTGCCCAATGGTCCAGCTCCTCCTCGGCCCGCCAAGCGGCCCGCATCGTCGCCGGACAGCCCGCACCAGGTGGTGCCCTCCGGGAACGCCACCACCGTGTGACCGGCGTACAGCCGGGCGGCGACGGTAGCCACCACCTCGGGCAGCTGACGCAGTTTGGCGCGTTCGATCGGGATCACCTTGACGATGCGCGCCATCATCTTCACCGCGCCGCTGGCGGCGACGTCGGCGCGGGCCACGAACGACAGCGGCGAGGCCCGCCAGCGGGTGGACGGCAGCGTCGCGCCGATGGTCAGAATGTCCAGCCAGGACATGTGGTCGCTGACCACCAGCACACCCGGCAGGTTACGGATCGGCCCGCCGGAGACGTCGATCTTGACGCCGAGGCACCACAGCAGCAGCCGACAGTAAATCTGCCGCGACTTCGACCAGCCCGGGATCACCCCGGCCAGCAGCGGCAACGCCGGCGCCAGCAGCACCAGCAGAGTGAGCCGCCGGGCGACGCGCAGGGCGACGATCAGCCGCCGAGTCGCGTGGTAGCCGCCCGCACGTATGCAGTCCGTGTCGCAGGTCGCCCGTGGGAGCCAGGCGTGGTCGCGCGGCGCTGGGGTGCTCATCAGGCAACCTGGCTCGCGGCCTCGGTCGCCGCCGAGATCGACCGGAGTCTTCGCAGGTAGCGGGTGTCGGCCTGGCGCTTGTCCAGCAGCGCCGGGAAATCCCCGACCCCGAAGTCGGGATCGTGGGCCGGCTCACCGCAGATCTGCGCGCCCAATCGCAGGTAGCCCCGCATCAGCGGCGGTATGACCGGTCGCGCGGGTGGCGCAATCTCGTCGAGCGGTTGTCCGTCGATGACGACCGGCCGGTACGGGCGGACCTGGTATTCGGCCGGGGCGGCGTGGCGCCGCCTGACGAAGTCACGCACGCCGCGGATCTGGGTTCCCGACGGCTCGCCCGCCACGACGACCGGCACCGACACGCAACCGGTCACGTAGTCGTAGTCGCAGTGGTCCAGGTAAGCCAGGATGCCGGCCCACATCAAGAGGACGACAGCGCCGTTGCGATGGTCGTTGCGCACTACCGCACGGCCCATCTCGACCAGTGACGGCCGTAGCGAATCGAGCGACCGGATGTCGAATTCCGTTGCAGTGTAAAGACCCCCGGCCGCGATGGCGCCGGTTGGCGTGAGCATGCGGTAGCAGCCGACCAGTTCGCCGGCGTTCTCTTCACGGACCAGCAGGTGGTCGCAATGCTCGTCGAAGCGGTCGGTGTCGAGGCCGTCGTCCTGCCCGGTCAGCGCGAAACCCGGTTCGCTGCTGAACACGTCGTACCGCAGCCGTTGGGCCGCTTCGATCTGAGCTGGATCGTTGGAAAGCAACAGGGAATAGCGTGGTTCTGTCGTTGAACGCGTCCGCGAGGCCGGCTTGTCGGCGGCGATGAGGACCGATTCAGTACCCATGTGCGCCACTGTTGCGTCAATTGTCAGCTAAATGGCATCGCAGCCGTAACGTGTTCATGCACGGCAGATGACGAAGATCCGCATTTCGACGTTGCCTGGGTCACAAAATTGGTTCAGTATTCAGCCGTGACGTCTGGCATTGGCGGGGAATCGTTCGATCCGGAGGCACTGCGCGCCAAGTACGCCGAAGAGCGCCAACGGCGCCTCCGCCCCGACGGAATCTCTCAATACGTCGAGATAACCGGCGCATTCAGCAAGTTCGGTGACGACCCGTGGGCCGTTCCGGACTTCACCCGCGACCCGATCCACGACACGGTCGACGTCGCCGTCGTCGGTGCGGGCTTCGGCGGATTGCTGATCGGGGCCCGGTGCAAGCAGCTCGGCGTCGACAACGTCCGGCTGATCGACAAGGCCGCCGACGTCGGTGGAACCTGGTACTGGAACCGCTATCCCGGAATCGCCTGCGACGTCGAATCCTACGTCTATATGCCGCTTCTCGAAGAACTCGGCTACATCCCGACCGAGAAGTACGCCAAGGGCCCCGAAATCTGGGAGCACTGCCGCCGGATCGCCGAACACTACGATCTGTATCGCGACGCGTGCCTGCAGACGGAAGTGCAGGAAATCCGTTGGGAGCCAGCCAGTTCCCGGTGGGTAATCTCGACTGATCGCGGCGACGAGATTCGCGCCCGGTTCGTGGCGATGGCCAATGGCTACCTGCAGAAGCCGAAACTGCCTGGAATTGACGGTATTACCGATTTCGGCGGACATACCTTCCACACCAGCCGATGGGACTACGACTACACCGGCGACGATTTGAGCGCCCTGTCCGACAAGGTGGTCGGCATCGTCGGCACCGGCGCGACGGCTATCCAGTGCGTACCCAGGCTTGCCGAGGCATGCGGCAAACTGTTCGTGTTTCAGCGCACTCCGTCGACGGTGGACGTGCGGGCCAACCGGCCGACCGAACCGGAATGGGCCGCATCGCTGGAGCCCGGCTGGCAGCAGCGGCGGATGGAGAACTTTCAAATCCTCACTGCCGGAGGAACTTCCGATGAAGACCTGGTCGACGATGCGTGGACCAGCCTCACCAAGAAGATGCCGATCGTCAACGAGGGCGGCCCGAACGCCGCCGAGCTGGCCGACTTCGCCAAGATGGAAGAGATCCGTGCTCGCGTCGACTCGATCGTCACCGATGCCGCCACCGCCGAGGCACTCAAACCGTGGTATGGGTACTACTGCAAGCGGCCGTGCTTCCACGACGAATACCTGCAGGCCTTCAACCGCGGCAATGTCACGCTGGTCGATACCCGAGGACTCGGCGTCGAGCAGATCACCGCACCCGGCGTCGTCGTGGCGGGCGTCGAATACCCCTTGGACTGTTTGATTTTCGCCACCGGCTTCGAGGTCGGCACCAGCTATTCACAGCGCACCGGCTTCGAGATCATCGGCCGCGAGGGCCTGACCCTCACCGACAAGTGGGCCGACGGTGTCCGCACGATGCACGGCGTGCACGTCAACGGTTTTCCGAACTGCTTCATCGAAAGCATTGCCCAGTCTGGGTTCACGGTGAACTTCCCTTACCTGATCGACACCCAATCCCGTCACATCGCCTGGGTGATCGCATGGGCGTTGCAGCACGACGCCGCCGAACTCGAAGCCACCGCGGATGCCGAAGCCGCCTGGGTCGACACCGTCGTGGAGCGCTCCAGCGTCATCGCCGGCCGGCGGGAATCGTGCACTCCCGGCTACTACAACCGCGAGGGCCAGGCGAGCGCACGACTGAACCGCGACAGCTTCTTCTTCGGCAGCCCAACCGAATACGCGGACATCCTGAATGCCTGGCGATCCGGGGGCACGCTCGACGGCTTCGACGTTCGACAATCGACGTCGACCAGATAACGCGACTGCCATTGTGCCCCGATTCACACAATGTGTGACTTGTCGCGCGGCGGGTAGTCTCCAGCGTCGGGTCGCAGCCATGCGGCGCTGAAGACGAAAGAGGGCGCATTGACGGACACTGGGGACTCGCACCGGCCGGTGCGCATCGAGCAGTGGCCCGGCAAGGCCTACCCGCTGGGCGCCACCTACGACGGCTCGGGCACCAACTTCGCGGTGTTCAGCGAGGTCGCCGAGAAGGTCGAACTCTGCCTCTTCGACGCCGACGGCAAGGAATCCCGGGTGACGCTGAACGAGGCGGACGGCTTCGTCTGGCACGGTTTCTTGCCGGCCATCGAGCCGGGCCAACGCTACGGCTACCGGGTGCATGGCCCCTACGACCCGTCGACCGGTCAGCGATGCAACCCGAACAAGCTACTGCTCGATCCGTACGCCAAGGCGATCGACGGCACCTTCGAGTGGCAACAGTCGTTGTTCAGCTACAACTTCGGCGACCCCGACAGCCGCAACGACGACGACTCCGCGCCGAACATGCCGAAGTCGGTGGTGATCAACCCGTACTTCGACTGGGGCAATGACCGCCCGCCGGACCACGAGTACGCCGACACCGTCATCTACGAGGCACACGTCAAAGGGCTGACCGAACTGCATCCCGACATTCCCGAGCGGATGCGCGGCACCTACTCCGGCATCGCCCACCCGATGATCATCGAGCACCTGAAAAGTCTGGGCGTCAACGCCATTGAGCTGATGCCGGTCCACCACTTTGCCAACGACTCGACGCTGATCGATAAGGGGCTGTCAAACTACTGGGGCTACAACACAATCGGCTTCTTCGCCCCCGACTCCAAATACGCGTCCAGCCCCACGCCGGGCGGTCAGGTGCAGGAATTCAAGACGATGGTCCGCGCCCTGCACGACCAGGACATCGAGGTGATCCTCGACGTGGTCTACAACCACACTGCCGAGGGCAACCACCTGGGCCCGACCTTGTCGATGCGCGGGATCGACAACGCCGCGTACTACCGCCTGGTCGATGACGACAAGCAGTACTACATGGACTACACCGGCACCGGCAACAGCCTCAACGTCGGCAATCCGCACTCGCTGCAACTGATCATGGACTCGTTGCGATACTGGGTCACCGAGATGCATGTGGACGGGTTCCGCTTCGACCTGGCCGCAACGCTGGCCCGGGAATTTTATGACGTGGATCGATTGTCGGCGTTTTTCGAACTGGTGCAACAGGATCCGACCGTCAGCCAGGTCAAGCTGATCGCCGAGCCGTGGGACGTGGGCCCGGGCGGCTACCAGGTGGGCAACTTCCCGCCGCAGTGGACCGAGTGGAACGGGAAGTTCCGCGACACCGTGCGCGACTACTGGCGAGGCGAATCGGCGACGCTGGGCGAGTTCGCGTCTCGGCTCACCGGATCGGCCGACCTCTACGAGCACACCGCACGGCGGCCGGTGGCGTCGATCAACTTCGTCACGGCCCACGATGGTTTCACGCTGCGCGATCTGGTGTCCTACAACGAAAAACACAACGAGGCCAACGGAGAAGACAACAACGACGGCGAAAACCACAACCGATCCTGGAACTGTGGCGTCGAAGGTCCGACCGACGATCCGGGCATCAACGCGCTGCGCGCCCACCAGCAGCGCAACTTCCTTGCGACAACACTGTTGTCGCAAGGGGTTCCGATGATCTCGCACGGCGACGAGCTCGGCCGAACCCAACGCGGCAATAACAACGGGTTCTGCCAGGACAACGAGATCACCTGGGTGCACTGGGATTCGATGGACACCGATCTGCTGGAGTTCACCCGATCGGTGTCCGCGTTACGCGCCGCGCATCCGGTGTTCCGTCGGCGACGCTTCTTCAGAGGGGTGCCGGTGCGCCGGCGTGGCACCGAGGGACAACCCGACATCTCGTGGTTCCGACCCGACGGCTCCGAAATGGTCGACGACGACTGGGATTCGGGCTTCGGCAAATCCGTCGCTGTCTACCTGAACGGCCTGGGCATCCCCGACCTCGACGCCCGGGGCCAACGGGTGACCGACGACTCGTTCCTGCTGTGTTTCAACGCCCACCACGAGCCGATCGAGTTCACGCTGCCACCAAAGGAATTCGGCGCGGCCTGGATACCCGTCGTCGACACCGCGGTCCGCGTAGCGAATCCCGACGATCCGCAACCGACGCCCGCGGGCCACGCCGTGCGGGTGGCGGCGCGGGCCATGGTGGTGTTGCAGGCTGGCAGCGAGTAAGCCTCCGGCGCAACCGATTTCCGGCTCAGCCGTGCGGCGCCTCGTCGATCTTTGAGTCCGGCTTGCCAAGCGTCTGGCAGTAGGTGGCCACCGACAACCGGGTGGCGGTGATCTGCAGATTCGAGGGGTCAGAGCCGCTCTTGTCCTTCAGCATCTTGCTGACCTCGTCGTTCTGCTTCTTCTCGTCCTGCGTGGTGAAGTCCTTGCACTTGGTGTCACCACCGGTGTTGATGATTTGCGAAGCCGAACATCCACTGAACAGAAGAGCGGCGATCGCCATCGCGACGGGCATCGTTGCCTTCATCATCGAGTTCCTTTCCTGGAACGGGTTGCACCTACTAATACACCGCAGCGGAGAGATTCAAACGCGCAATACGCTCGGATGTCCTACCGCGAAACTGCGGCTGGACGCAGGCTCGACGCCGAAACTGCGGCTGGACGCAGCCTCGACGGGAGCGGCCGCAACGCAGAAAGCCCCCGACACGCGCAGGCGGGCGGGGGCTTTCGCGTGCGATCAGCCCTTGCGTGCCTTGACCGCCTCAGTGAGCTGCGGCGCGACCTTGAACAGGTCGCCGACAATGCCGTAGTCGGCGATCTCGAAGATCGGCGCCTCTTCGTCCTTGTTGACCGCGACGATGGTCTTCGAGGTCTGCATGCCGGCGCGGTGCTGGATGGCCCCGGAGATGCCCAGCGCGATGTATAGCTGGGGCGAGACCGTCTTTCCCGTCTGGCCGACCTGGAATTGACCCGGGTAGTAGCCGGAGTCCACCGCGGCACGCGAGGCGCCGACCGCGGCACCCAGCGAGTCGGCCAACTCCTCGACCACGTGGAAGTTGTCGGCGCTGCCGACACCACGACCACCGGACACCACGATGGTGGCCTCGGCCAGCTCCGGGCGGTCGCCGGCGACGGCGGGCTCGCGAGAGGTGACCTTGGCAGCGTTCTCGGCGGCCTCGGGCACCTCGACGGTCACCTTCTCGCCTGCGCCGTCGGCAGGTTCGGCGTCGATGGCTCCGGCGCGCACGGTGATCACCGGGGTGTCGCCGTTGGCCTGCGCCTCGACGGTGAACGCGCCACCGAAGATGGAGTGAATGGTCTTGGGGCCGGCCTCGATACCGACCACGTCAACCAGCAGGCCGGAACCGATCCGGGCGGCGAGCCGGCCGGTGATTTCCTTGCCGTCGGCGCTGGAGGCCGCCAAAACGGCTGCCGGGCTGGCGGATTCGGCCAACGCGGCGAGCACGTCGACGGCCGGAGTGATCAGGTAGTTTTCCGCCGTGTCGGACTCGGCGACGTAGATCTTGGCGGCACCGGCGGCCTTCAGCCCGTCGATCAGCGGGTCGGCCGTGCCCGGCTTGCCTACGACGACGGCGGCGGGCTCACCGAGAACCCGTGCGGCGGTGATCAATTCGGAGGTGACCTTCTTCAGGGCACCATCGGCGTGCTCGACGAGCACCAATACTTCAGCCATGAGTTTGTTCCGTGTCTTTCAGTTAAAGGTTGACGTCTTAGATGATCTTCTGGCCGACCAGGTACTTGGCGATGTCGTTGCCGCCCTCGCCCTCATCGGCGACCTTCTCACCCGCGGACTTCGCCGGCTTCGGGGTCGACGTCAGCACCTTCGAGCCGGCGTTCGCCAGGCCCACCTCGTCGCTCTCGACACCGATCTCGGCCAGCGTGAGCTTGGTGACTTCCTTCTTCTTGGCGGCCATGATGCCCTTGAAGGACGGGAAGCGCGGCTCGTTGATCTTCTCGTTGACGCTCACCACGGCGGGCAGCGACGCCTCGATGGTGAACACACCGTCGTCGGTCTCACGCTCGCCGGTGATCTTGCCGCCTTCCAGCGACAGCTTGCGCAGGTGGGTCAGCTGCGGCAGACCCAGGTACTCGGCGATGATGGCCGGTACGGCACCACCGGTTCCGTCGGTGGCCTCGTTGCCGGCGATGACCAGCTCGGTGCCCTCGATGGTGCCCAGTGCGCGCGCCAGCGCCCAGCCGGTCTGGACGACGTCCGAGCCGTGCAGCCCGTCATCAAGCAGGTGAACGGCCTTGTCGGCGCCCATCGACAGCGCCTTACGAATCGCCTCGGTGGCCCGCTCCGGCCCGGCGGTCAGCACGGTGACCGATCCCTCAGTGCCGTCGGCGGCTTCCTTCTCGCGGATCAGCAGCGCTTCTTCGACGGCGCGCTCGTTGATCTCGTCCAGCACGGCGTCGGCGGCCTCACGGTCCAGCGTCCAGTCGCCGTCCGTGAGTTTGCGCTCTGACCAGGTGTCCGGGACCTGCTTGATCAGGACCACGATGTTCGTCATGAGAGTGGCTCGTCCTCCTCGAGTGAATCCCGCAGCCGTTAGCCGCAGGACTTAGGTCACGTCTTGTGCGCACCGCACCCGCATGTTACTGACCGGTAACTTAGTGTGGTTTGCTCTCACACCATAGCGGGTCGTCCTGCACGTTCTGTCCCCCCGGCCCTTCACAAGTGGGCGGCGCCCCCGCCCCGGCGCTGGATTACCCGAAGTGAAGCATTCGCGAACCCACAGAAAACACCGCCACGCGTTAGCCTGCCTATGCAATGAGCGCATTCATCCCTGATGTTCCGCATGCCCCGGCGGGCGCCCCCCTGCCGTTGACCGGTGAACGCACCATCCCGGGCCTCGACGTGGAGAACTACTGGTTTCGCCGCCATGAGGTGGTCTACCAGCAGTTGGCGCAGCGCTGTGTGGGCCGCGACGTGCTCGAAGCCGGCTGTGGCGAAGGCTACGGCGCCGACCTGATCGCCGGGGTCGCGCAGCGGGTGACCGCGGTGGACTACGACGAGGCGACGGTCGCGCACGTGCGGGCCCGCTATCCGCGGGTGCAGGTGGTCCACGGCAATCTCGCCGAGCTGCCGCTGCCCGATCAGTCGGTCGATGTCGTGGTCAACTTCCAGGTGATCGAGCATTTGTGGGATCAGCCACAATTTGTCCGCGAGTGCGCGCGGGTGCTGCGCCCGGGTGGGGAGTTGATGATGTCGACCCCAAACCGAATCACCTTCTCGCCGGGCCGCGACACCCCGATCAACCCGTTCCACACGCGCGAGCTGAACGCCGACGAGATGGCGGAGCTGTTGAGCGACGCCGGCTTCACCTCGGTGTCGATGAGCGGCGTGTTTCACGGGACGCGGCTGCTCGAGATGGACGCCCGTCACGGCGGCTCGATCATCGACGCCCAGATCAAGCGCGCGGTCGCCGATGCACCGTGGCCGGAGGACCTGCTGGCCGATGTCGCCGCGGTGGCCGCTGCGGATTTCGACATCGTCGAGGCCGACACCGACGCGTCACACCACATCAACGACAGCCTCGACCTGGTGGCGATCGCGGTGCGGGCGTGACGGCCACCCGCGAGCCGGTGCCCGGGTTGTTCACCCTGGTGCTGCACACCCATCTACCGTGGCTGGCCCACCACGGCCGCTGGCCGGTCGGCGAAGAGTGGCTCTACCAGTCGTGGGCGGCGTCGTATCTGCCGCTGCTGCGGGTCCTGCGCCGACTGGCCGATGAGGACCGGCACCGGTTGATCACGCTGGGCGTCACGCCGGTCGTGATGGCGCAACTCGACGACCCGTATTGCCTTGACGGGA
Organism: Mycobacterium sp.; assembly: GCA_035606475.1. GTDB lineage: Bacteria > Actinomycetota > Actinomycetes > Mycobacteriales > Mycobacteriaceae > Mycobacterium. The sequence goes on along the minus strand of DATNFI010000038.1, from coordinate 292 downwards.
TGCATCATTGGCTGGCCAACTGGCATCTGCGCGCGGCCGAGGCGGCCAGCCTGCGGCCCGGTGACGCCACCGACGGTTCGCCTGCCTCGGCTCCGGAAGCGCTGCGCGCCTTCGGCATTCGGGAAATGGCGGAAACCGAGCACGCGCTGCAGGATTTCAATACGCACTGGCGTCACGGCGCCAGCCCGCTGCTGCGCCGGCTGATCGACGCGGGCACCGTCGAGCTGCTGGGCGGCCCGCTCGCTCATCCGTTCCAGCCTCTGCTGAACCCGCGACTCCGCGAGTTCGCGCT